>NZ_OBMS01000002.1:0-445925 GCF_900217715.1 Bacteroides sp. AR29
AATTTCAATGATGTCAAAGATCTAAATAATCCCCTTATTCCGGGGCTATTTGATTAATTGTTTAACTCGTCCCATTTTAACGGGACACTAATGATTTTTGCAGGTGATAATGAAAATATTGACAAGGTTATGAAACAATTGAATTCTCTGAGAGTATGGCTGTTTGTGGTATTGTTGCTTTGCTTCTCTCTTTCCGGACAAGCCCAGTTCCTGCGCACTTCCTACTTTATGGAAGGAAGTAACCAGCGTATGCAGCTCAATCCGGCCTTGATGCCGGGACGCGGTTATCTGAATATTCCCGTGATAGGTTCGTTGAATGCTACCGTCAACTCCAGTTCCCTGGGGTATAGGGATATTATGGACATTATTGAGAACAGTGATGATAGCGACTATTTCATGAGCAATGACTTTATGAACCGACTGGATGCTACCAATAACTTGAATGTGAATTTGAGTACCGACATTCTGTCTGCCGGGTGGTATAAAGGAAAGAACTTCTGGTCAGTCAATGTGGGGTTGCGTAATGATATCGGTGCCGCCATACCGAAAACCATGTTCCAGTTTATGAATAACATGAGCAGCCGGGAGTTCGGTGACAATATTTCTGACTATTTGGGTATTAACGAAACCATTAATGGACAGAAGCTTGAGATAAATTCCTATGCGGAAGTCGGCCTTGGCTTTGCAAGGAATATCACAGACCGACTGGCTGTAGGTGGTAAGGTGAAGATGCTGCTGGGTATCGGTAACTTAAAGCTGAACATCAACCAGATTCATGTGGAAACTCCTTCTGTCGGCTCTTCAGGAGTGACGAGTAAAGCTTCCATTCAAGTGGATGCAACTTTGGAGAACTCGTCAAAGCTGTTAGAACTTCCCGAGAATGAGAATGGTGATTATATCGATGAAATCGATTTTGGCAGTTTTGGTTTTGCCGGATATGGTGGGGCTATTGATTTGGGAGTATCTTACAAGTTACTGGATAAATTGACACTTTCTGCTTCAGTTCTTGATTTGGGCTTTATCAAATGGTCTAAATCGAATACCAGTATAGCGCGAGCCAATGCAGAGCAGACTTATGATCTTCTTGACCCGGCCTCGCAGCAGGAGTTCATGAATATTGTGAACAGCGGCGAGATTCTTAACTATGACATGTTGCAGCTCAAGACGGAGGAGGCTTCTGAGAAGAGCCGTACCCGTGGATTGACTTCTACAATGGTTCTTGGCGCTGAATATGCCTTACTGAATGATTGGCTGGTAGTGGGTGCCTTGTATACCGGTCGTTTTGCCAAACCGAAAACTTTGAATGAGCTGACTTTCTCTGCCTGCATCCGTCCGACGAATGCTTTCAATGTAGCTGCCAGCTATTCCGTACTTCAAGGAGCCGGTAAAACCTTCGGTCTGGCACTGAAACTGGGTCCTTTCTTTGCGGGAACAGACTATATGTTCTTTGGCAAGAATACGAAGAATGTCAATGCTTACTTGGGGGTTTCTATTCCTTTGGGAAAACAGAAAACGGCTGAAAATTAATAAAGTGAGTTATCAGTTGTCGCGGGTTATCTTTCTATAAAAGAGGATAATCTGCGATTTTGTTTTTACGAAAACGCAAAAAGCTTTATCTTTGCTGGTAAATACCTATAAACAGTACTCATGAGAATTGCAATAACGTTTCTCTTGTCTTTGGTTTTCAGTAGTTTGCTGCAAGCTTCACCCATACCTTTTTCTCCTATAGTGAGGAGCTATTCGGTGTCGGATTATAATGCCGGTATTCAGAATTGGTCTATTGCACAAGATGAAAGAGGGGTGATGTATTTTGGCAATAATAATGGACTGCTGGAATTTGATGGAAGTGCTTGGCGGTTGTATGAATTACCGACAAAAGGAATTGTGCGTGCTATATATATCAGTAAAGATGGAAGAATTTATGTAGGCTCTTACGAAGAATTCGGTTATTTTGTCCGTACTCCTTATAATACCCTTGAATATCATTCGCTAAAAGATGAGGTGAAGGATTTTACTTTTCATAACGATGAAATCTGGAACATTGTTTGCGTTCAAGGAGAAATTGTTTTTCAATCGTTTGGTTCTCTCTTTTTTTATAATGGAAATTCGGTGGAAGGTACTCGGATGAAGAGTCTTCCTCTGAACTTATTTCAGGTTGGAAATACTTTTTATTCTCAAAGAATAAATGGTGGACTTTGTGTCTTTTCTGGCAGGAAAATGGAAGAACTTATTCCCAGAAAGGCATTTGGGAATAGCGATGTCCTGGCCGGGCTTCCTTATGATGATGCGGTTTTAATGCTTACCCGTAATCAGGGAGGTTTTCTCTATCGAGATGGGAGGGTGGAAAAATGGGAAACCGAATGTGATGATGTATTCAGGAAGCATACCATTAATCGTGCGGTGATGACCAAAGACAGTTGCTACGTTGTTGGCACAATATCCGATGGCATATATGCGTTGGATAAAAAAGGAAAGCTGATTTGGAAGGTCAATACGGATAATAAACTACAGAACAATACTGTTTTGAAGTTGTATTGTGATGATGACAATAATATATGGACAGCTTTGGATGAAGGTATTGCCTATATACACAATAATTCTCTAATCTATTATTATGAACCTCCGTTTCGTAAAATAGGTATGGTATATGATGTTCTAGTAAGGGAAAATGAAGCTTATATTGCTTCTAATCAAGGACTTTATTGGCTTAAGGATGGAAAGGCTGAATTGGTTCCGGGCTTGGAAGAACAAGCGTGGTTCGTCGATGAATGGGGAAAACAGATTTTTTGCGGACACAACAAGGGTACTTTCCTTATATCGGGATTGAAGTCAAAGCAGGTGGCTGACGCAAAGGGAGGGATGTGTATGGAAAAGATTGAATTGAAGGAACAGTCTTTTTTATTGGAGGGGACTTATGCGCTTTTGAATTTATATACGGAAACTGCTTCGGGAGAGTATTATTTTACTCGGTCCTTACGTGGGTTCAGTCACATGATTCGCCATATAGAAGTGGACCATCAGGGGAATATCTGGGCGAAACACTTAAGGAATGGTTTGTATCGCTTTCGGATTGATCCGGATATGAAGCTGGTAAAGGATGTGCGGAAGTATGAGAGTTTGGGAGAAGTAGAGGGTGGAAGTTTCACGCTTTTTAAAATCAATGGTCGGGTGGTTTTTTCTAATGGAGAATACTTTTATACTTATGAAGATATGACCGACTCGATTGTTCCTTATGAAACGATGAATGAACAATTGGCGGAATTGAGGGAAATCAAGACTGTGAGTCGTGCAAGTGGAGATCGTTATTGGTTTGTAGGGGACAGAACGGTGTATTTGGTGAAATGTGCGATAAATACTTTCGATATAGAACTCCGGATTCCATATTCTTTGTTTGACGGTCTGGCAGTGGAAGAGCGTGGAAGCGTGGCTTATGACAAGAGAAATAATCATTCCTATCTTTGCCTGAACAATGCCATTGCCCGTATTGAGACGGATAGTTCTTCGTTGTATAAATCCCGAGTCAAACGTTCTTTATGGATTTCGGGAATGCGGGCTATTGATGAATTCAGTGGTGAGCGGAAAACATTGGTGGCGCAGCCGGGAGTCCGGGTGGAGTCCGAATTTAATACAGTGAGTTTTACCTTGTGTTATCCGGTTTATAGTGATTATACTTATAAGGTAAGATATAAGTTGGATGGCTATTCCGAACAATGGGTGCCCAGTGGACGCAGTTTGCAGAAAATGTATGCCCGTCTTCCTTATGGAAATTATATTTTCCAAGCTGAGATATATAATACTGATAGGGTTTTGGCATCGGTAGAGCTTCCTTTTGAGATATTATCTCCGTGGTACTTGTCTTATTGGGCTGTGGGAAGTTATATCTTGGCAGGATTGTGTCTGTTGGCTTTGTTGCAATATCTGGTCTACCGTTTCGTGAAGAAAAAGAAAGACCGTGTGATTGAACGGCAGCGCGTAGCCCATCAGGCAGAACTCGAGCGGCAAGAGAAGAAGATTGTTGAGTTGGAAAAGGAGCAGCTTGAGGCCGATTTGCGTTTTAAAAGCAAGGAGTTGTCCAGTGTGGTAATGACAAATATCGCCCATCAGGAATTTCTGAATTCCTTGAAAGAAGAGATACAGCGGCAAAAGTTGTCGGGGCAGTATGGCCGTAAGAACTTGGATAAGCTGCTCACTTTAGTTAATAGCAATATAGTGTCCGATAAAGAGAATTGGACTATGTTTCAGGCTAATTTTGACCGTATACACGAAAACTTCTTCCGTAATCTGAAACTTCAATATACAGATTTGACTTCAGGAGATTTGCGCTTTTGTGCATTGCTTCGCTTGAATATGCCGACAAAGGAGATATCGAAGTTGCTCAATATTTCCACGCGTGGGGTTGATGCTGCAAGATACCGGTTGCGCAAGAAATTCAATCTGCTTCCGGAAGAAAGTCTAACTGATTTCCTTATAAATTTTAAATAACTGTTTTACAGTAAAATATTAATGGGGGAAGTACTAATATTGTACTTCCTATTTTGTTTTTTAGTGATGGATGTACTTTTATTGTAGTGCGGGATGTGGAGGTTGTCGCATGCTTTTCTTTTATTTGCAGCAAAATAATATTTCTATAAATTAAAAGCATGAAAGACATGAAGCATTTACTTTTCAAGTTACAATCATTTTTAGCCTTGTTGATGTTTACTGCCGTTAGTGCGTATGCGCAGAAATCTCCGGTCGATATGAATCGTTTCATTGACGATTTAATGAAGAAGATGACCCTGGAAGAGAAAATAGGTCAGTTGAATCTGCCGGTTACCGGTGAGATTACGACCGGTCAGGCTAAAAGTAGTAATGTGGCCAAACGTATTCGTGCCGGTGAAGTGGGCGGGCTTTTCAATCTGAAAGGTGTGGAACGTATCCGCGATGTACAGAAGCAGGCGGTTGAAGAAAGTCGTTTGGGTATTCCTCTCTTATTCGGTATGGATGTTATTCATGGATATGAAACGGTGTTTCCCATTCCTTTGGGATTGTCGTGTACATGGGATATGAAGGCGGTTGAAGAATCGGCGCGTATTGCGGCCATTGAGTCCAGTGCCGACGGTATTTGCTGGACATTCAGTCCGATGGTGGATATTTGCCGTGATGCCCGTTGGGGGCGTGTGTCCGAGGGCAACGGTGAAGACCCGTTTCTGGGAGCAGCCATTGCGCAGGCCATGGTACGTGGTTATCAGGGAAAGGATATGAGCCGTAATGATGAGATTATGGCTTGTGTAAAGCATTTTGCCTTGTATGGTGCCGGTGAGGCAGGACGTGACTATAATACAGTAGATATGAGCCATCAGCGCATGTTCAATGAATACATGTTGCCCTATCAGGCGGCGGTTGATGCCGGTGTGGGCAGTGCGATGGCCTCTTTCAATGAGGTCGATGGCATTCCTGCCACTGGAAACAAGTGGTTGATGACGGATGTATTGCGTAAGCAGTGGGGGTTTGACGGTTTTGTAGTGACAGATTATACCGGAATTACAGAAATGACCGACCATGGCATGGGCGATACGCAGACTGTTGCCGCGTTGGCGCTGAATGCTGGTGTAGATATGGATATGGTGAGCGATGCATTTGTTGGTACGCTCAAGAAGTCATTGACAGAAGGAAAAGTGACAGAAGAAGCAATTAATGTGGCTTGTCGCCGTATTTTGGAAGCTAAGTACAAGTTGGGCTTGTTCGATAATCCTTATAAATACTGTGATGTGAAGCGTGCCAAGAAGCAAATCTTTACCAAAGAGCATCGTGCCGTTGCGCGTAAGATTGCTTCGGAGAGCTTGGTGTTGCTGAAGAACGAGGGTAATGTGCTTCCGCTGGCCAAGAAGGGCACTATTGCTGTGGTAGGTCCGTTGGCAGACAGCCGCAGTAATATGCCGGGTACTTGGAGTGTGGCTGCCGTATTGAAGAATGCTACTTCTTTGGCTGAAGGTTTGAAGGCGGTAGCAGGCGGTAAAGCCGAAATACTGACTGCGAAAGGCTGTAATTTGATGAGTGATGCCGAATATGAGAAACGTGCCACTATGTTCGGACGTTCTTTACACCGTGACAATCGTTCGGACAAGGAGTTGCTGGACGAGGCTCTTGCCGTGGCTGCCAAATCGGATGTTATTGTGGCTGCGCTCGGTGAGTCTTCGGAAATGAGTGGAGAGAGCAGTTGCCGCACGAATCTTGAAATGACGGACACCCAACGCATACTGTTACAGGAATTATTGAAAACGGGAAAACCGGTGGTACTGGTGCTGTTTACCGGTCGTCCGCTGGTACTGAACTGGGAGCAGGCAAACGTGCCGGCCATTCTGAATGTATGGTTTGCGGGCAGTGAGGCAGGTTTTGCCATCGGTGATGTATTGTTTGGTGATGTGAATCCGAGTGGGAAGCTGACTACGACTTTCCCGAAGAGCGTGGGACAGATTCCTTTGTTCTACAACCACAAGAACACGGGCCGCCCTCTTGCCGACGGTGCATGGTTCCAGAAATTCCGCAGCAACTATATAGACATAGACAATGAACCGCTTTATCCCTTTGGTTTCGGCTTGAGCTATACAACATTCTCTTATAGCGACGTGGCTTTGGACAAGACTAGCATGACGGATAAGGGCGAACTGACTGCTACCGTGACTGTGACCAATACCGGCAAGAGAGACGGTGCAGAAGTGGTTCAACTTTATATTCGTGACCTTGTGGGAAGTGTAACCCGTCCGGTGAAAGAGTTGAAAGGCTTTGAAAAGATTTTCCTGAAAGCCGGCGAATCTAAAAAAGTATCTTTCAAGATTACCCCCGAATTGCTGAAGTTCTACAACTACAATCTTGATTTTGTATGCGAGTCCGGTAACTTTGAGGTGATGATTGGCAGAAATAGCCGGGACGTAAAGAAAGCAACGTTCACGTTACTCTAACTGATTCCCGAGGCGGCAATATGCAGCATTCGAGACACTGCGTTGAGATGGCATTGTTGCTGCATATTGTCTGCATTTTCACTGCAAACTATATGCAGCATTCTTGCAGTATTTGCCTGACTTGTGTGGAATAATATAATCTATTGAAAAACATGAAGAAAATATTTTTATTAATATTGTGTCTGTCCACCATGTACCCGGTTGTCAATGCCGGGCGGGTGGTTCAGAGTTTCAATGACGGCTGGTATTATGTTGCGTATAATGACAATCGGTTCCAGAAAGTGCGATGTCATGAGGAAGGTTGGGAACAGGTACATCTGCCACATACCTGGAATACGGATGCCTATTCTACCCGTAACTACCGCAGGGCTTCTTCCTGGTATAAGAAAGAGTTCCGTACGGATGCCGCGCAGATGCGGGATAAGCAGCTTTACCTGAAATTTGATGCTGTCAATTCTCTGGCAGATGTGTACCTCAACGGCGAGCTGCTCACTACCCACAAAGGAGGTTACTCTGCCTTTACCGTAGACATTACGGATAAAGTAAGGACTGATGCCCCGAATCTGCTGATGGTGCACGTCAATAATCAGAACGACCGGATACCTCCTTTGTCCGGCGACTTCACCATCTTTGGCGGCATCTACCGCAATGTGTGGCTCATCAGTGCTGCAAAGCAGCACATCAGCCTTACCGACTATGCCTCTACGGGCATTTATGTCGATTTGCCTTCCGTGAGTGAGGATAGGGCGGAAATCAGTGTGCGTGGGACTTTGGTGAACCGTGATGTGCGGCGTGCGGTGTTGAAGTTGGACGTCGAGGTGCTGGATACCGATGGGAAGACCGTAGCCCAATCTTTGCGCAGCGTCCGGATAGATGCCGACGGGGCGTTCGCCTTCGAGGAGCGGTTACAGTTGGAAAAGCCACAGTTGTGGTCGCCCGATTCCCCTTATCTGTACAGCGTGAAAGTTTCTTTGAAAGATGTGCGTGGCAAGGTGTTGAAAGATGAGACACGTGTCCCTTTGGGGGTCCGCTGGTTCAGCGTGGATGCGCAGGAAGGCTTCAAGTTGAATGGGGAACCCCTGAAACTTATGGGAGCTTGCCGTCATCAGGACCAGATGCCGATGGGCATAGCGCTTTCGGATGAGATGCACCGCAGGGATATGCAGTTGCTGAAAGACATGGGTGTGAACTTTGTCCGTCTGGCACATTACCCGCAGGACGATGCCGTGTTGCGTGCTTGCGACGAACTCGGCATGCTGGTATGGGAGGAGATTCCGGTAGTAGATTTGATAGCTTTGGGTGACGAGTTCCGTGCGAATGCCACAAGCGCCTTGCGCGAAATGATTCGCCAGCATTACAACCATCCGTCCGTCATTATGTGGGGGTATATGAACGAGGCTGTCATCCAGCTGCAGTATCGGGTGAAGAAACAACGGCTCAACGGTTTCTACGAGAATACCTTGGCGCTTGCCCGGCATCTGGAGGAAACTCTGAAGAGGGAAGACCCCTACCGTCTGAGTACGATGGCCTACCACGGCAATCAGATTTACAATAAAATCGGTCTCAGCAATATCACCGACATTTCCGGTTGGAACCTTTATCAGGGCTGGTATGAGAACGACTTCAAGTCTTTCGACCGCTTTGTGGACGAAGAGCATCGTAAATACCCGCACCGTCCGTTAATAATCAGTGAGTTCGGTGCCGGTTCCGACCCGCGCTTGCAGTCGCTCGAGCCGCAGATATTCGATTTCTCCATGCAATGGCAGCAGTTGTACCTCGAATACTATCTGCCCGCTATCATGAGGCGGCCGTTCATAGTCGGCGCCACAGAGTGGAATTTCATTGATTTCAGTTCTGCCAATCGCCAGGAGGCTACGCCACACATTAATAATAAAGGGCTGATGTACAATGATCGCCGGCCTAAAGATGTGTTTTATTATTTTCAGGCATTTTTGCGTAAGGATATTCCGGTGCTGCACATTGCTGTGGATGACTGGAAGCATCGGACTGTGGTTTCGGACGGCGAAGCAGTGGAACATCCGGTGAAAGTGTATTCCAATCTGGATAAGGTAGAGCTGTCTGTCAATGGGAAAAAACTCTCTGTACAAGACATTGAGAATTGCCATGCTGGGTGGCGGGTACCTCTTGTTGTGGGAAGAAACACGCTTGTAGCATCCGGCATCTATCAAGGGAAGAAGGTGGAGCAGGTTTCGGACATTTTTGTGAAGATGCAGCCTCGCTATATCGCGGCAGCCGGCTCCGGACAGCTGGAACTTGCAGTGAACGTGGGCAGCAACTGTTTCTTTACGGATAACAAGAGTGATCTTTGCTGGCTTCCCGACCAAGCTTATACTCCTGGGAGTTGGGGCTACATAGGTGGAGAGATTTTCCGCCGTTCTCCGGGACGTATCGGAACCACTGCCGAAGTGAAAGACACCCGTAACGTTCCTTTGCTCCAGACCAAACGCAAGGGCATCAAAGCCTATCGCTTCGACTTGCCCGACGGCGACTATGAAGTGGAACTTCTTTTTGCTGACCTGAACGCACGTTCCGAACGGGTGACTTACGATTTGGGAGCTGTCGCTACCCTAGACAATGCCGATTTCCGCGGCAGTGTCTTCAATGTTTCTGTCAACGGTCGGCCTTGGTTGAGCCATTTCTCTCCGGCGATAGAAGTAGGCGGGAACCGTTGCATATCCAAGAAATTGCGTATTGCCGTAACCGGTGGAAACCTTACAGTGGACTTTGAGGCGGTGAAGGGAATGACGTTCTTGAATGGGATAAAGATATTCAGGATTCATTGACCTTCTATTTGCAAGGATGTTGTATTAACCGATAAATTGAGTGAAACATGAAACACAAACTTCTCACCGGGTCCCTCTCCTTCACAGTAGGGATGGGATTCAGCGCTTTGCCTGCCGTCGCGCAGCAATCTCCGGCTTCCACTGAGGTCAAGCCCAATGTAATCATTATCAACGTTGATGACTTGGGCTATGGCGACATTGGTTGTTACGGTGCCACCAAGGTCAAGACTCCCAATATAGACCGTCTGGCATCGCAGGGCCGTAGCTTTACGGACGCTCATTCATCCTCGGCTGTTTCCACGCCTTCACGTTATGGACTAATGACTGGTCAATATCCTTGCCGTGAGGATATTTGGGGGGCAATCTTCCTGAATCAGACTCTGCAAATTGATACGGCACGCACCACAATTGCGGATGTGATGAAACGTTCCGGCTATTCCACTGCCATCGTGGGGAAGTGGCATCTTGGATTCCGTACGGACGAAAAGATGGACTGGAACAAGGAACTGGCTCCCGGACCACTTGAATTGGGATTCGATTATTACTTCGGTGTGCCTATTCTCAACAGTCATCCACCTTTTGTTTATGTGGAGAACCATCATGTGGTGGGTTATGATTCCAACGACCCGTTTGTAAGAGGCAAGAGGGCAGAAACGGAGGAGTTCGATGAAAAATTCGGTATCAACTCTATTGGTGGAGCCACGGCTGCGCACCGTTTGTACAAAGACCGGGCTGTAGCCACTACTTTGAAAGACCGGGCCGTGCAGTGGATAAAGGAACATAAGGATTCACCTTTCTTCTTGTATTATGCTACCACCAACATCCATCATCCTTTTACACCGGCCGAACGCTTTGTAGGTACCAGTGAGGCAGGACCTTACGGTGATTCAATCCATGAATTGGACTGGGTGGTAGGCGAGATTATGCGTACCCTCGATGAGGAAGGGCTGGCGGGAAATACTCTGCTCATCTTCACCAGTGACAACGGAGGAATGCTGAATCATGGAGGGCAGAGAGCTTGGAAGGCAGGACACCATATCAACGGCAAGCTTCTTGGTTTCAAGTTCGGAGCTTGGGAAGGCGGGCATCGCATTCCTATGATTGTCCGCTGGCCGGGCAGGATTCCTGCGGGCAGCGTATCCAACCAGTTGATGTCCAATGTTGACATGCTTGCCACTTTGGCTGCCCTCACAGGATATGAATTGCAGGAGCAGGACGGGCCGGACAGTTTCAACATGCTTCCTGCCCTTGTCGGAAATCCCGGGAAAATGATTCGGGACCATATTATAATCTGTCCTTCCCAAAAGAGCCATCTTTCCATTCGCAAAGGGAAGTGGGTCTATATTCCGGCGCAAAACAGCGGCGGATTTACCGGAAAGAATGTCGGTGACCATGACTTGGGCGGGGCATCCGCTTTCCAGCTCACCCATCGGGTGAACAGCGATATAGAAAATGCCCGGATAAAGCCGGATGCACCCTCTGTGCAGCTTTACAATCTGGAGGAAGACCCATACCAGACCACAAATGTGTATGAACAGCATCCCAAAGTGGCACGCAGGCTGGCGCGGATACTGGAGGAGAAGATAAGGAAGTCGGATGCCACAAGAAAGTGACAACCGATAGATTGATGAAAAACATAATTTGAAAAATGAAGAATACCGTGATGAAAAAGTTTTTTGTAGGTTTATTCTCCCTTTTGATGGGAGTAGGCAGCGCTTTTGCGCAGACCAATATGTCTAGTGAAATGTATGACCTTGCCAAGATGAAGGAAGGCTTGCGCAACCGCCGTGTCAGCAGTTATGACCGTACGGGCAACAACCGTGACCACCTGAAGGCCATCAAGCCGGGCGAAACGGCTGTCTTGGCCGACATCAAGGGGGCAGGCGTAATCAACCATATCTGGATAACGATGTCTCCGGGACCGCGCCAGCTTTCCCGTAACGACATCATCCTTCGGATGTACTGGGACGGCAGCGACGAACCTTCTGTCGTGTCCCCCATCGGTCCCTTTTTCGGCCAGGGATGGAACGAACAGTATAACTATGCTTCTTTTGCACTTTCTTCCGGTCCCAACGGTGGTACGGGTTTGTGCAGCTATTTCGCCATGCCTTTTGCCAAAGGTGCGCGCATTGAGATAGAGAATCAGACGGATGTCAACATCGGCGCCTTCTACTACTACATAGACTATGTGGAGATGAAGGAACTGCCCAAGGACATGGGGCGTTTCCATGCGTGGTTCAACCGTGAGATTACCGAAGCGCTTCCCGAGGGGGAGACCGAGTGGGGTTCCGTGGGTAAGCAGACGGAGAATAAGGACGGAGCCGACAATTATGTGTTTGCCGATATCAAGGGAAAGGGCCATTTTGTGGGATTGAATTATTATGTACAGTGCCCTACCCCCATGTGGTATGGTGAAGGCGATGACATGTGGTTCATCGACGGTGAAAAACAGTCTTCCTTGATAGGAACCGGTACGGAAGATTTGTTCAACACCGCCTGGTGCCCGAAAGAGCCCTACCAGCATATCTACTTCGGCTATCCACGTGTGAATAATGATGTCGGATTCTTGGGGCGTACACATGTCTATCGGTTCTTTATTCAAGATCCCGTCTTCTTTGAGAAAGGGCTGAAAGCCACCATTGAGCATGGGCACAACAATTGCCTGACCCTCGACCTGGCCACCGTTGCCTACTGGTATCAGGACAAGGCGACGGCTGTTCCCACCATACCCGACAAGGCGGGCCGTAAGCTGAAGCCGATGGTAAACAATGTGATGATGCACAAATGGCGTCATGAGTGGAGAAAGAATAAAGGGAATAAGGCTGACCTTTGGGGAAATGAATAAATTGCTGGAGGATATGAAATGAAGACATTATTAGTTATATCTGTTTTATTAGCATTTACTCTTTTGGGGCATGCCCAAATATGGAAAGTGCCTGAAGGTCATGAAACGCGGTGGACAAGTTTTGAAAATCCTACCGGTGCCAAGGGAACGGCAGCTCAAGTCAATAAAGGTGCAAAAGGAAGTGCTTTCGGCAGAATCATGGCGGGAGACAGCTGTGTTTTGTTGTCTCAGCAAGGACCCGGGATCATTAACCGTATTTGGCTGACAGTCAGCAAACGTAACCCTAAGATGCTTCGTGCGTTGCGTATCAAGTTTTATTGGGATAATTCTGTTGTTCCGGCAGTGGATGTCCCATTGGGAGATTTTTTTGGGAATCCGCTGTCACGTACATCTCGTTTTGAGAACTGTTTCTTTTCTAATCCGGAGAAGCGTTCTTTTAACTGTTCTATTCCGATGCCTTACCGCATCGGTGCCAAAGTGGTGTTTGTGAATACCTCGGATGAGGACCTGACACACTTGTTTTATGATATCAACTTTACTAAATTGCCGGAATGGGATTCGGAGATGAGCTATTTTCATGCTGTCTGGCGTGAAGACAAATCCACCAAGTTGGGAGTGGATTATACTGTTCTTCCCCAACTATCGGGCAAGGGGCGCTTTTTGGGGGTAAGCTTGGGTATCTTTGCCAATAAGGCGTATGAAACTACTTGGTGGGGAGAAGGTGAAATCAAGTTCTACATTGACGGAGATAAGGAATTTCCCACATTGAGTGGTACGGGAGTTGAAGACTATATTGGTACGGCTTGGGGGCAGGGCGAGTATTCCCACCGTTATCAAGGTTGTCCGATTGCAAATGCGGACAGTTGTTGGTGGAGTATGTATCGTTTCCACGTGCAGGACCCGATTTATTTTCGTCATGATATAAGAGTTACATTGCAGCAGATTGGAGGTGCTCCATATCAAAAGGTACTCGAACTGTACAAGGCGAAGGTTCCTCTTGTACCGGTTACTATAGATAGAAGCGGTAAACTGAAATTCTATCGTTTATTAGATGAAGATTCAGACCTACATATCACGGATAAAGACTTTCCGCCAGGATTTGTTAATTTCTACCGCCAAGATCATGTAACTTCAACAGCATATTTCTATTTGGATAGGCCTGCAGTCTGAATAATCTTTAAATAACTTCCTAGTGTATGTTGTTGGGAATTAGTGTTTTATACAATGCTGTAGTAGTTACGTTGTAGTGCTTGAGCAGGTTGTGGTAATCTTGTGGTAGTTTGTTTTTTGACATACATCAATTGCTCCTATACTTTTGCAAAAGAATTTTAAATCAATACAAAATGAAGAAAAATTTATTAATTACATGTGTGATGTTGTTGTTTGCCGTTGTTTCGATGGCGCAGAACAAAATTACGGTTTCGGGTGTCGTTTCCGACAAGACGGGAATGACTGTTATTGGTGCTACAGTTTCGGTAAAGGGGGCTCCTCAACAAGGAGTCGTTACTGGACTTGATGGTGATTATAAGATTACCAATGTTCCCAGTAACGCTGTCTTGCTTTATAGCTATATTGGTATGAAAGACCAAGAAATAGCAGTGAATGGTCGTACTACTATTAATGTAGTAATGCAAGAAGACAATATGTTGATTGATGAAGTTGTAGTTGTAGGCTATGGTGTACAGCGTAAATCAGACTTGACCGGTGCTGTTGGTTCTATCAAGAGCGATGATTTGAAAAAGATTTCTACACCTAATGTGGCTAACGCATTGCAAGGTCGTGTGTCCGGTGTATTTATCTCTGCAAGCGGTGCTCCGGGTAGCTCTCCTGAAGTGCGCATTCGTGGTATCGGTACTACTAATAATAGCAATCCGCTCTATGTGGTTGATGGAATGTTTATGGACGATATATCATTCCTGAGTAACCATGATATTGAGTCCATGGAGGTATTGAAGGATGCTTCTGCTACTGCCATGTATGGTTCTCGCGGTGCTAACGGTGTAATCATTGTTACCACCAAGCAAGGTGCTGAAGGTAAAGCACAGGTGAACATTACTGCCAGTGAAGGATTTCAGTTCCAAAATAGCGGTAAGTTTGAGATGTGTACGGCTTCTGAATATGCTATGCTGCAAAATGAAGCTAACTTGAATATTAATCCAGATGGCGGTCTTGTTTATGATGACCCGGCTTCTTTCGGAAAAGGGACCAATTGGTTCGATGAGATTTTCCGAGTAGCGTCTGTCCGTGATTATCAAGTTGCTGTTAGTGGCGGAACAGAAAAGGTACGTTATAATTTGAGTGCCGGATATTTCCAACAGGATGGTATCATAAAGGAAAATTCTTATGACCGTTTTACTTTGCGTGCCAATAATTCATATAAAATAAACAAACATTTGACTATCGGGCATAACTTATCGGCTTCTTTTAGTCATACAAAAAATGAAAATAAGGGAGTTGTAAAATCTGCTTATAAACTGAGTCCTATCATTACTCCTTATGATGAGAATGGTAATTTCTCCGATCCTCAGGTGGCATCTACTGCTAATCCGCTTGCTACCCTCCATTATATGAATAGTGATAATTGGAAAGATAGAATTGTGGGTAGTGCATTCTTGAATTGGGAAGTTATTAAAGGGTTGAATTTTAAGACCAGCTTGGGCATTGATTATATTAATGGTAGAAGTCGTAATTTTACTCCTAAGTATTATATCTCGGAGTATCAAAAGGTAGATGAGAACAGCTTGTCTAAAACATGGACTAGAGATTTTACTTGGCTGTGGGAGAATATCTTGACTTATGATTGGCAAATCAATGATAAAAATCGTCTGAATCTTTTGGGTGGTATTACTGCTCAAAAATACACTAATGAAAAGTTAGGCGGGTCAGGACGTAGTTTCTTCTCAGAAGTGGAAGACTATTGGTATTTGGATCAGTCTTCAAGCGATACACGTGGACTTGAGAATAATGGAAAACATGAAGCCATGATGTCTTACTTGTTCCGTGCCAACTATGCTTTAATGGACAGATATTTGTTGACGGCTTCTATACGTGCCGATGGCTCTTCGAAGTTTGGACCGGATAACCGTTGGGGATATTTTCCGTCAGTAGCTGCCGGATGGAGGATTTCTGAAGAAGCTTTTATTAAAGATAATGTTGAATGGTTGAGTAACTTGAAGATTAGAGGTAGCTGGGGGCAAATTGGTAATGATAAGATTGGTAATGACAAATATTATGCATTGGCTAATGTAGCCCCTACTTATGATGCTGTATTTGGTGGTGATTATTATTCTGGTGGTACTGTAACTTCTCTTTATAATACACAAATCCATTGGGAACGTTCAGAGCAGTTGGATCTTGGTTTTGATTTAGGCTTGTTCAATAATCGCTTTTCTTTAGAGTTTGACTATTACAGAAGAGATACAAAAGAAATGTTGGTAAATGTGGATGTTCCTGCTTCTGTAGGACTTGCCTCTGTAGAAACAAACGTGGGCTCAGTACGTAACTCTGGACTTGATTTTACGGTGAAATGGGAAGACTCGTTTAAGGATTTTCGTTATGGCATCCGCTTGACTGGAACTACAATTAAGAATGAGGTGACTAATTTGGGAGGTAAACGTATCACCAGTGGGGATATAGGTTCCGGAAAAAGTGTTCATATGACAGAAGAAGGAATGCCAATCAAGTATTTTTATGGTTACAAGACTATTGGTATTTTCCAAAGTAATGAGGAGATTGAGCAGTATAATGCGATGGCTGCGGCTGCTTCCGGTGATGCGAAGAAGAAGTATCAGGCAAATGTAGCTCCGGGTGATCTGATTTATGCAGATACGGATGGCAATGGATATATAACTGCTGAAGACCGTACGGATTTAGGCTCTCCTACTCCGAAGTTTATCGGTGGTTTGGGTATAACTGCCGCTTGGAAAGGCTTTGATTTGTCAATTGATTTGCAGGGTAATTTTGGTAATAAGATTTATAATGCCAAACAAGCTGAAAGAAATGCTGGTGTTGATAACTGGGATCGTTCGTTCTTGGATAGATGGACTGAAAACAATAGGAATACTTCCATTCCGCGCATGACATTTGAGGGTAACAATTATTTTGTTTCCGACCGTTATGTTGAGAGTGGCAACTATGTGAAGTTACAGACTGTGGAATTTGGATATACATTCCCAAAAAACTTGATGCAAAAAGTGCATATCCAGAATTTGAGATTGTACTTCTCAGGTAATAACCTGCTTTATTTTACGAATTATAACGGATTTACTCCTGAAATCTTAGGGGGGCTTGACCGTGATATTTATCCGATTACCGCTACCTGCCGTTTTGGCTTGAATCTTACATTCTAATGGAAAATAAAAATAGGAAATGATTATGAAAAAGATATATTCACTTTTATTAGCTTCAGCATTGGTTTTTACCTCTTGTTCTGATTTTTTGGATACAAAGCCGCAAGGGAAATTGACGCAAGATATTTTCTTCGGGGAAGAAGAAGGTGCTTTGATGGGAATTAATGCTATATATTCTCAAATGAAAAGTTGGGACTTGATCGGCTTTTCTTGGTTTGGCATTATGGAGGTGCCGAGTGACAATTCTGATACAGGAAGTTCACCGGCAGATGGTAGTTATGCTCGCGTGAATTCATTGAATGATTTTACTTATGATGTTTATACTTCTGAATTGAACGGCTGGTGGACTGGCAATTATAAAGGAATCGGATTCTGTAACGTAGCATTGGATAATTTGGATGTGTTGAAAGATGAGCAGTTAAAGATTAGAAGCATTGCACAGGCGCGTTTTTTCCGTGGTTTCTTTTACTTTAACTTGGTGAGAACTTACGGTGGCGTACCTTTGGTTACTAAAGTTCAGAATCCCGATGAATACGATCAGCCATGCGCTTCTGAAGAAGCTATTTATCAGCAGATTATTGATGACTTGTCTTATGCGGCAATGAATTTGCCAACCCGTGATGAATGGGGGATTGCTGAGCGAGGAAGAGTTACGAAAGGAACTGCAGAAGGCTTGTTGGCTAAAGTTTATTTGTTCCGTCAAGATTATGCAAGTGTAAAACAATATGCAGGGCAGGTAATAAGTAGGGGAGAATATAACCTGCATCACAATTACCGTGATTTGTTTAGCCCGGATTCTTATTATTCTGATGAAGTGATGCTGGCCGACCAGTATTTGTGGGGATCAGACAAGACGAGAGATAAGGCTTCCGAATATGTGAAGTGGCAAGGTGTCAGAGGTTTCAAAGGTTGGGGATTCTGTTCTCCGTCAGAATCTTTGGATAAGGCTTATGAATCAGGTGATCCGAGACGGGAGGCTACTATCATTTACGATGGCGAAAATATGGAAGGAGTTGGGGTTATAAACTTCAAGGACGAACCGGGAGTACAACCGCGCGCCAATAAAAAGACAATGTGGCCTACAACTTATTGGAATGCCAATAATTTTGCTAAACAAAATTGCCACTTGTATTTTCTGCGTTATGCGGATGTACTGTTAATGTATGCTGAGGCCTGCAATGAGTTGGCAAATGGTGAAAGCGATCCATTAGTAGATGACGCCCTGGCTAAATTGGAATTGGTCAGAGACCGTGCTCGTAAGTCCGGTGATGATCCCACTGTATTACCTAAAATAACAGAGAGGAATAAAGCTAAGTTGCGTGAAATCATATGGAATGAGCGCCGCATTGAATTAGCAATGGAAGGACACCGTTTCTTTGATTTGATTCGTGCTGATAAAGTTGTTCCCGGATATGCGGAAAAGATGCTGAAGGCCCATGGAAAGACAAACTTCAATATGAGCCAGCATTCTACATTCTACATTCCACAGAAGCAGATTGATATTTCTCAAGGAATATTGAAGCAAAATAAATAAGGTGTGTGAGGAGTAGCCTTAGGCTACTCCTACTTCTTATGTGGTTAAAATGTTTAAAAATAGGTATTATGAAAAATATATTTCTTTTTTTCTTGTTTTTTGGGGTTTGTTCGTGCTCGGTAAATGCCATAAATCCACCATCTGATGTGACAGAAAAGCAACTCTCCGATGATGAACTCATGACTCTTGTCCAGAAGCAAACTTTCCGTTACTTTTGGGATTTTGCCCATCCCGAATCAGGATTGGCACATGAACGGAGCAACGGAGGTGCCGAGACAGCTACCATCGGTGGCTCGGGTTTCGGAGTGATGGCTATCATTGTCGGCATAGAGCGTGGTTTTGTCACTCGCGAACAGGGCGCTGAACGTATGTTGAAGATAGTCCGCTTTCTGAGCGACAAGAATACCGACAGCTATCACGGCATGTGGGCACATTGGATGAACGGTAAAACCGGCAAGACCATTCCTTTCAGTCGTAAGGACGATGGAGCGGATATTGTAGAATCCGCTTTCATGTTCGAAGGCTTGTTGGCTGCCCATCAGTATTTTACAAAGGATAATCCAACGGAAAACCGTATCCGCGGGATAATCAATAATCTGTGGCGTCAAGCAGAATGGAACTTTTTTACTCAGGGACAAGATGTGATGTATTGGCATTGGTCGCCAAACAACGGATGGGCGATGAATCATCAGATTAAAGGTCATAACGAGTGTCACATTGTTTACATTTTGGGCGCGTCTTCCCCTACTTATCCGATTGCCGAGAGCGTTTATCATAAAGGCTGGGCCAATGCGAATACTTTTCTGAACGGTCGGGAGTATTACGGCATCAAGCTTCCTCTTGGAAACAACCACGGAAAGGGAGGTCCTCTCTTCTTCACTCATTATTCTTACATGGGGCTTGACCCACGTGGCTTGAAAGATCGTTATGCCGATTACGAGGAACAGATGAAGGCTCATACCTTGATTAACCGTGCCTACTGCATTGACAATCCGAAGGGTTACAAGGGTTACGGCGAAAAATGTTGGGGATTGACTGCCAGTGACGGTGACAAAGGTTATTCTGCCCATAGTCCCGGTAATGACCGTGGTGTGATTACGCCTACCGCTGCTCTTTCCTCTATTCCATATGCACCTGAATATTCTTTGGAAGCCATGCGTTATTTCTATGAAGAGTTGGGTGACCGTCTTTGGGGTGAATATGGTTTCAAGGATGCGTTCAATTTGACGGAGAATTGGTTTGCACCTTCGTATCTTGCCATTGACCAAGGGCCGATTATTGTGATGATAGAGAACTATCGTACCGGTTTGATTTGGAAACTTTTCATGAGTCATCCCGATGTCCAGAAGGGTTTGAGGAGATTAGGCTTTACTTCTCCTTATTTGAACAAGGTCGATTAGGTTGTTTGATAGGATTCTTTGATTTTGATTAGGTTTTACATAGATTAAAAAGGTTTGTAACCATGAAAAACGTGTTTATCAATAGTGTATTGGTTGTTTTCGCATTGCTTGTCGCCTCGTGCGGCAGGCAACCGGAAGCCAAAGTAGAGGTGATGTCGTTCAACATCCGTTTGGATCATGTGGCGGACAGTATGAACAATTGGAAATACCGCAAGGACCATGCGGCACAAATGATTGCTTATTATGCTCCGGACATTATAGGCATGCAAGAGGTGGTGAAGAACCAACTCGATGACTTGAAGGAGCGTCTTCCGCAATATACCGCTCTCGGTGTAGGTCGTGCAGATGGAGAAGAGAAAGGTGAGTATTGCTCTCTTTTCTATAAGACAGACCGTTTCGAACTATTGAAGAGTGGAAATTTTGGGCTGAGTGAAACTCCTGATTCCATCGGAAAGAAAGGCTGGGATGCGGCTTGCGAGCGTATTGTGACTTGGGCGGTACTGAAAGACAAGGTGAGTGGTAGGGAAATAGCTGCTTTCAATACTCATTTCGATCATGTAGGTAAAGTGGCACGTCGCGAAAGTGCCGTGCTGATACTTGAGAAGATAAAACAAATGGCGGGTGACCTTCCGGTAATTGTTACCGGAGACTTTAATGGAACGGTAGATTCCGAGCCGGTCACTGTATTGACGGAAGGTGGAATGAAGAATGCTTGCGTTACGGCGAAAGTCGCTTACGGACCGACATGGAGTTTCCATGACTTCGGGCGCATCCCGGTAGAGAAACGTAGGTTGATAGATTTTATTTTTATAAAAGGTGCTGTAGAGGTGGAGCGTTACCGAACCATTGATGATAAGCCGGACAACGGCTATCTCTCCGATCATGCTCCCGTAATGGCTATCTTAAAACTATAAAAGCATTTACTATGAAAAAGAAATTATTGATTGGAGCTGCCCTGATACTTTCTGTGGGTATGGCATGTACTTCAGGAGCCGGTGATTGGCAGAGTTACAGCGGTGACAAACGGATAGAAGAGCGTGTCGATTCTGTACTTGCCTTGATGACACTTGAAGAGAAAATAGGTCAGATGACCCAATATTCTGCCAAGAGCGATATTGTGACCGGTCCGCAAGTAAATACGGACATTGAACCTCTATTGAAGAAAGGATACATAGGCAGTCTTTTCCATGCCACTTCTTCTGCCGCCATCCGCAAGACACAAGAGACGGCGCTAGCGGAATCCCGGTTGAAGATTCCAGTGCTTTTTGCTTTCGATGTGATACACGGTTTTAAAACGATATTCCCTATTCCTTTGGCCGAGTCGTGTGCCTGGGACGCTGAACTGGCAGAAAGAAGTGCGTCCATTGCCGCTGCCGAAGCTTCGGCAGTGGGTGTTAACTGGACTTTTGCCCCCATGGTGGACATTTCACGTGATGCACGTTGGGGACGGGTAATGGAAGGCTCTGGTGAGGATCCTTATCTGGGTTCATTGCTCTCTGCCGCACGTGTACGCGGTTTCCAGGGTGAGAAGCCCGAAGACTTGATGCGGCTGGACAAGATGCTGGCTTGCGCCAAACACTTCTGTGCATATGGTGCTGCTGAAGCTGGTCGTGATTATAATACGACTGATGTGTCTGAGCGCTCTTTGCGCGATATTTATTTCCCGCCTTTCAAGGCTGCCAAAGATGCGGGTGTGGCTACTTTCATGACTGCCTTCAATGAGATTTCCGGTGTGCCTTGCACTTCCAGTAAATTCCTTTATCAGGATGTGCTTCGTGATGAGTGGGGGTTCAACGGTTTTGTAGTGACGGATTATACGGCTATCAATGAGCTTGTTCCCCATGGCGTGGCACGCGACGAGGCTCATGCCGCCGAGTTGGCTGCCAATGCGGGCATCGAGATGGATATGACCGGAGGTGTGTTTCATGCACATCTGCTGCAAGCCGTGAAAGAGGGCAAGGTGAACGAAGAAACCATTGATAATGCCGTACGCCGCATTCTGGAGATGAAATTCCTTTTAGGCATTATGGACGATCCTTACCGCTATCTGAATGAGGAGCGTGAGAAGGCTACTATCATGAAACCCGAGTTCTTGGAAGCAGCGCGCGATGCTGCTCGTAAGTCGGTAGTATTGTTGAAGAATGAGAATAACTTTTTCCCGATACAACCCTCCGAACGTAAGACTGTAGCTTTGATAGGTCCTATGGTGAAAGAACGTAACAGTGTGAACGGTGGTTGGGGTGGACGGGGAGACCGTCAACGGAGTGTCACTCTTTTTGAAGGGTTGGAAAAAAAGTACGGAAACTCGAACGTACGTTTTCTTTATGCCGAAGGCTGCGATCTTCGCAAGCCTGGAACTGCAGGATTTGCACAAGCTGTGTCCGTGGCTCGTCAGGCAGATGTCATTCTGGTTGCTGCCGGTGAAGACCAGAACTGGAGTGCCGAGGCTGCTTGCCGCACGGACATCACCCTGCCTGCTTCGCAGCGCGACTTGCTGAAGGAACTTAAGAAAACGGGTAAGCCCATCGGATTGGTATTGATGAACGGTCGTCCGCTGGAACTTATTTGGGAGGACGAGAATATGGATGCTATTCTCGAAGCCTGGTATCCGGGCACGATGGGTGGTCATGCCATTGCCGATGTCATCGCAGGCGACTATAATCCTGCCGGAAAGCTGACAATGAGTTTTCCACGTTCGGTGGGGCAGCTCCCGCTTTACTATAACCACAAGAACACCGGACGACCGCTTCCTCCGGACAATCCGAAGATGGACTACAAGTCTTCTTATATTGACTGTCCCAATTCTCCGCTTTATCCTTTTGGATATGGCTTAAGTTATACTAGCTTTGAGGTGGATAACTTGAAATTGGACAAGGAGGAGCTGAAAAAGGGGGAAACACTTACCGTTACAGTGGATGTAGCCAATATCGGTAAAGTCGGTGGTGAAGAGGTGGTACAGCTTTATATTCGCGACCTTGTGGGAAGTGTGACTCGTCCGGTGAAAGAATTGAAGGGTTTTCAAAAGCTGTATCTCAAGGCTGGCGAGAAGAAGTCGCTGACATTTGTGCTGACTGAAGAAGACCTTGCCTTTTGTGGTGCTGATATGAAGATGCAGGTGGAACCGGGGGAATTCCGGCTCTGGGTAGGAACATCGTCGGCAGATGAGCGGAATGAATCTGTTTTTACGTTGATATGATAAATTGAAAAATCTTATAAATCATTGAAGATGATGAATCATAAACTATCTTTAGGACTTGCCATGCTTCCATTGGTTCCTGCTGTTCAGGCTCAGGAACAAGGCAGGCAAGACGGTGAACGTCCTAACATTATTTTTATCATGAGTGATGACCATGCACAGCAGGCTATGAGTATCTATGGTCATCCTATAGGTAAAGTGGCACCTACTCCTAATATTGACCGTATCGGGCAGGAAGGAGCTGTGTTCTGGAATAATTATTGCTGTAATTCTATTTCAGGCCCCAGTCGCGCCGCGATACTTACTGGCAAGCATAGCCATAAGAACGGCTTCATGAAGAATTGGGCACTAGGTTTCGACGGCTCTCAGCAGACGTTGCCTAAACTGTTGCAACAAGGCGGCTATGAGACTGCCGTCATCGGTAAATGGCATCTTATTTCCAAGCCGACGGGATTTGACCATTGGATGATTCTCAATGACCAAGGCGAATACTGTAACCCACAGTTCATTACCGAGGGGGACACTACTATTCATAAAGGATATGTGACCGACCTCATCACTCAATATTGTGAGGAATGGATGGACAACGGTCGTGACAAGAACAAGCCGTTCTTCCTGATGATGCACCACAAAGCCATTCACCGCAATTGGGTACCTGCCGAACGGCATTATCGTTTGTATGAACACGCCAAGTTCCCGCTTCCCGATAATTATTACGATGCCTATGAGGGACGTTACGCAGCACAGATGCAGAAGATGAATATATACCGTGACATGTACGAAGGTCACGATTTGAAGATGGTTGCGGGTATCGATAGCGACAGCCTGCTCTTTGACCCTTGGCCGCACGCTTTCATGGGAACAATGACACCGGAAGAACGCCGCCGTTCCCTTGATGCTTACCGCGATCGAAATAATGAGTTCTATTCCAAGCCACGTTCATTTAAGGAAGTGGCTGAATGGAAATACCAACGTTACCTGCAAGACTACATGGCTTGTGTAGCAAGTGTGGACGAGAGTGTGGGCGAGATACTGGACTATCTCAAACGTACGGGGTTGGACAAGAATACGATTGTAGTCTATACCACCGATCAAGGCTTCTACTTGGGCGAACATGGCTGGTTTGACAAGCGTTTCATGTACGAAGAGTCTTTTGGTATGCCGATGGTGATGCGCTGGCCGGGACATATCAAACCGGGTACGCAAGTTACAGGTCTGACCCAGAACATCGACTTTGCTCCTACTTTCCTTGATATGTGCGGCATCTCCATTCCGCAGGACATGCAGGGCGTTTCGTTCAAGGAACTGGTGGAAAAAGGTAAGACACCGCGCGACTGGCGTAAGTCCTTGTACTATCACTATTATGAGTTTCCCGGCTTCCACAGCGTGCGTGCCCATTACGGTGTGAAGATGGAACGCTACAAGCTGATGCACTTCTACGTGGATGACAATTGGGAACTTTATGATCTCAAGACAGACCCTGAAGAAATGCACAATCTTTATGGGAAGAAGGGAATGGAGAAGATTACCACCGAACTGAAGGCTGAACTGGCACGCTTGCAAAAAGAATACGATGTGCCGCAGGAGTTATGCCGCTGAAAAGCTACCGGAAGACATATTGAACATTAATAACCTGATAATAAAGATAAAAGATAATGAGAAGACTGATTACTAATCTGCTGCTGGCATTATTATGCTTGGCGTCTCCCCTTTTGGCGCAGGACATGCACATGGATACTTATTGTAATCCGCTGAATGTAGACTATACCTATATGATATACAATTCTTCGAAAGATATCTCCTACCGCTCGGGTGCCGACCCTGCCGTAGTAGAGTTTCGTGGAGAATATTATATGTTCGTTACCCGTACGCACGGCTACTGGCATTCTACGGATTTGCAAAACTGGAATTTTATCAATCCGGGGGAAAACTGGTATCCACAAGGTTGTAACGCTCCGGCGGCACATAACTACAAGGATTCAGTACTTTATGTCTGTGGCGATCCTTCGGGTGTGATGAGTGTGCTTTATACCGACAACCCCAAGTCGGGTAACTGGAAAGCCACTCCTGCAATCATCACCAACTTGCAAGACCCTGACCTTTTTCTTGATGATGACGGCAGTGCTTACATGTTCTGGGGCTCTTCCAACAAGTGGCCCATTCGCGGCATGAAGCTCAACAAGAACCATCGTTTCATACAAGAAGGCGAGAAGCTGGAACTTTTCAATCTCGACCCAGAGAAACATGGTTGGGAACGTTTTGGAGAAAATCATGCCGATACCGTGCTGGGCGGCTATATCGAAGGACCGTGGTTGACAAAGCACAACGGGAGGTATTACATGCAATATGCCGCTCCGGGCACTCAGTTCAATGTATATGCCGATGGTGTATATGTGGCCGACCATCCGATGGGACCTTATACCTATCAGAAACATAACCCCATTTCCTATAAGCCTGGCGGTTATATCAACGGTGCCGGTCATGGAAGTACGGTGCTCGGACCGGGTGGGCAATACTGGCATTTCGGTTCTATGGCTCTGCCCATTAATATGCACTGGGAACGCCGTCTCTGCATGTTCCCTACTTATTTTGACGAAGACGGCATCATGTATTGTGACACCCGTTTTGGAGATTATCCCCGTTATGCACCTACTGTGCCGGGAAAGAAAGGGGAGTTCCGCGGCTGGATGCTTCTTTCTTACAACAAGCCTGCCAGAGGTTCTTCGGCTGTAGAAGGTCATACTGCTGCCGGATTGACGGACGAGAATTGCAAGACTTATTGGCTGGCTTCTTCCAACGATGAAACACAGTGGGTGGAGATAGACCTTCAGGCACCTGCCACTGTAAACGCTATTCAGGTGAATTACAACGATTATAAGAGTGACATGTATGGCCGTTATCCCGGCCTACGCCACCGTTATACCATCGAAGGTTCTGTGGACGGCATCAACTGGACGCGCCTCGTCAACCGCAGCAATAGTTTCAAGGATACTCCGCACGATTACGTGGAATTGGAAACCCCTGCTCGGGTACGTTATGTACGTTACAAAAACATTCATGTTCCTACACCGCACCTTTCCATTTCTGCCATCCGTATTTTCGGTCTGGGCGAAGGTAAGGCGCCTGCTCAAGTGAAGACATTTGACCCTCACCGTCACGAAGATCGTCGTGACATCACGCTGACTTGGAAACCGGTGAAAGGTGCACAAGGATACAACATCCTTTGGGGTATTGCGCCGGACAAGCTTTACAGTTCTTGGATGGTGTATGGTGACGAGTGTAGGCATCTGATGAAATGTCTCTCTACCGACCAGGAATATTATTTTGCTATCGAATCTTTCAATGAAAGCGGTGTATCTCAAATTTCTGCCGTTAAAGAAGTGAGATAATGTGTTGTAAAATGAGGGTGTGCCATCAACCGTTTTGACACACCCTCATTTGTCGTTTTATGTGTATTTTGTTTATTGTCAGCTTAATAAAACTATGGATAAAAAGTCGTATTGCATCGCTTGGTTGATGTTGTTGTTCGTCGGTTCATTACATGCACAATATCGTACTACTACCTACTGTAACCCTCTTAATCTGGACTATACTTATCCTTTTCACAATTCCCATTTGGGCAAGTCCTATCGTTCGGGTGCCGACCCTGCTGTAGTGGAGTTTCGGGGGGAGTATTATATGTTCGTTACCCGTTCCTGGGGTTACTGGCATTCCAAGGACTTGCTGAATTGGGACTTTATTACTCCCGAAAAATGGTATTTCGAAGGTTGCAATGCTCCTGCTGCCCATAATTATAAAGATTCCGTACTCTATGTTTGTGGGAATCCATCCGGAGCCATGAGCATACTGTATACCGATAATCCCAAACGGGGGGACTGGAAGGCAGTGCCATCGGTACTCCACGACCTTCAGGATCCTGCCCTTTTCATTGATGATGATGAACGTGCTTATATGTATTGGGGGTCTTCCAACCGTTGGCCTATCCGTGGTAAGGAACTTGATATGAAGAATAAATTCCTGCCGATAGCGAAAAAGCCGGATTCACTGCTCTTTCTCCGTCCTGACATTCATGGGTGGGAACGTTTTGGCGAAAATCATACCAGTGACATCAAGCCATTCATCGAGGGTGCGTGGATGACGAAACACAATGGGAAATATTATTTGCAATATGCCGCTCCGGGCACTCAGTTCAATGTGTATGGTGACGGTGTTTATGTAGGAAAATCTCCTTTGGGTCCCTTTCAGTACGCGGCTCATAATCCGTTCTGCTACAAGCCGGGAGGATTTGCTACCGGTGCCGGGCATGGAAGTACGGTTTGTGGTCCGGGAGGAATATACTGGCATTTCGGTACAATCCATCTGTCCATTAATTATAAGTTTGAGCGTAGGTTATGTATGTTTCCTACATTTTTTGATGAAGACGGTGTGATGTACTCTGATACTTACTTCGGTGACTATCCTCACTATTCTCCCGACCAGGTTTCGCGACAGACGACAAGCGGTGGTTTCCGGGGCTGGATGTTGCTTTCTTATGGCAAACCCGTGAAGGCTTCTTCGCAATTGGAAAGTTATCCGGTGGAAAATGTGACGGACGAGAACTTGAAAACCTTCTGGGTGGCCGGAAAAAATGACGATAAGCAATGGGTGGAGATAGACCTTGAAGAAGTGAGTGACGTGTATGCCTTGCAACTGAATTTCTTTGACTATGAGGAAACCGGATTTTGGGGACGTATGCCAAACCTCCGGCAACGCTATCTTGTAGAAGCTTCGGTGGATGGTGCCCGTTGGCGGGTATTGGTGGACTATCGCAACAGTTTCCGTGATGCCCCTCATAATTACATAGAACTGGATCAACCGATAGAAGCACGCTATATTCGTTATCGCCACCATTACGTGCCGGGCAAGAATCTGGCAATGGGGGATATTCGCGTGTTCGGTTTGGGACGTGGGAAAAAACCGGCTACGGTAAAAGGTTTTACGGTAGTGCGTGAAGCGGACGAACGTAATGCCCGCATTTCTTGGAAAGCGGTGAAGGGTGCGCAAGGCTATAATGTATTGTGGGGTGTTGCTCTTGATAAATTGTATAGTTCGTGGATGGTATATGGCGATAATTCATTAGACTTACGTGCCCTCACGGTGGGACAAAAATATTATTTTGCCATCGAGGCATTCAATGAAAATGGTATTTCGCAACGTGTCTTTCTTCGAGAGGCGCACTGATTGTATAAAATGAACAGTAATGAAACAGATAATACACTCTTTTTTATATGGTAGTGCCGTTTGGGCTGCTTGTACTGTATCGCAGGAGGTCAAGGCCGGTGGGATTCCTGTCTCTACCACAGAGGATGGAGATGCTGTTAGCCCAAACATTGTTTGTGTGGTATGTGAAGACATCGGTCCTTGGCTGCACTGTTTCGGTGACAGTGTGGCAGTGACTCCGACTATTGACGCCCTTGCGGCAGAGGGTATACGCTATACCAGCATTTATGGGACAGTGGGTGTTAGTGCTCCTTCGCGTGCGGCACTTATTACGGGAATGTATCCCACGCATATCAATGCCAACTATATGCGTACGCAAGGGGGGCAGATTGCACGTCCACCGGCGGTAACCGGTTACGATATTGTGTTACCCGAGGGAATAAAGTGCTATACCGAGCTGTTACGTGCCGCTGGCTATTATTGTACGAACAACCCGAAAACCGACTATCAGTTTCTTCCGCCTTTGACCGCTTGGGACGAATGTGGCAGGCAGGCGCATTGGCGCAACCGTCCTAAAGGGATGCCTTTTTTCGCTATATTCAATACCCTTGCCTCGCATGAGCAAAAGGTGTGGGAAAGTGCGAAAGATACGCTTTACGTCTCTCCCGACGATGTGGTGTTGCCACCCTATTATCCTGAGGACAGCATTGTGCGCCGCGATATTGCTGTCATGTACAGCAATATTTACCGCGTGGATTGTTTTGTCCGCCAGATGATTGATGAATTGAAAGCGGCAGGCGAGTGGGATAATACCATTCTTATCTTTTATTCGGATAATGGTGGACCGCTTCCTCGGCAGAAGCGTGAAATAACAGAGGTTGGTACCCATATTCCTCTCATTATCCGTTATCCGGACGGACGGTTGGCCGGCAGTATTGATGATGGACTTCGCAGTATCATTGACATTCCACCCACGATTCTTTCATTGGCGGGCATCAAGCCTCCTGCCTATATGGATGGCAAGGCGTTTGCAGGAAAATATGCTTCGCCATCGCGGCACTATGTTTTTGCTGCACGCGACCGTATGGATAAGTGCTATGACCAGCAGGGGGGGCGTGCGCGATTGCCGTTATCGTTATATCTGTAATTATACTCCCAATCAGCCCGGCTATCAGCCGGTAGGATTTCGTCTGAACATGCCGATGATGCGCCGTATGCTTCAACTCCATGAAGAAGGCGCGCTCGATGAGAATCAGGAAAGCTGGTTTGTTTGGCCCCGTCCGCGTGAAGAGTTCTATGATTTGGAGAAAGACCCTCATGAGATGTGCAATCTGATTGATGATCCGGCTTACCGGAAAGACATTGACCGTTTGCGGAAGGTATATCGGCAGTGGGAAAGGAAATATTGGCAATGTCGTCCGCTGACAGAACCGGAAATAGTACAAACTATGTGGCCGGACGGCGTACAGCCGCTCGTGTCAGCTCCGCAGATTGTACAAAAGGGGGGGCAGGTTAAGCTGGAGTGTTCCACTCCTGGAGTCTCTTATGCCTATCAGTTGAATGGTCGGGGACGGAATGGAGAGAAACATTGGAATCTATATGTTGAGCCGTTTGTTGTCCATAAGGGAGACCGGGTGGCAGTGCAGGCTTTCCGGGTGGGATATAAGAAGAGTGAGATAGTAGACTTTTAATTGAACATTAATTTTGTAGGATATGAAGAATACAGTTTGTACAGCCTTGATGCTGTTGATGTCTGTGTGTATGTATGCGCAGGAGTTGTATGGAGAGTATGAAAAGAAAGTGTATGTCTCTTCGCAGGGAGATTCGTTGAAGTACCGTTTGCTGCGTCCCGAAGCAGAAAAGGCAGGGAAGAAATATCCGTTGGTGCTTTTTCTGCATGGTGCGGGCGAACGAGGAGATGATAATCAAAAGCAATTGGTGCATGGTGGGCAGATGTGGCTCAATCCGGTGAACAGAGAAGAATATCCGGCTTTTGTATTGGCTCCCCAGTGTCCTAAGGAAGATTATTGGGCTTATGTGGGTCGTCCCAAGTCGTTTGTACCTGGAGAAATGCCCGAGGTACAGGAGCCTACGCGTATATTCCGCACATTGAAGGAGTTGCTGGATACCTATTTGGCTATGCCCCAGGTGGATAAAGACCGGATTTATGTGATGGGACTTTCCATGGGCGGTATGGGGACGTTTGATTTGGCGATACGTTATCCCGAAGTTTTTGCCGCAGCCGTTCCCATCTGTGGTATTGTGAATCCGGCAAGGCTTTCTGCCGCCAAAGACGTGAAGTTCCGTATTTATCACGGAGATGCCGATAACATTGTTCCGGTAGAAGGTTCGCGTCAGGCTTACAAGGCCTTGAAGGCTGCCGGTGCCGATGTTGAGTATATCGAATTCCCTGGAGTCAATCATGGCAGTTGGACACCGGCGTTCAATGATTCTGAGTTTATGGGTTGGCTGTTTAATCAGAAGAAAAAATGATGAGAGTATTGTCTGTTATCGGAATTCTCTTTTTAGGGGGCGCTTTTTTTACTTCTTGCATCACTTCTGGTCGGGTAAGTACTTTTGTGGTATTGCCGGATACGCAGACTTATCTGGAACAATGTCCGGAGGTCTTTGATTCGCAAGTGGACTGGTTGGTTGCCAATCGTAAGAAAATAGATGCCGTGTTCCAAGTGGGAGATTTGACACAAGATAATTCTCCGGTGGAATGGGCGTATATGCAGAAAGCCTTTCATCGTATTAGCCAAGCAGGAATACCTTATTCTGTCGTATGGGGAAATCACGATATTGGCAGTAAGCCCGGTAAGTTTTCGGACGTGCATAACACTGCAATGGCCAACAAGTATTTCCCTCTTTCTGACTATAAGCAGAAGAGTTATTGGGGAGGCAGTGCGGATGGAAAGACATTGGATAACTATTACATAAACCTTAGGTCGGGCGATACCGATTGGCTGGTCTTGAATCTGGAATTCGGGCCTTCTGATGAGGCTCTGCAATGGGCCGATTCCATAGTGGGTATTCATCCGGATAAGCTTGTCATATTGAATACACACGCCTATTTGTATTGTGACAGTACGTTGCATGACGGGAAAGACTGGTGGCGCCCTCAAGGATATGGCATCGGTAAAGAGTCTGGGCGCACAGTGAACGATGGTGCTGGAATCTGGGAGAAATTGCTTCTCAAACATCGCAATGTGATAGCTGTCTTTTGTGGGCATGTCTTGAAAAGCGGAGTCGGCACGCTGGTCTCTATAGGGAAAGAGGGAAATAAAGTGTATCAGATGCTGGCAAACTATCAGCGTGGTGTGGAAGGCAGTAGATTGGGAGGTGAGGGCTACTTACGCATTGTAACTTTTAACCGGAAGACAAGGGAGATAGATGTGAAGACCTATTCGACTTGGAATAAAGCCTACCACCCCTCCGAACATCATAACTTTAAGTTCAGAGAGGTGGACTTTGACGAATATCTGCGCTGAGACTTAAGTCCTTTCAGCGTAATCTCCGTTACTTTTTATCAGTTCTATCAGCTTTTCTACCGCCTCTTCTTCGGGAATGTTCTTTTCGATACACTCCTTCTTCTTGTAGAGGCTGATTTTGCCTCGTCCGGCGCCCACATAGCCGTAGTCGGCGTCTGCCATTTCTCCGGGGCCGTTGACAATGCATCCCATGATTCCTATCTTGAGTCCTTTCAGATGGCCGGTGGCTGCCTTGATACGGGCAATGGTACTTTCCAGGTCGTAGAGGGTGCGTCCGCAGCCGGGACAAGAGATGTATTCGGTCTTGCTGGTACGTACACGTCCGGCTTGCAGGATACCGAAAGCAGTGGCATCCACTACTTTGCCGCTTATGGTTTCTCCTTGGTTGAAGAGAAGGATACCGTCACACAGACCGTCGAAGATGAGTGCTCCCATGTCTGCCGCCGCTTTGATTTGCAGATTTTCCAATTCGCTCTCTGCGTAGTGTTCAAAGAAGACTACCGGGTTCTTCAGGCCTTCCTTCATCATCTGGTGTGCCAGGGCGCGTTGCTCTCCCAACCGGTTGGGATGATTGCTTTGCGAAATCAATACGACTTCCGGATGATACTTCAGGCAGGCGATGGCTTCGTCATTCAGCCCCATATACGTGATGAAGAGGAATTTCAAGGAAGCGCCGCAGCTGCTTAGGAAAGGAAGCTGGTCTCCTTTAAAGGCAGGCCAGGCATTGTCCGGTTCCGTTCTGCCGTTACTGTGCTCCATCCAGACATCGGCATCGATGATGCATTGCATGCCTTCCGGAAGTTGTTCCGGGATGGAACGTCCCGTATAGATATAGTCCGGCATGAATTGCGGATTGAAGTCCATGTCCCCGTCTAAGCGTGCGGCAATGACCACGGGCAGATTGTCTCCGCCGATATTGTGTACGGCGGCAGTCTCGCGGCGGGTGGGAGAGAGATAATTGAATTCCGGCACATCTGCTCCGGGGATATAAGGATGGTCGTGGCGCTGCACGATATAGTCCACCAATTTGCGGGCTACGGGGATTTCCGCCTCCGGAGCTTCGCTCAGGGAAACCCGGATGGTGTCACCCAAGCCGTCTGCCAGCAGGGCGCCGATGCCCAAGGCCGATTTGATGCGTCCGTCTTCTCCGTCTCCGGCTTCCGTTACACCGAGATGCAGCGGGAATCGCATACCTTCCTGCTCCATGACGGCTGCCAGCAAGCGTACTGTCTTTACCATGACCACTGTATTGGATGCCTTGATGGAAATGACCACATCCGTGAAATTCTCTTGTACGCAGATGCGCAGAAACTCCATACAAGATTCCACCATACCTTCCGGTGTATCGCCATAGCGCGACATGATGCGGTCGGATAATGAACCGTGGTTCACGCCGATGCGGATGGCAGTATGGTTCTCCTTGCAGATATTAAGGAAGGGTACAAAGCGGTCGTGTATCTTCTGCAACTCCTGGGCATACTCTTCATCGGTATACTCCAAATGTTTGAAAGTACGTGCTGCATCCACATAGTTTCCCGGATTGATGCGGACTTTTTCTACATACTGCGCTGCTACGTCCGCTACCTTCGGGTTGAAGTGAATGTCGGCCACAAGCGGCACCATATATCCGTCCTGGCGTAGGCCTATGTTGATATTCATCAGGTTTTCAGCCTCTTTGATGCCTTGGGCCGTGAGGCGTACATACTCTCCTCCGGCATCGACAATACGTTTGGCTTGCGCTACACTGGCTTCTGTGTCCTGCGTAGCGGTGTTCGTCATACTTTGTATGCGGATAGGATTGGAGCCGCCCATAGGGGTGGCTCCGATGTTTACTTCTGACGTTTCCCGTCGGGAATAGTTAAATAGATCCACGATGATATTTACAGTTAAAGGATTAAAAGATTTACGATTGGATGATTTACGATGTACGATTGAAGATACCAAGAAGTAATTTCAATCGTACATCGTAAATCATCCAATCGTAAATCAATTGGTTTTGTATTCGTACTTCACATCCTTCAAGTCCTCATTTGCCTTGACTATTTTCTTTTTCAGCCCTTCTTTGTAGGTGGCAAATGTTTCGGCCAATGAGGAATCGCCCAATGCCAGCATTTGTACGGCAAGGATGGCAGCGTTCATGGCACCATTAATGGCAACGGTGGCTACCGGTATGCCCGGAGGCATCTGGATGATGGAGTAGAGGGCATCTACGCCATCGAGTACGGCCCCTTTTACGGGAACCCCGATTACCGGCAGTGTGGTATTGGCAGCAATGACGCCGGGCAGGGCGGCAGCCATACCGGCAGCAGCGATAATCACTTTAATGCCGCGTTGACGGGCATTCTTGGCAAATTCCTCCACTGCTTCCGGTGTGCGGTGGGCAGAGAGAGCGTTCATTTCGAACGGTACATGCAGGTCATTGAGCAATTGCGCGGCTTTCTCCATAACGGGGAGGTCGGAAGTGCTACCCATGATGATGCTAACGATTGGAGACATGAATCTTTAAATTATTAAAGGGTTAATTTTATAAGGGTTAGGGATTAACGATTAGGGGTTAGGGACTGCGCTATCATTCCGTCCGGTGCTAATCGCTAACCCCTAATCCTTTCATTTCATTCGTTTATCAGCGCTTTGTAGGCTTCGGCATCCAGCAGGCTGTCGAAGTCGGCATCAGCGGCGGGTTTGATTTTGATGAGCCAGCCTTCGCCGTATGGGTCCTGGTTTACCAGTTCCGGCTGGTCGGCAAGGGCTTCGTTTTGCTCCAGAATCTCACCGGTTACGGGCAGGAAGAGGTCTGATATGGTTTTTACTACTTCGATGGTACCGAACACTTCGTCGGCAGCCAATGTTTCACCTTCGGTCGGGATGTCGACAAACACAATGTCACCCAGTTGCTCTTGTGCATAATCGGTAATACCTACATAGGCTACATCACCTTCCAGGCGAATCCATTCGTGTTCTTTGGTGTACTTTACATTAGTCGGGAAATTCATGATCATTAGTTTTTAAGGGTTGATACTATGTAAATTAAAAGTTGAAAATTAAAAATTAAACAAGGCTCTTAAAAGAGGAAGATTCGGAACAGTATGTTGCTCAGCGGGTGGAGTACCAGCAACGAGCAGATAAGCCCTACGGCAAAGCCTCCCATAACTTCGCCCAGGGTGTGGTGTCGCAGGATGATGCGGGCGGTGCCCAACACGCCAGCCACCAGTATAAAGAGGCATAGCCACCATACGGGATTGTAGCTGAACAAGGCACTGAAAGCTACCAGTCCGCCAATTACGGCTCCGGCGCCTGCCATGTGTTCGCTCAGTTTCCATTTTAAGTTGACAATGACGCAGATTATCATCACTACCAGGGCGGAGAGTATGATACCGGTCATGTACCACGGGATATTGAGCCGGTGCATCATGAGCAGGCAGAATACATAAGAAGTGATGGTCAGAATAAAGGGAATGTATCTCCTTTTTCGTTCCACCAGTTCTTCCGGACTGAAACCGTTGATTTTGCGGAAGATGAAGATAGTCAGTGTAGGCATCAGGATGGTGAAGCAATACACCACACCCAATACTATCAACTTGTACTGCAACGGCATGATGCGCAGGTACGAGAATATAAACAGAACCAGAAATGCCAGGAAAGGGATGGAGAACGGTGTGAATACCGCCGAAATCACTTTCGCTGTTCTGATTAAAGTTTTATCTGCTATAATATGCTCTTCCACAACCTAATTTTATTTACGATTTGACTATTTACAATTTACTATTTGAATGCACTAATCTTTAAACCTTAATCCCTAATCGCTCATCCTTTTCTCTCATCTTCTCAGTCTTGCCACGGGGATATTCATCTGTTGGCGATACTTTGCCACCGTGCGGCGGGCTATGGGATAGCCTTTCTCCTTCAGCAGCTCGGTCAGTTCGTCATCGGTCAGAGGCTTTTTCTTGTCCTCGTTGTCAATGCACTCTTTGAGTATCTTGCGTATTTCGCGTACAGACATCTCTTCGCCGTCTTCGGTTGTGTAGCCGTCGTTGAAGAAGAATTTCAGCGGGTAGATGCCGTAGTTGGTCTGTACATACTTGCTGTTGCTCACACGGGAGATGGTCGAGATGTCCAACCCGGTACGTTCGGCAACATCTTTCAGAATCATGGGGCGGAGCAATGACTCGTCTCCTTCGAGGAAGAAAGGACGTTGCAGGTCTATGATGGCCTGCATGGTGGTCATCAGCGTATTCTGGCGTTGCTTCACGGCATCGATGAAACCTTGTGCGGCATCCATTTTTTGTTTGAGGAACATCATGGCTTCGCGGGATTCCTTAGACTGGTTGGCCCGGTTCTTGGTGTGTTCTTCCACCATCTCGGTGAAGTCGCGGCTCATGCGCAGTTCCGGCACGTTGCGGTTGTTCAGTGTCACGTTGATGGTACCGTCGTCATAAGTGTCTACCAGGAAGTCGGGCACAATCTGCTGCATGTTCTTGCCGATGGCTTCGCCGAGCGAGGCACCGGGACGGGGATTCAGCTTGCAGATTTCCTTAACGGCTTGTTGCAGGGTATCTTCGCTGATACCTAATTTCTGCATAATCTTGTCCCAATGCTTGCGGGTGAACTCTTCGTAGCACTGGGTAAGAATATCTTCTTCTATATAGTATTGTGGAGGCGAGGGCATGGGCCGTTGCGCTTCCTTGCGTCGAATCTGGATGAGCAGGCACTCTTGCAGGGTGCGGGCGCCCAGACCGGCGGGGTCGAAGTCTTGTATAATCTTCAATACTTCTTCCAGCTCTTCGGGAGAAGCGTCGATACCGGCGTAGATGGCGAGTTCGTCGCTGATACTGTCCAGCGATTTGCGCAGCAGGCCATCGTCGTCCAGCGAGCCGATGAGATATTCGGCCAGTTCGCGCTGGTGCGGAGTCAAGTCCTGCTCGCCGAGCTGCTGGCGCAAGGTTTCATAGAAAGAGGTGGCGTCGGAGAAAGGAATTTCTTCTGCCTGCTCCCCTTTGCTGCGGTTGTTCTCCTGCAGCTTGTAGTCGGGGATATCGTCTTCGTTCAGATAATCGCTTAAAGAATCATAGCTAGTGTCTCCACCATCTTCTGAGCCGGTTTCCGCATCGGGTGTGTCGGGGTATTCGTCGCCAGGAGTATCCTCCTTACCCTCTTCCAGTGCCGGATTTTCCAGAAGTTCGGCACGTACGCGGTCCTCTAGTTCCACGGCGGGAAGTTCCAGCAGCTTTACCACCAGAATTTGTTGCGGCGACAGCGTTTGTATCTGCTGTTGCGCTTGGGTCTGTACTTGTCGGGAGCCTTGTGCCATATTTTTATAAATTATTCAATGCACTCATTGTGCATCTTCTTTCAGATATTTACCGCAAAAATAGTGAATAGTTCGATAACACGAAACCTCTCTGATGATATTTAACAAGAAAAGAGAAAACAAGCTTTTGCCAATAGCTTGGCAAACTTTTGCCATGCCTATGGCAAGACTTTGCCAACGCGGTGGCAAAACTTTGCCAAAGGCTTGAAAAACGTTGGCAAAATAGTCTTCTGATTATGAACTATATAGATTAATCTCCTTTTTGTATTATCTTCTTTCAAAGATTATCTATATCTTTGTCCTATAACTACTAAAACAAGGAATGTTATGTTTGCTAAAGAAACGTATGTGCAGCGCAGGGCCCAGCTGAAAAAAACGATAGGCTCCGGAGTGTTACTGTTTTTGGGTAACGATGAACAAGGTTTGAACTATGAGGACAATACTTTCCGTTACCGCCAGGATTCCACTTTTCTCTACTATTTTGGCTTGTCGTTTGCCGGGCTGTCAGCTCTCATCGACATAGATGAAGATAAAGAAATCATTTTTGGCGATGAGCTGACCATCGACCATATTGTCTGGATGGGTACCCAGCCCACCCTTCACGAAAAGGCTTCTGCTGTGGGAATTTCCGAAACCCGTCCTTTTGCCGACATCGTCGGTTATCTGCACAAGGCTGTACAGAAGGGACAGACCATCCATTATTTGCCCCCTTATCGTGCCGAGCATAAGTTGAAACTGATGGACTGGCTGGGTGTTCCTCCGGCACGTCAGGAAGGGTCTGTGCCGTTTATCCGTGCGGTGGTGGCACAGCGCAACTACAAGTCGGCAGAAGAAATAGCGGAAATAGAAAAGGCATGCGACGTGACTGCTGACATGCACATCACCGCAATGAAGGTGCTTCGTCCGGGCATGTACGAATACGAGGTTGTGGCCGAAATGAACCGTATCGCCGAGATGAACAACTGCGAGCTGTCTTTTGCCACGATTGCTACTGTCAACGGCCAGACCCTGCATAACCACTATCACGGCAACCGGGTGCAACCGGGAGACCTTTTCTTGATTGATGCCGGCGCCGAGCTGCCTTCGGGTTACTGTGGTGACATGTCGTCTACCGTGCCGGCGGACAAGACTTTTACTCCACGCCAGCGTGCCGTTTACGAAATCCAGAACGCCATGCATCTGGAGTCTGTTAAAGCGCTTCGCCCGGGCATTCCCTATATGAAGGTGTACGAGCTTTCCGCCCAAGTGATGGTGGAGGGGCTGAAAGAGCTGGGGTTGATGAAGGGCAATGCCGAAGATGCCGTGCGCGAAGGGGCGCATGCCTTGTTTTATCCCCATGGACTGGGTCATATGATGGGGTTGGATGTGCACGATATGGAGAACCTGGGTGAGCTCTGGGTAGGCTATGACGGTCAGCCCAAGAGTACGCAGTTCGGCCGCAAGAGCCAGCGTCTTGCCATCCCTCTGGAACCGGGCTTTGTGCATACGGTTGAGCCGGGCATCTACTTCATCCCCGAGCTGATTGACTTATGGAAAGGAGAGAAGAAGTTCATGGACTTCATCAACTACGATAAGGTGGAAGAATACCGCAATTTCGGCGGCATCCGTAATGAGGAGGATTATCTGATTACCGAAACGGGAGCACGTCGCTTGGGCAAGAAAATTCCGTTGACACCGGAAGAGGTGGAAGCGTTGCGTTGACAACCACATCCTTAATATACACAGAGAGCCGTTTGTCCCGATAATGCCGGTGGCAAGCGGCTCTCAAATTTAGGGGTCATACAGATTGTATTATGTATGGTTTATGCGTGCAGTTCCAGTACGAACCGTGCTCCCTTGTTGTAGCTGCTGTCTAGTGTCAAGCTGCCGTTCATCTTGGTGGCAATCAGTGAGCAGATGGGGAGTCCCAGGCCGTCGCCTTGCGTCAGGTCTTTCACTTCGGTGAAAGGCTTGAAGATGTTTTCGCGTTGCTCCTCGGGGATACCGCAACCGGTGTCGCTGATGATGAACTGGTGGGTGTGCGCACCGCGTTTCTTGAAGTCCAGCCATATTTTTCCTCCGGCAGGGGTGTACTCGGCGGCGTTTTCCAACAAATGCAGCAAGACGCGTTCCAGTTGCTCAGGGTTGATTTTCACATTCAATTTGGGGGCATTCACGGTCAGGGTGACATCTTCTTGTGTCATTCCTTTGATTTTGTCCATGATGCCTTCACAGAAAGTGGAGATATTCTTCTCCTGCACTTCGTAGGGTTCGGACAAGGTGGTTTCCAATTCGGACAGTTCCTGGATATGGTTGGAGAATGCATGCAGGGCTTTTACGCCCGGCAGTGAGGCGTCGAGCGTGTCCAGTGTCGGTTCCATTTGGGCGGAAATGTTCTGGATAAATTTGGTTTTCAGCTCATTGTGCTCATTAGCAATGCTGATGGCCTTCTTCTGTTTACGGGTGAGGATGATGAAACGCAGCAATACGATGGCGCCGAATACCAGTGCGGCGGCAAGGATGGCGGCGAGTATGCAAAGCCCGATGATGATGTACTGCTTGGCGCTTAGGGAATCATCTTTCTCCTGGATAGTGGCCAGGCTTTCATCGTATTTCTTCTTCAGGGCGTTCAGTTCCTCTTGGGCGGTAAGCGCCTTTACGGAGTCGGTCCATAGGATGTACTTGTCGTAGGTGCGTGCCACCAGTCCGGCATTGTTTGCTTTGCGGGCGATACTGATAAGAGTCTTGTAGCATTCGTCTACTTTGGCGTAGTTCTTCTGTTCCTTATATTGCCCTATCAGGCGGTTGGTAGCCGCATCACCTTGTGTGTTCATGCCGAAGGTGTAGTAATAGTTGGCCTGCGTATAAAGCAGGTCGTTGCTCAGAGAGTCGTTGTGAGAGGCTTTGGCGGTCTCTTCCAGTTTGGTCAGCTGTTCCTTGGCGCGTGCGGGATTTTTCAGGTTGATGTACATCTGCAGGCGTTCCTTGTTGATGCGGAAACGTAGGTTGGGCATGGCCTTGCCCGTTTTCTGTTCGCCGGTTGCCACCACTTGCTCGGCACCGCGCAGCAGTTCAAAAGCTTCTTTATAGTAATTCTCCCGATGGTAGAGGGCGCTGGCATTGACGCCGCATTCCACTGCCTGGGCATACTTGTCTTGCGTGGCAAAGGCATTGTAGGCTTGCAGGAATAGATAGCGGGCTTTGATATATTCTTTTTTCGTAAGATTTTCTTGTGCTTGTTTCATCAATTCGTCTGCACGGTTTTGCGCATGGAGTTGAGTAAAGATGCAGAAAGTCGCTAAGAGAAGTATCGAAATAATTTTTTTCATGTGTACGTTTGTTTTATTTGCTCACAAAGTTAGAATAAAAACTTAGTATTTGAAGCTACTGCCTCCTAAAAATTCTCTCAATAAGGATGTCGGTGGAATTTCTTTGTCCTGCACGGGGGTGAAATATTTGATGAATTTCAGCAACCGGTAGGCTTCTGCGTATTCCGGACAGTTCCGTGGAACACTGGTAAGGATGGGCTCTGCGTGGCAGCGGAGCACGGCAAATTCGAACAAGAGGGCGGAGTTGAACATGACATCGGCATTTTCCTGGTAGGGGAATATCCATTTGTCCTCGCCGGCACGTACACTGGGCCAGCGTGAAATGGTCTCTTGTGCCGAGTAGCCGCGGTAGTTGAAGTCGCGGATGATGCGGCGCAGCAGGCGGTTGTCCGTGGTGGGAATCCAGTTGTGGTCGTCCAGCGAGATGGTGGTCAGGGCGGATACATAAATCTTGTATTTGCTGGCGGCGGGAATCTGTGGTGTCAGTTCAGGGTTCAGGGCATGGATTCCTTCCAGGATGAGGATGGTATGCTCGTCGATGCGAAGTTTGTCGCCCTTGTACTCTTTCTTCCCGAGGTTGAAGTTGAAGCGGGGCAGCTCCACTTCTTCGCCACGGAGCAATGCCTGCAGCTGGGTGTTGAAGAGTTCGAGGTCGAGGGCGTAGAGTGATTCGTAGTCGTAGTTTCCGTTTTCGTCGCGTGGGGTGTCTTCACGGTCTACGAAGTAGTTGTCCAGCGAGATGGGATAGGGACGCAGGCCGTTGGTCATCAACTGCACGCTGAGCCGCTTGCTGAAAGTCGTCTTTCCGGAGGACGATGGACCGGAGATGAGTACGAGCTTCACCCGGTTTCCGTTTTCGCCGCGGTGGTAGATGTCGTCAGCTATTTGGGCTATCTTTTTCTCCTGCAGGGCTTCGGCTACGTTGATGAGGTCGGTGGCATGGCCTGTCTCGCAAGCCAGGTTGAAGTCGCCCACGTTACTCAGCCCCATGATGTAGTTCCAGCGCAGGTGTTCCTTGAATACGTCGAGCATCTTCTCCTGTTTCACCACTTCTTCCAGTACATTCGGGTTCTCCTTGTTGGGGATACGCAGCAGCAGGCCGTCGTAATACTTCACGATGTCGAACAGCCAGATGAACCCGGTACTGGGCAGCAGGTTGCCGTAGTAGTAGTCTACGGTGTCGCCCAATGTGTAATAATAGGTATATAGCGAGCCGGAGGTTTCCAGCAGCTTAACCTTGTCGTTCATGCCCCGTTCGCTAAAGATACGCACAGCCTCGGTGGTGTGGCATTCTACACGATGGTAGGGGATGTTTTCGGCGATGATTTCCTGCATCCGTTTCTTGATGGCGGTCACATCTTCCAGCTCTATGGAACGGCCGATGCGCAAGTTACAGAAGTAACCTTTGGATACCGGATGCTCTACGAACAGTTTTCCTTCCGGAAACAGCTCGCTGACAGCTTTGTAAAGAATGAAGCAGAGGGAACGGACATAAGTGCGCATGCCTGAGGAGTCACGTATGTCGAGAAACTCTACATCCTTATTGTTGTATACACGGAAATTCAGTCCTTCGGAACGGTTGTTGACTTTTGCACTGACTACCTGATAGGGGAAATTTAGATTAAAACCGTAATAAATATCCAAAAGTGAGCTCCCTATAGGGAATTCTTTAGAAATATTATTATTTTTGCAACAAATTTGTAACATGTGTTTCATGATGTCTCGTTTTTAGTGGGTTGACACGTTAAATATAGGACATTATAACACGTGAAGGAATGAAACACCTTAAATAATTAAAGATGGAATATTCTTTTTATGATTTTTTAAAGCTACTCGGCTCATTGGCACTGTTTCTTTACGGAATGAAGATTATGAGTGAGGGGCTTCAAAAATTTGCCGGTGACAGACTGCGGAAAATATTGACCGCAATGACAACCAACAGAGTGACCGGTGTGTTGACGGGCGTGCTGATTACAGCACTTGTACAATCTTCCTCTGCAACCACGGTGATGGTTGTAAGTTTTGTCAATGCGGGGTTGTTAACGCTTTCACAGTCCATAGGTGTCATAATGGGTGCTAATATCGGTACGACTGTTACGGCATGGATTATTTCAGCTTTAGGTTTCAAGGTGGACATTGCCGCCTTTGCTCTTCCTCTTCTTGCTTTCGGCATTCCTCTCCTCTTCTCTCAAAAAAGTAACCGCAAGTCTGTCGGTGAATTTATTTTCGGTTTCTCATTCTTGTTCATGGGGCTTTCCTATTTGAAAAACAATGCTCCTGACTTGAGCCAAAATCCTGATATGCTGTCATTTGTGCAGGACTATACCGACATGGGCTTTATCTCCATACTCCTTTTTGTGGGTATCGGTACGGTGTTGACCATGATTGTGCAGGCATCTGCGGCAACTATGGCCATTACGCTTATTATGTGCGCCAACGGCTGGATTAGTTTCGAATTGGGGGCAGCACTGGTTTTGGGAGAGAATATCGGTACAACCATCACGGCAAACCTTGCGGCGCTGACCGGTAATACGCAGGCGAGGAGGGCTGCTTTGGCTCATTTGGTATTCAATGTGTTTGGTGTGATATGGGTGTTGTGTCTTTTCACCCCCTTTACCGAGGCTGTGTCATGGTTCGTAGAGAACGTGATGGGTACTAAAGATCCGGCTGTGGCCGTATCCTTCAAGCTTTCGGCATTCCATACTTGCTTCAATATCTGCAACGTGCTGATATTGATATGGTTCGTGAAGTTTATCGAACGTACGGTCTGTGCCATTATTCCAATGAAGGAGCAGGACGAGGAATATCGCTTGCGTTTTATCTCGGGCGGTATGCTTTCTACGGCAGAGCTGTCCATCTTGCAGGCAAGCAAGGAAATACATCTCTTTGCCGAACGTACCCGCCGTATGTTCGGAATGGTGCAGGACTTGCTGCATACGGAGAAGGATGATGATTTCAACAAAGTGTTCAGCCGTGTGGAGAAGTACGAGAATATCAGTGACAGCATGGAGCTGGAGATTGCCAATTATCTGAATCAAGTGTCCGAAGGGCGCCTGAGTTCGGAAAGTAAGTTGCAGATACGTGCCATGCTGCGTGAAGTGACGGAGATAGAGAGCATCGGCGACAGCTGCTATAACCTGGCACGTACCATCAACCGCAAGCGCCAGACCAATCAGGATTTCACCGAGAAGCAGTACGAGCATATTCATTTCATGATGAAGCTGACGGATGATGCCTTGGAGCAGATGATTGTCGTGGTGGAACATCCGGAGCATGCAGGCGCGGATGTGAACAAGTCCTTTAATTTGGAGAATGAAATCAATAATTACCGCAATCAGCTGAAGAATCAGAATATCTTGGATGTGAACAACAAGGAATATGATTACCAGATGGGTGTTTACTATATGGACATCATTGCAGAATGTGAAAAGCTGGGCGACTATGTGGTGAATGTAGTGGAGGCCAGCAGCGATATAAAAGAAAAGAAAGCGTCTTAGGACGCTTTCTCAAATTCTTCTTTGCCTACTCCACACAAGGGGCAAACCCAATCTTCGGGAAGGTCTTCGAAAGATGTTCCCGGTTCTATTCCATTTTCAGGGTCGCCCAATTCAGGGTCATAGACATAATCGCATACAGTGCAAATGTACTTTTCCATAAATTTCTTTTTTAGGTTTATTCTCCTATAATAACGTTTAAAAGCCCTTTTTGTTCTCTATTAAAACAACATTTTATGAAAATGACCGACAAGCTGTTCAGGGCGATTATGCGGAATCTGCACGCCTATGTACTGCTGATAAACCGCGACTTCACTGTATTCTACACCAATTACTACGATATTACCGGAGCTGTAAAGCCTGCCGAAACTGGACGGGTGGGAGATATTCTGCGCTGTAACAATGCCTTGTCGGCAGCAGGAGGTTGCGGCACTCACGATTTGTGTGAGCACTGCCCCGTGCGGAATGCCATAGAGAATGCCTTTGTGGTGCAAAAGAACTTCACGGATTTGGCAGCTATTCTGAATCTTAGGGATAGCGAAGGCAGAACTACGGAATGCAATGCTTATGTTTCCGGCGAGTATATGGAGATTGAGGACCGCGACTGCATGGTGATTACCGTGCATGACATTACCCGGCTGAAACAAGTGGAAGCTGAATTGAAACTGGCACGTGAGAAGGCAGAGAATGCCGACCGCTCCAAATCGGTGTTCCTGGCGAATATGAGCCATGAAATCCGTACCCCGCTGAACGCAATTGTCGGATTCTCGGAATTGCTGGCCTCTGCATCGACAGACGAAGAGAAGACACAGTTCCTGGAAATTGTGCAAAGTAACAATGAAATGCTGCAACAGCTGATTGCTGATATTCTGGACCTCTCGAAGATAGAAGCCGGAACATTGGAATTTGTGTTCTCGGATGTGGACATCAACCAGATGATGTCCGATTTGGAACAACAGTTCCGTATGCGGGTGGCCGAGCTGGGTAGTGGAGTGCAGATTGTCCGGGAGGCTTCTGAGAAGGAATATACCATGCATACAGACAGAAACCGGCTTGCACAAGTGATATCCAATTTTATGACGAATGCCCTGAAGTTCACCCAGGAAGGCAGTATTACCCTCGGATTCAGACTCTATGAGGAAGGTCTCTATTTCTACGTAAAAGACACGGGAACCGGTATTCCCCAGGAAAAGTTGCCACATGTTTTTGAACGTTTCGTCAAGCTGAAGCAGGAAAAGAACGGTACCGGACTGGGACTCTCCATTTGCCAGACCATTGTCCGCAAATTGGGGGGCGAAATAGGCGTGGAATCGGAAGAAGGGGCAGGTTCGACTTTCTGGTTCACATTGCCGTGGGAGCCTGCAACCAGACCGAAACTGGTGAGGGAAAAAGAGAATCAATGACAGTCAATTAATCACTAATCATTATATAGGTATTGTTTTCCCGGATTATTATTGTATTTTTGCGTTCCAAAATTAAACCTAAAGACTTGCATGACTGCAATAAAGGATGATTATTATCATGTCGGACTGACCGACGAACAAGTGCGGAAGAGCCGCGACGAACATGGAGTAAATTTATTGACGCCTCCTAAACGGCCTTCCTTATGGAAATTGTATCTGGAGAAGTTTGAGGACCCCGTAGTAAGGGTATTGCTGGTTGCCGCTCTGTTTTCTTTGATTATTTCCATTGTAGAGAATGAATATGCCGAGACTATCGGCATTATAGTAGCCATTCTGCTGGCTACCGGTATCGGTTTCTTCTTTGAGTATGATGCCGGAAAGAAGTTTGACCTGCTGAATGCAGTGAACGAAGAAACTTTGGTGAAAGTAATTCGTAACGGACATGTGCAGGAGATTCCCCGTAAAGATGTAGTGGTGGGTGATATAGTGGTGCTGGAAACCGGTGAAGAGGTTCCGGCGGACGGTGAATTGCTGGAAGCCATTTCCCTGCAAGTGAACGAATCGAATCTGACCGGTGAGCCGGTAGTGACGAAAACTACCGTAGAAGCTGACTTTGACGAAGAGGCTACGTATGCTTCCAACCGCATTTTGCGCGGTACAACGGTGGTGGACGGACATGGCACCATGCGTGTGGAGGCTGTGGGCGATGCTACGGAAATCGGTAAAGTGGCACGTCAAAGTACCGAACAGAATACGGAACCTACTCCGCTGAATATTCAGTTGACCAAATTGGCCAATCTGATTGGAAAGATTGGCTTTTCCGTAGCGGGTCTGGCTTTTTTCATTTTCTTTGTAAAGGATGTGGTACTGGTCTATGACTTTTCTTCATTTCATACCTTCCGTGATTGGCTGCCGGCCTTGCAGGCTACTTTGCAATACTTTATGATGGCGGTTACCCTGATTGTGGTGGCTGTGCCCGAAGGCTTGCCGATGAGCGTGACACTCAGTCTGGCGTTGAATATGCGCCGCATGCTCTCCACCAACAACCTGGTGCGCAAGATGCATGCATGCGAGACGATGGGAGCCATTACAGTGATTTGTACCGACAAGACCGGTACATTGACCCAAAATCTGATGCAGGTGCATGAACCCAATTTCTATGGTTTGAAGAATAACGGGCAGCTGGGGAATGATGACCTCAGCAAGCTGGTAATGGAAGGTATCAGTGCTAACTCTACTGCTTTTCTGGAAGAAGAGGTGACTGGCGAGAAGCCGAAAGGGGTGGGTAACCCCACGGAGGTGGCACTGCTGCTTTGGCTGAGCAGTCAGGGATGCGACTACCTGGCGCTGCGTGAGAAAGCTACGGTTATCGACCAGCTGACTTTCTCTACGGAAAGGAAATTCATGGCTACCCTGGTGCAATCCCCCCTGATTGGGAAGAAGGTGCTGTATGTGAAGGGAGCTCCCGAGATTGTTTTGGGTAAATGCAAGGATGTCATGTTGGACGGCAAGCGTGTGGATGCGGTGGAATACCGTTCTACAGTGGAGGCTCAGTTGCTCAACTACCAGAATATGGCTATGCGTACACTTGGCTTTGCATTCAAGATTGTGGATGATGCGGAAGCGTCTGATTGTGTGTCATTGGTTGCTGAAAATGACTTGTCGTTCCTCGGTGTGGTTGCCATCAGTGATCCTATCCGTCCGGATGTGCCTGCGGCCGTTGCCAAATGCCAGTCGGCAGGTATCGGAGTGAAGATTGTGACGGGAGATACACCGGGTACAGCTACCGAGATAGCACGTCAGATTGGTCTGTGGAAACCGGAGGATACGGAAAAGAACCGCATTACGGGAGCTGCATTTGCCGAATTGACGGATGAGGAGGCATTGGACCGTGTGATGGACTTGAAGATAATGTCGCGTGCACGCCCCACAGACAAACAGCGTCTGGTGCAACTGTTGCAGCAGAAAGGTGCGGTAGTGGCTGTGACGGGTGACGGCACGAATGATGCTCCTGCGTTGAACCATGCGCAAGTGGGACTTTCGATGGGTACTGGAACCTCCGTTGCCAAGGAGGCCAGCGACATCACGTTGCTGGATGACTCCTTCAACAGTATAGGTACGGCCGTGATGTGGGGACGTTCTCTATATAAGAATATACAGCGTTTCATTGTTTTTCAACTGACTATCAATTTTGTGGCTTTGTTTATCGTTCTCCTGGGTTCACTGGTGGGTACGACGCTTCCTTTGACCGTCACGCAGATGTTGTGGGTGAACCTGATTATGGATACGTTTGCGGCCCTGGCCCTGGCGTCCATTCCACCCAGTGAGAGCGTGATGAAGGAAAAACCGCGTAAGAGTACGGATTTCATTATAACCAAGTCCATGAGGTATTACATTCTGGGAATGGGGTCTGCCTTCCTGGTGTTACTTATGGGAATGCTCTTCTGGTTTAACAGTGAAGAGGGGGGGATGACTACCTATCGGTTGACTGTGTTCTTCACGTTCTTTGTTATGCTTCAGTTCTGGAACTTGTTCAATGCACGTGTGTTCGGCACTTCGGACTCGGCGTTCAAGGGCATTTCTAAATCTTATGGCATGGAGCTGATTATACTTGCCATTTTGGGCGGACAGATACTGATTGTACAGTTTGGTGGAGCTGTATTCCGCACAGTGCCGCTCGATTTTATGACTTGGATGACGATTGTCGTTTCTACTTCGTTTGTTTTGTGGATAGGTGAACTGGTTCGCCTTATCCGGCGTTTAACACAGAAATAGTGATGAAAAGAAGAGGAATCAAGAACCTTATTATTGATTTTGGCGGAGTTCTGATTGATTTGGACCGCCAGCGCTGTTTGGAGAATTTCAGAAAGCTGGGATTGCCGGACGTGGAAGTCATGTTGGACCTCTATCACCAGCAGGATTTCTTCCAGAAATATGAAAAAGGATTGATTACCAGTGCGGAGTTCCGGGAAGTGATTCGTGGAAAGATAGGGAAACCGGTGACTGATGCCCGGATAGATGACGCCTGGAACAGTTTCCTGGTGAGTATTCCTACTTTTAAATTGGATTTACTGTTGGAACTGCGCAAAAAATACGTTGTCTATCTGCTGAGCAACACCAATGAAATCCATTGGCAATGGTCGTGTCTGCACGCGTTTCGCTACAAGGCTTTCCGTGCGGAGGACTTTTTTGAGCATATCTATCTCTCTTATGAGATGAAGATGGCAAAACCGGATGCCGATATATTTCAGAAAGTACTGGATGAGACCGGTATTCTTCCCAACGAGACTCTTTTCATTGACGATTCTGAGGCCAATTGCCGAACAGCGGAGGCGTTGGGTATTTCTACCTATACGCCAAAGGCCCACGAGGATTGGAGACATGCAGTTGTTTTGTGAAACATCGGACATTGGTTCCCGTCCAAGTGTAGCCACTATCGGTTTCTTTGACGGAGTACATCGGGGACACCGCTACCTGATAGAGCAAGTGTGTGCGGTAGCTGCCGAGCGTGGGCTTGCTTCGTCGGTCGTGACTTTTCCGGTACATCCGCGTAAAGTGATGCAGGCCGATTATCATCCGAAGTTATTGACCACTTGTGATGAGAAAGTTTCCCTGCTTGCCAAGACTGGGGTGGATTATTGCATGATGCTTGATTTTACTCCTGAAATAGCCCGGCTTTCGGCACGGGAATTCATGTCCATACTGAAGGATCGCTATCAGATACAAGCTTTGGTAGTGGGGTACGACCATCGTTTCGGGCATAACCGCAGCGAGGGTTTTGAAGACTATGTGCACTATGGTCGCGAATTGGGTATGGAGGTGCTTCTTGCGCGCGCGTATTCTTATAGTAAGGAGACATCGGTAACGGAGGTTACTGTCAGCTCCTCGGCTATTCGCGGTCTGTTGCTGGAGGGAAACGTTTCGGAAGCTGCCGAGTATCTGGGATATGATTTCTTTTTGGACGGTACGGTTGTCGGCGGCTATCAAGTGGGGCGTAAAATAGGTTTTCCTACGGCTAATCTCCGTGTTTCCGATTCTGACAAGCTGATTCCCTGCGATGGTGTGTATGCCGTCCGTGTCTGTGTTGAAGGCAAGGAGTACGGCGGTATGCTAAGCATTGGCTACCGACCTACGTTGGAGAACGGCCCCGATCGCAGTATTGAGGTCCATATATTCCGGTTTGATGCTGACATTTATCAGCAGCCGATGCGTCTTTCCTTTGTGCGCCGCACCCGTCCTGAACTGAAATTCGACAGTATAGAAGAACTTATTGCCCAGCTTCACCGTGACGAGGTGGAGATTAAATCCATTCTTTCTTTATAAACATAAGGCGATAAGGTCATTTATCTCCTTGCAGTTCTATGTATTTTCCCGTTTGAAATGTTTGTTTTCTGTGTATTTATCGTAAAACATATTTTTTTTATTGTTTTTCGATAAATATTTTCTGTTTTTCTTTGTCATATCAAAAAAAGGTCTTTTATTTGCATATCGAAAAACGATAAATGATTATCGAAAAACAAAATAAAGAACTAATAAAACAATAACGGTATGAAAACTTTAGTAATGACAACAATCTTTGTAGTGACAGTAGTGATAAATGCTTTTGGTGGTAATATCCAGGAAAACTTTGCCTATAATGAAGTGATGAACGGAAATCAGGTGGAGTCCCAGATTGTATATAAAGTAGAGAACGGTAAGTTTCTGCAGAACCATTTGAAATACAATTTCATCTATGATGCCCAAGGGCGTACGATACAGAAGGAAGCGTTGAAATGGAACGAGATTGAGCAGGCGTTTGAACGCTTCTATTGCTTGAACTACAATTATACAGAAGCCGGTACGGATGTGGAATATGCCTTGTGGGACAACAAGACGCATGCCTACTCCGATGTGAAAGAAAAAGCAGTTTATCTGCAGGCGGGAGATGACATCAACTACTTGAGTTACAAATGGAGTAAGAAGGACAACGACTGGAATCTGTTGGTGGAACATGCCACTGCAGAGGAAGACGTATTGCTCCTGGCAGTGAAATAAATGAAGAACAAATATAGAAATGAGGGAGGGGCTTAGGTTATGAGAAGAGCATTTATGAGTATTACACTATTGGTATTGTCACTTTCTACAGTGATGGTGCTGCTGATGGGACTTGTTGCCACAGCTTGACGGATTGACAGAGAAAATGTGTATCTTTGCGAACTTTTAGACGAATAGAACAATGAAAACGGCAATAAAACTAGTATTGATTTACTTTTTGATGCAGCTTATAGGAGCACTGTTTGCAGGACCTTTCTGTCTGCTGTATACGTATTTCGCTTATGGAACTTTCGACATGGACAAGGCTGGTCAGATTGCTGTGGCGCCTACCATGCTGCTGGGCTTTGTTTTCATGGGACTGTACTTGTGGCGCAAGAACTACCTGACGGGAGACAAGCATCTGTATTCTCCGGTGTCAGTCCCTTATCTGGCATGGAGCCTGCTTGCCGGAATGACTTCCATATGTATAATAGGTCTTCTGATGTCCGAACTTACTTTTTTGCCCAATTTGTTGGACCAGACATTTGATATACTGCAATCCGGTTGGCTGGGTATTCTCTGTATTTCTGTTTTGGGACCCGTACTGGAAGAACTGCTTTTCCGTGGTGCCATTACCAAGGAGCTGCTTCGCAGATATAGCCCGGCAAAGGCTATCTTGTTTTCCGGGTTGATATTCGGTATCTTTCATCTGAATCCGGTTCAGATAATAGGTGCTTGCCTCATCGGTTTCTTGCTTGCCTGGCTTTATTATAAGACACGGAGTCTTATGGCATGTATTCTGATACATATCATGAATAACGGCTTGTCTGTCTATCTGAGCCTGAAACATCCTGAAATGGAGGATGTGACACATCTGCTGAGTAACCCGTATGTACTGGTTTGGGCAGTGGTTTTCATATTGTTGCTTCTACTCTCCTTGAAACAACTGAATAAATATAATATATCTGATACTAATACAACAACAACTGAATTATGAAAAGAAGATTGAACATTCTCTGCCTGGTGGTAATGCTTGTACTGAGTTACTCGGTATTGGAGCAGGGGTACTATATCTTTCTGGGAGCCAAGATGGGGGCGCAGACCGGACTGGAGCTGGGAAAGAAAGGGAGTGACATTGCTGCCTACAAGGAACTGATGAACCTGAAGGTTGTCAACCTGATACCTTCTTCCATGGAGTCGTTTGATTTCTTCAGGGATTCCGTCTACAATGAGAAAAGCAGGAGTTATGTGCCTGCAGCCTACTCTTCGTTGATGGTCAGCGTAAATTCTCATGATTCTGTTGGGAAAGTGGTGGCAAAGTATTTGCTGATATATCTGCATTTGGGCTTTTCTCTTTGGGCGGTAGTATTGTTTATCCGCTTGATAATCTCTATCAACAAGTCCGACATCTTCAACTGGCGGAATGTACGTCGGCTGCGTCGATTGGGAATGGCACTGGTTGTCAGCTTCTGCTGTACCTTTGCGTCATCATATCTTGATTTTATAGGTATCGATACCGTATTCTCGCTGCATGGTTACGAGCTGAGCCTCTCAGAATTGGTGAGCACTACCACGCTGGTACTTGGGCTTTGTTCGCTGATTGTAGGTGAAGTGTTTGCCATTGGATTGAAAATGAAGGAAGAGCAGGATTTGACGATTTAATAATAAGAAGAACGGACAGAGATATGAATAAAATCAGAGTATGTGCCTTCCTGGCTTTGGTAGTGTTTATTGGTAGTGTTGTAACGGATATGTTTAGTGGATTTATGGACGGCTGGAATGAGGCGGGCGACCAGAAGGATTTTCATGCCTTACCCTCCGTGTCACTTTTGGTGCGGGCAGATGATACGCTGCCTGCCGATACTTTGATTAGTGCGGCACAGGATACGCCCATGTATTGCAATACAAGTGAGGTATCGGTGCAAGGTTTCCGTAGTACGAAGTGGCGGTGGGTATCGTTCTTGCTGTTTCCTGCGGGACTGTTTGCGCTTTACGGGTTCTATAGTGTGGCGCGGCTGGTGCTTACTGCCACGAAAGGCGAGGTGTTTGTGCGCAAGAATGTGCGTCGGATGCGCATTTTTGTCTATGCGCTGATTTCGGTGAGTCTTTTATTCGAGTTGCAGCAATGGGGCATCTATCATGACTTGGCTTCTCAAGTGCAGCTGGAGGGATACGAGGTGTTGCCTTATTCTTTCAAGTATGCTTGGTTCAATTATATGCTGTTGGCATTGTTCACCGAGATATTCGCCATCGGCGTGAAGATAAAGGAAGAGCAGGATTTAACGGTTTAATGTGGGGGGAGGATTATGAAAAAGATAAGTATATTGGGTATCCTGGCTATATTGGTCATTGTTGCAGAGTTTACCTATGCGATGATAGCGGGCTGGGTGGATATGAAGAATAGTTTTCTTGAGGGTTACAATAGTGTAAATGTGCATTCGGGAACTCCACAGCCGGAGTATTCCGGTTTATTTGATAAGGTATATGTGGATGTAAGACCTTTGGAAACGACAGCAGTCGATTCCTTGACGAATCGTTTTGCCGATAAGTCAGTACCTTATCAGGTAAAGAGAATAGGCACTGTGATTGTCCCCACTGTCTGGAGTTCCATAGTGAACTTCTTTGCCATGTTTGCCATCATTCCTTTCTTTGTAGGAATCTATTGTCTGATACGTTTGCTGGTATCCATCTCAAAGCGGGAAGTGTTTACTTCGGATAATGTAGCCCGGTTGCGTTTCTTTACTTATTCGTTTGCTGCATTGTACGGCTTGATGACTTTGCACGATTGGCTGAATCATCTTGAAGCAGTGAAGCAAGTGGCTCTGCTGGGCTATGAAGTGGTTGCATCGCATGATACGGATTTCACATCCCTGGTTATTATAATTCTTTTCACCGAGATATTTGCCGCCGGGGTGAAGATAAAGGAAGAACAGGACTTGACTATTTAGGTGTGAGTGGGAAAAGAATAATTGATAAATAGAACACAATTATATGATTATAGTAAACCTTGACATAATGATGGCCCGAAGAAAGATATCTTTGGGCGAACTGGCGGAGAAGATTGATATTACGCCTGCCAATCTCTCTATTCTCAAAACCGGAAAGGCTAAAGCCATCCGTTTCTCTACACTGGAAGCAATCTGCAAGGAACTCGATTGCCAGCCGGGGGATATATTGGAGTATCAGGAAGGGAAGGAGTGATGAAAGGCTGTTCGTCATTCCTATTTGGTACAGAACCTTGATATCTGCATCCTTGTTAAGGGATGCAGATGAGAAGTATTAAAAAGTCGTGATAGTATTGGGAGTAAACGAAGTTTTGTTAGCTTTGCAATAAACATAATAGTGATTTGTTAACTCAAATTAAAACTTACAAATGAATGTTGGAATAAAAGATTTCATAATTTCTCTTTTCTGCCTTATTTCTCCCTGCCTATGGGGAAGTGGATTGGACGGGCGTTATTTAACGAATCAAGATGGCTTGTCGAACAGTTCTGTCAACTGCATCTTTCAAGATTCTTGCGGCTTACTTTGGTTTGGGACATGGGATGGACTCAATATGTTTAATAGCCGGGATATAAGAGTTTTCAAACCGGACTTATTATCTTCTCTTCCCAGTATAAGTAATAATATCATCAGAAACGTTATTGAAGAAAGAAAAGGAGTAATTTGGGTTGCAACAGATTATGGTATAAATCGGTATGATATAAATAAGGATGAGTTTCAGAACTTTTTTTGCGCAAACACCAGGAAAAATGTTTTTAAAGAGCGTTCTTTCTTTTTAGCGAAAGATATGAAAGGGCGTATTTTTGCATCGGTAAATGAATATGGTATCTATTTCTATGAAACGTCTAAACATGACTTTGTCCGATTGGATATAAAAATCTCTTTCAATGTAAAGCAAATGTTCTTTGATAATGCCAGCCGGTTGTGGTTGTGTACAGAAGCAAATGAATTGTATTGCATAAAGTTTCATCATATATCAGAAGAGGAAGTACTGGTAGATAGTATGCAGCAAGTGGCGAATATCAATCAAGTAGAAGCTGTATTTTATGATGCTGTACGGGATATAATTTGGGCTCAAACTATTGAAAAAAACTTGTTTAGGATTAGTTCGGGCAATAAAGCGATTAGAAAGGCAGAAATTAATTTTCATGATAAGATAACCGCCATGATTTTCCAGAATGATTATTGCTACGTTGGAACATTGAAAGGGCTGTATCGTTGGGACATTGATAGTAATACAACGGAAGCTTTACTGAAAGATATTTCAATCAACTCTCTTTGTTTAGGGGAACAACATATTCTTTGGGTGGGAACAGACACGCGCGGTGTCGTTTTATTGTCGGAGCAGCAAAATAAATTCATGCGCTCTTCTAAAATACCTGCCATAAACTTTGGTAACGCTCCGGTCAGAGCTTTCTGGGAAACCCAGGATGGTACGTTATTTATTGGTACTAAGGGAAAAGGGTTATTCCTTTTCAATGAAGAAGAGCAGTCTGTACAGAACCTGACCATTACTGAAGGACTATTGCATAACTCGGTTTACGCATTTACTGGAGATGACGAGTATGTTTGGATTTGTACGGAAGGAACCGGGTTGAATTACTATTCCATAAAAGAGAAAAAACTGATTCAAGTGGAAAAGACTCCCGCAGACTTGAAAGGTGAATTCTCTATTTGTGCGCAGAGTGATTCGGTTTTATGGATTGGCACAAATGGGTGGGGGCTGTTTAAAATTGTACTCGATAGAGGCTCTTATCCTGTTTCCGTTAAATCTTATAAGCAATACCGGTATCAATTTGATTGTAATAACTGCTTGAATAATAATTCTATTTTTTCTGTTCTGCCAGATGGAAAAGAAGGCCTATGGGTAGCTACCCGAGGTGGTGGTTTGAACTACTTGAATTTTGCAACAGAACAATTCGCTCATTATCGCCACTCTTCGGCGAAAAAAGAGACAATCAGTAATGATGATGTTCTTTGTCTTTATGAAGATACAGATAATTCGTTATGGGTGGGGACAAGTAATGGATTGAATCATTTGGTTGACAGAAAAGATAGTTTATTTCAATGGTATACGGAAAAAGAAGGTATTCCTAACAATACAATACATGGCATTTTAAAGGATGAGGCTGGTAATTTGTGGGTCAGTACCAATCGTGGGTTGGCCCGCCTGGATAGTAAAAGAGAGAAGATAGTATCTTATTTTCTGACTGATGGTTTACAGGATGATGAATTTTCTGACGGAGCTTCATATCAATCACCTTACTCCCACTATTTTTATTTTGGAGGAATGAATGGCTACAGCAAGTTTAATCCTTTGGAAATTAAAGAAGATACTTATATGCCAAGCCTCTATCTGACGGCCTTCTCTATCAATAATGACGAGGTACAGATTGAAGATCGGTTGGATGAAAAAAAGTACTTGAAGCTGAATCATAAGGAAAATCTGGTAACATTCAGATTTGTACCTATTGATTATATACAAAGCTCAAAATGTGAGATTGCTTATATGGTGGAGGGGTATAGTAAGGATTGGGCCTATTTGGGCACGTCTGGAACGATTGTTTTAAACAATCTGCCTTCGGGAGAATATACCTTATATGTGAAATGCTGCAATGCAAATAAAGAATGGAGTCAAGATGGCTACACTTTGAATATTCGGGTTTATCCACCATGGTGGCTTAGCTGGTATGCATATTTGATATATACAGTCTTATTGGTGGTTTGTATCGGCTTTCTGTATAGAAACTCCATACATAAGATAAAGATGAAGCGGAAGTTGGAGTTGGAGATGCTCGAAAATCAGAAAGCCGAAGAGATTCATCAGGCTAAACTTCGTTTTTTCACTAATATAGCTCATGAGTTTTGCAATTCGTTGACGCTTATTTATGGCCCTTCTGAAAGGTTGTTCAAATTGTGCGGTGACAACCCTGTATTGAAACGATATTTGTCTGTGATAAAGTCGAATGCAGAACGTATGCAGTCGCTGATACAGCAATTAATGGAGTTCCGTAAAGTAGAGACTGGATATTTGGAATTGTATGTACAGGATGTAGATATGTGGGAACTGGTTGCTAATACTACTGGCAACTTTGTGGATATTGCAGAAGAAAAAGAGATAACTTTTACTATAGAGATTACTCCTGATGTAAGAACTTGGAATACAGATCGGAGTGCATTTGAGAAAGTCTTGTTTAATTTACTGTCTAATGCTTTTAAATATACCCCTGACAAGGGAACCGTATCGTTGAATATGACTTTGATAGACGGATATCTACATTTAATAATAAAGAATACGGGTAAGGGTATTAAGGAAGAAGAGCAATCTTTGGTTTTTAACCGTTTTAAAGTGCTTGATCGTCTTGAAGATCAGATTTTGAGTGGGGTTGAAACCCGGACTGGCATCGGGTTGGCTTTATGTAAGACCTTGGTCGATTTAATGAAAGGTTCGATTAAAATAGATAGTAAATTGAATGAATATACTGCTTTCATTTTGCAGTTTCCTATGTTGGAGAAGTCTGCTTCTCGTTCGAAGGTAGAGGAGACTGCGAAGTCGCCAAGGATTGAATTGCCATCAGAGAAAGTGCTCGTTGAAAAACAAGATGTGGAAGTAAACTTGCAAAATGACTTGAATACATTGTTGATAGTTGATGATGACGATGAAATTAGGATACTCCTATTGGATATATTGCAAGAGCAGTACAATGTATTGGCAGCTACCGATGGTAAAGATGCTTTGGATTTACTAAAGAAGCGGATTCCGGATTTAGTTATCTGTGATATTATTATGCCTGGGATGAATGGTTTTGAACTAATTGAGCAGATAAAAGCTCAGGAGCTGACTGCTCATATACCAATTATTTTATTATCGTCTGATGCTTCGGTTGACAGTAAGATAGAGAGTGCGCATATAGGAGCCGATGCGTATTTAACTAAACCTTTTCATGAGAAACATTTGTTGGCTACTGTCAGACAGTTGTTGAGTAATCGTAAGGGATTGAAAGACTATTTTAATTCTCCTATATCTTCTATTGAATACGTAGATGGAAAACTGATTCATAAGGAAGATAAAGAATTTATATACAACTTGACGAAGATTATCACTGCAAATATGGGTAATGACGACTTCTCTTTGGAAACTCTTACCTTAGAAATGGGCATCAGTAAAATGCAGCTATATCGTAAATTGAAAGATATAAAGAACGAGACTCCTACAGATTTTATTAGAAAGATGCGTTTGAAACAAGCAGAACATTTATTGAAAACAACGAATGAAACAGTTTTGGAGGTTATGTATAAATGTGGCTTCAATAACAAGGCTTATTTCTATCGATTATTCTTAAGAGAGTATAATATGACTCCAAAAGAATATCGAGAGAGTGTGAAAAAGTAGTATGGTAGTCTTCCTGCTATTCAAAATAGTATACTCCCTTTACATATGGTATCTTTGTCAGTTTAGTATACTCCTTTGCAAGTGGAGCATACCTTTTGCATGCCATTAAGTTGTTTATTTTGTGCAAATCAATAAATGAAAAACTATGGATATTGCACACCGTTTTAAAGAAAACCCATTGCTGGAACCTTCTAAATTGAAAGCTAAGATTAGCGGCATGGAAATTGTTTGTTTACTGAATCCCGGAGTATTTAGATGGAATGGAAAAATCGGGTTGTTGTTGCGGGTTGCCGAGAGGCCTAAGCAGCAAGAAGGAAAAATCAGCTTTCCGGTATATAATGAATTCGGTAATATAGAAGTCTTGACTTTCGATAAGAATGATCCGCAACTAGACGCTTCCGACCCTCGCGTTATAAAGTATAAGGGACAGAATTATCTGACTACCTTATCTTATCTGCGTCCGGTTTTCAGTAAAGATGGTATCCGGTTCTCTGAAGAATATGAGTTTCAACCTATTTATGGTGAAGGGGCTTTAGAAAGTTTCGGTATAGAAGATTGCAGAGTTGCAACAATAGAGAATAGTTATTATCTGACATATACAGAAGTCTCCCCGATTGCTGTAGGGGTGGGGCTTATCATTACGAATGACTGGAAAACTTTTGAACGTAAGGGCATGATATTTCCTCCTCATAACAAAGATTGCGTGTTTTTTGAAGAAAAGATTCATGGAAAGTATTATGCTTTTCATCGTCCCAGCAGTCCGGAGCTGGGCGGTAATTATATGTGGTTGGCCGAATCTCCTGACGGAGTGCATTGGGGGAATCATAGGTGCATAGCCATTACGCGGGAAGGTATGTGGGATGAGGCTCGTTTGGGTGCCGGAGGACCTCCTATCAAGACATCTGAAGGTTGGCTGGAGATATACCATGGTGCAACAAAGGAACATCGCTACTGTTTGGGGGCTATATTGCTTGATTTGGATGATCCTTCAGTGGTTTTGGCACGCAGTGAAGAACCGATAATGGAACCTGTCATGCCTTATGAACAGACTGGTTTTTTCGGAAATGTAGTTTTCACTATTGGACATTATGTGGAAGGAGATACTGTTTATATGTATTATGGTGCTAGCGATGAGGTGATTTGTGGAGCTACGTTTTCCATTAATGAGATATTGCAGACTCTTACTTTTTAATTGAAAAACACTATGCTATCAAAGATTACTAAAGAGTTCACGTTCTTTAAACAGCAACCGTATAATATGCAGATTCTGTTGCTGACAAATATGTTCTATGCATTTGTCTTACCAGTAGTGGAAATATTTGTAGGGGCTTATATTATGCGCAATACCAATAATCCTTCTTATGTAGCTCTGTATCAGTTGGCGATGTATGTTGGTATTGTTGTGGCTTCTGTTATTAATGGGGAACTATTGAAAAGATTCCAGGTAAAACATTTATATGCTTTTGGCATTCTGGTCAGTGGACTTTCAATGGTAGTTATGATGGGGTTGAAGACAATGGGCTTCGGTGAACTTTTTGTTGCAGGATTGTTTATGGGAATCGCATCTGGTTTCTTCTGGGCAAACAGATATTTGTTGGCTTTGAATTCGACAAATGATGCTAATCGTAACTATTTCTTTGGTTTGGAGTCTTTCTTTTTCTCGGTTTGTTCTATTATTGTACCTATTGGGGTAGGGGGATTTTTGGTATGGGCTGCCGGACTTCATTGGAACGATATAGAAATAGATATGAATGGTGCTTACCGTATTGTTACGCTGTTTGTATTTGTCATCACGGTTATTGCATGTATAACTCTATTCCATGGCTCTTTTCATAACCCAGAACAGAAGAAGTATCTATACGTGAAGTTTGAACCTGTCTGGAATAAGATGTTGTTGCTTGCTTCTTTGAAAGGATTGGTACAAGGTTTCCTCGTGACGGCTCCTGCTATTTTGGTTATGTATCTTCTGGGTGCTGAGGGCGAACTTGGAGTCATTCAGGGATTAGGAGGCTTATTAACCGCTATTATAGTCTATGTTTTAGGGCGAGTTTCACGCCCTCAACACCGTATTATTATTTTTTCTATAGGTATTATTATATTCTTTATTGGCACTTTAGTGAATGGAATTCTGTTCTCTGCGGTTGGTGTCATTGTGTTTATCTTGTGTAAAGTATTCTTTCAGCCGTTGCATGATTTGGCTTATTATCCGATTATGATGCACTGCATTGATATTGTTTCTCAGAAGGAGAAGAGGAATGAATACACATATATCATGAGTCATGAGATTGGTTTGTTCTTTGGACGGGCAACAGGATTGGGACTCTTTATCGTCTTAGCTTGGTTTGTCTCCGAAATTTTTGCTTTGAAATATGCTCTGATTATTGTTGCATTGCTACAGATGCTTTCAATTCCATTGGCTAAATACATTATAAAAGTTACTCGATAAAAATTGATACTAATATGAAATACACAACTCTTTTTCTATCAGCAATTCTGGCCGGTTTATTATCCTCTTGTGCACAAGTGAAACCGGTCGTGCAAGAAAATATTGCACGTATAGATGCTATGCCGAATTTTCCTACTCCTTATAAAATGCTGGACTGGAAGCAGAAGGCTAAAGATTTTGATGCATTTGCATTTGACTATGATTCGGACTTTCCTTGCGGTCCGGTAATTTGGTTGGATAGTGCAAAAAGAAATATTCCCCAAGTAACGTTTGGGATATATACAGCTATTCATGATGTACGCCAAGGACCTAACCATAATGATGGCGAGTTTCATGAGAGCCTTAATTCAATGGCTGCCATTCTTGGGGCGAGTTTGATTGGAATAGACAAATCACGGCAGGATGGATTCAATTATGTAAAGATGATCCAGAACTACTTCAATTCTGATACTGGTTGGAATATCATGATGAATAATACTTGTCCGGATGTAGCACTGCAAGGCGGAGGTTATGGGCGCGACTGGTGGTATGACGTATTGCCTAATGCATTGTTTTATGCAATTTGTGATTTATATCCCGATATTGATGGGGCTGATAGAATACAGCGTTCAATTGCAGAACAATTCTACAAAGCAGATTCTGTTTTGAGTGGGAATTATGATTATTCTTTTTTTGACTATGGTCAGATGAAAGGTATGGTAAACAATATTCCTTACCAGCAAGATGCGGCTGGAGGACATGGTTACGTGCTGTATTCAGCATATCAGAAATATAAAGATCCTCGTTATCTGGAAGGGGCGAAATCAGCAATAGACGTGCTACATGCTCAGAAAGAAAGTCGTTTTTATGAGATTTTATTGCCATTGGGCATCTATACGGCAGCCCGCTTAAATGCCGAGGAAGGGACTCAATATGATATTACTAAAATGATTGACTGGGCTTTTGACGGTTGTGTCAGTAAAAAAGGACGAACCGGGTGGGGGATTATTGTAGGGCGTTGGGGCGATTACGATGTCAGTGGGCTGCAAGGAAGTATTACTTCTAGTTATGCATTTTTGATGAATAGCATTAAAATGGCTTGGCCATTAGTTCCGTTAGTAAAATATCAGCCACAATATGCGCGTGCAATAGGTAAATGGATGTTGAATAACGCAAATGCCTGCCGCTTATTTTTCCCGGATGAGCTGGATGATAAACACCAATGGTTACCTGAACTAAAGGATATTACCCGCGGAGTTGTATCTTATGAGGGGTTAATAGCAGAGGATAATTATGGCAATAAGGCTTTGAAAGGTATTAGCCCTATGGGGATTGGTGATGGTCCTCGCTGGAACCCGGCCAATCCCCCTGAAACGATGTTTAGTCTTTATAGTACTTCTCCGGTAGGTATTTTGGGAGCGATAGTAGATGTTACCAATGTGGAAGGCATTCTCCGTTTAGATTGTAATTGCACGGACTTTTATGCAAATGAGGAGTATCCGGTGTATTTGTATTACAATCCCTATAAGGAAGATAAGAAAGTCATTTATAAATCTTCCGGATCAGTTGATTTATATGATAAGTTGACACATGCTTATTTACAAAAAAATATTAATGGGGTTTGTGAAATAAGCATCCCTGCCGATCAGGCGTGTTTGGTGATTGAAATCCCGGCAGGAAAAGCTTATCGAGATAAATAGAGTTTAGATGTAAACCTTTATATAGTTATTAATTTTAAATCATTACAGCATGAAAAGGACATTTTTGGTTTTATTGGGTGTATTTTGTCTTGTCTTGACATCATTTGCCCAAACAAAGATCAGTGGAGTCGTAAAAGATTCCAGATCAGGAGAAATCCTCTCAGGTGTGGCTATTGCAGTTCAAGGAGCAGGGACGGGTACTATTACTAGCCTGGACGGTACGTATTCACTGAATGTTGACCCTCAAGGGACATTGATTGTTTCTTATATAGGATATGAAACACAGTCTATCCCAGTTAAGGGAAGAAGTGTAATCAATATCGCTATGAAGGAAGATATGAATCTTTTGGATGAAGTGATAGTTGTTGGCTACGGTACACAAAAGAAAAGTGATTTGACGGGATCAATTTCTTCCGTATCTTCTAAGGATGTGAAAAATTACGCAGTCTCTAATGTATCACAGTTATTAACCGGAAAAGCGGCAGGTGTATTTGTTTCTTCCAGTTCTGGGCAGCCTGGTGAAAGTGCTATTGTGCGTGTCAGAGGTCTTGGGTCTGTCAACGATAATAATCCTTTGTATATTGTTGATGGGCAGCCGTTGGATAACTTGAATAATTTGAACCCTTCGGATATTGATCGTATCGAGGTATTGAAAGATGCATCGGCTTGTGCTATTTATGGTTCGAGAGGGTCTAATGGTGTAATTCTGGTAACGACAAAGAAAGGTGAATCAGGTAAGACTTCTGTTTCTTTGGATGCTTATGTCGGTTTTAAGAGTAGTTATAAAGCACTTGAAATGTGCAATAGCACAGAGTTTCACTCATTTATGCATGAGGCTTACAAGAATGCCGGTCAGACTTTAGATCCTAAATTCGATAGGCAGTATGAGAGAGGATATGATACGAACTGGTGGAATGAAGCGACACAGACTGGTTTGAACCAGAATTATAACTTAAACATACGAAAAGGTACGGATAAGATGCGCTCCTCTTTAAGTATTGGTTATTTGGATGATGAAGGTGCCATTATTACTACGAAATTTAATCGCATTTCATTACGCTTGAATCAGGAGTATGATATCGTGAAGGACCTTATTACGATAGGTGCCAACGTTGGTTTGGCTAAAACCAAGTCAAAGGATACTTCTTCTTTGCCTCGTTTTGACTTTATCATACAAGCCGATCCTTTTACTCCGGTCATTAATCCTTTAGTAGATTCCTCTATTCCAGATTATGAATATAATAAGTATGCTCCTACCGAGTTTGCGTTTAATCCGAATCCGGTTGCATATCTTAATTTATTTGATCGTGATACAAGTAATTTGAATGTATATGGAAATGTCTTCGCAAACGTTAAGTTGTTTAAAGGATTCAGTTATCGTTTCCAATATAGTTTTGAGAGGAACCATAGTCTTTATACGGCCTTTAAGCCAATATATTCTTCTGTTTTCACAGAAAACAATATGGCGAATAAAGAAGATAAGTATAATACTACCACTCAATTGACGAAGAATAATGGCATTGTTTTCAATTCGATAGTTGAGAATCAATTCAATTATGATGTGAAGTTTGGGAAGCATGCACTGAATGCTATGGTAGCTACTACTTATGAGAAGTACACGAGCGAAACAGCTAATGCCTATAAAACCGGAGGACCGGGTAATGATGATGCTTTCCATGTACTTGATTCGCAAACTACCGGTGATTTAGCCGGTGGAACAAAAGCAGAAAGTGTGATATTGTCTTATTTGGGACGTATCAACTATAATTATAATGATACTTATCTAGCAACGGTAAGTTTTAGAACTGATGGCTCTTCCAGGTTTGCCAAAGGTAACCGTTGGGGATATTTCCCTTCCTTCTCGTTAGGCTGGAGAATTAGTAATGAAGAGTTTTTCAAGAATTTGCATTGGGAAAATGTTGTGGATAATTTGAAAATCAGAGCCGGCTGGGGACAAAATGGTAACCAACGCATCAACAACAATGCAGCCTTGACTTTGATTGGTGGAGGTGTGGATGATAAATGGTACTATGGAAATTATTTTGTTCAAGGGTATCTTCCAAAGAACATCGGCAACTCGGAGATTAAATGGGAAACAAGCCAGCAGCTTAACTTTGGTGTCGACTTGACATTATTCAATAATAGCTTGGATTTGACTTTTGATTATTTTGTGAAAAAAACAAAGGATATGTTGTTGCAAGTGCCGATGCCGGAGTTCTCTTCCTATCCTAACAGCCCGTGGAGTAATGCAGGCGATGTTTCGAACAAAGGTTTTGAGATGAATCTGAATTATAGAAATAACGTTGGTGGCTTAAATTATAACATTGGCGTCAACTTATCGACCTATAAAACCGAAGTAACACGATTGACTACAGATAAGAACTATTACTTGACAGGTTCTGTCAGCCGCACTTATGTAGGTGGCCCTATCGGACGTTTCTTTGGATATAAACAAATTGGTATTTTCCAGAATCAGGCAGAAATAGATAATTACGTGAAGGATGGAAAGAAAATCCAGCCTAATGCCAGACCGGGTGATTTTATTTTTGCTGACTTGAGTGGCAATGGTGCTATTGATGATGAAGACCGTACTTTCATAGGTGACCCGAATCCGGATTTGATTTATGGCTTCAATGTTGGATTAAGCTATAAGAATTTTGATTTGTCTTTGGCATTTCAGGGAACTTTGGGTAATGATATTTGGAATGGAACAAAGTCATTTGGTATGGCTTCCGCTCAGAATGCATTGAAAGAGGCTTATACTAATGCTTGGAGAAAAGAAGGAGATAATGCATCTTATCCTCGTATCAGTACTGTTGACGAAAATAAGAACTATGGTAATGGCTCCAGTTGGTTTGTTGAGAATGGCTCCTATTTGCGTTTGCAGAATGCTCAGTTGGGTTATAATCTTCCTAAGAAAATTTGTGAAAAGATGAAAGTTCTGTCATCTTTAAGAATTTATGTAAGTGGTCAGAATTTATTAACATTCACTAAATATTCCGGTATCGATCCGGAAATCGGTTCAAATAATCCATTGAATATGGGATATGATAATACTCGTTATCCAACTTCGAGGGTGATAACTTTGGGTATAAATGCAAATTTTTAATCTAATAATACAGAAATATCATGAAAAAGCAATTAATATATTCGTTGATACTTTCATTAGGTATTGCTGGTTCCAGTTGTTCCAATTTATTGGATACAACAACTTATGGACAACAAACGAGTGAAACTTTTTATAAGACAGATACGCAAATTGGTGAGGCTCTGACCGGAGCTTATTTACAGCTGAGAGTCAAATGGAATGAGTATGCTTTGGACCATTACCTGATAGGTGATTGCACTACGGATGACGCTCTGAAAGGCGGTGGTAGTGAGGGAGATATGGCTGAAATGTATGATATGGAACAGTTTATTACTCAGCCTAGTAATGCCGAGGTTGCTAGAAGATGGCGTTTATTGTATGGTTTGGTAAATCGAGCTAATGATGTGATTTATTATGCTCCGTCCGCTCAAGGAGACACTGAATTGTTGAAACGATATGTCAATGAAGCCAAAGCACTTCGTGCATTCGGTTACTATTTCTTGGTTACCTCTTTCGGTGATGTACCTTTGATAACAGAGCCTACAACTCCGGACGCAGTAACTATTACTGAACGTACTCCTAAAGAAAGGATTTATGAACTTATTATTCAAGATCTAACGGATGCCAAAAATTTACCGGCAAAGGGTGAGTATTCTATTGATGAACAATATCGTGTGACCAGCGGAATGGCAAGAGCCATGTTAGCTAAAACGTATATGTTTACATTCAATTATGTGGAAGCGGAGAAGGTACTCAAGGAGATTGTAGATTCGAGAAAGTATGAATTACTGCCTCAATATAGCTATAATTGGTTCAAGGAGTATGAGAACAGTTCGGAATCTGTTTTTGAAATTCCCAATCAGATGTATAATAAGAATGTAGGTACCGGAACTAATGTGCCTCATTTCTTCACGAGTCGTGGGGCGGTGGCCGGTTATGGCGGTTATGGTTTCCATTGTCCATCGCAAGATTTGTGGGATGCGTATGATGCTGATGACCCAAGACTTACTTATGTATTTACTCATACGGGTGATCGTTATGCTGGGGATACACAAGAGCAGAATAACTCTGTTTCTCCTACAGGGTATCACGACTATAAAATGACTGTACCTGCAGTAGATAAGATAGGCTGGGATGTATGGTTAATTTCTTATAATATCCGGTTTATCCGTTATGCTGATATTTTGTTGCTCTATGCTGAAGCACTGAATGAAAATAATAAATCCGGTGAGGCATTGATTTATTTGAATGAAGTTCGTAAGAGAGCACGTGAAACAGATCCGATAGATCCCAGAAGAGATAAGCAGGTATATATTCCGGCTACTACACCTAATTCTTTACCGGATATAACTACTACCAATAAGGATGAACTTCGGCAGAGAATTTGGGAGGAACGCCGTCGTGAGTTGGCTATGGAAGGTTGGAGAAGAGAAGAACTTATCCGCCAGAAGCGTTTCGGGCAAGTCATGAAAGCGTATGCAACGAAATATAATACAACCAAAGGTGCTCGTTTTGAGGAAAACAGAGATTATTTATTGCCTATCCCTCAAAGCGAAATAGATAGAACCAATAATATTGTGACTCAAAATCCTAATTATTAATTGATGAAAATAATTTTAAGATGAAAGTAAGTTACTATAAATTGCTTCTAAGTCTTTTGGGGCTTACAATGTTGGGGGCAATAACAAGCTCGGTTTATTCTCAAAAGTATCCTGAATGGGCTATTGGCCCATTCAAGAGATACGAAGGTAATCCGATTATGAAGCCGCAAGGTAAGTTCGGTACTTGGGAATCGCAAAATGCCTATAACCCAGCTGTTATTGTAAGAGATAATAGATTTTTGATGTTATATCGTGGTGAGAATAGCGATACGACTCTGTTTAAACATTATCGGTCACAAATAGGCTTTGCTGAGAGTGAAGACGGTATTCATTGGAAGCGCTATCCTAATAATCCGGTGTTGAAAGCGGAGTTTGATTATGAGCTTCCTGGCGGATTGGAAGATCCTCGTTTGATTGAGTTGGATGGAACATACTATGTTTATTATACGGCATATTGTGCCGACAAACACAGTTTTTGGCTCTGTGTCGCCACCTCTGCTGATATGAAACATTGGACTAAGCATGGCCCTATCTGGGGAGATTGGGACATTAAAAATATCAAGAATGGCGCTATCCTTACAGATCCATCGAACAGGCCGGTGAAAATCAATGGCAAATATGTTTTGTACTGTTCAGGAAATGATACGGCACATATTTGTTATTCGGAAGATCTGATACATTGGGAAATTAAAGATATAGAGAATGTTATTCCAAAAGGCTTTTATCCTTGGGAGTTTTGTATGGCTATGACAGATTATGAACCGACGAAACAGAATATCATCCTTTTCCTCGGAAGCCGACATAATGGTGGAAACGGCGAGATGACATGGAATTATGCTTTAGGGCAAAGTTTGATAAAGAAAGACAATCCGGAGAAAATTGTAGAGATAATGGAAGACCCTTATATGGTTCCTACAGAACCTTATGAACAGAAGGGCTTTATCCACTATACCTTGTTTTGCGAATCATTGACTTTGCATGATGGAGAGTGGTACCTTTACTATGGAGCTGCCGACCATCAAATTGGTCTCGCAAAGGCTCCTTACAAAGAATAACCAATTATTAATTAAAATAGAAATGAACATGAAAAAAGGACTTTTTTTACTTGTGAGTGTGGCGCTTTTATCCTCTTGTAGTGGGACGAAGGAGAAAATTACAGATTACAATAATCAAGAAGGGATATTTGAATGGCAGTTTCCTAATAAAGATAATGAAAAAGCGTGGCATCATTATTCTTATAGTACGGAGCGCTGGTGGGGAACTTTTCCGAAAGATATCCAGGTGCCTACTGACATGTATAAAACATATCCTTGGGCAATAGGCCCTTGCACCAAGTATGAACATAATCCCGTATTGTATCCTTCACCAGGGTGTTGGGATAAGGGTCGTTATGGCGGAGGTGTGCATAATGGCAGTATCATCATAAAGGATGACGTATTCTACTATGTATATAGAGGGGAACAACCAATTGACATAGAACAGAATACTCCAATTGATTATATTTGTGATATAGGCCTTGCTACAAGTACGGATGGCATTCATTTTGTGAAAGATACAATTAATAGTCCGTTTTTCAGGACCGGTGAAGACCGTAAATATAGTTATGAGGATGTAAATCTGGTCAGAAAAGACGATGTTTACTATTTGTTCTGTAATCAGTGGTTCTGGGAAAATCAAAAAGATCTGAAACAGAATGGTACATTCCTTGCTACTTCAAAAGACTTGCGTCATTGGACTAAAGTGGGAATTGTATTTCCTGAAGCAAAGCGTACTCATCGTAACGGAGTTGTTTTACAGAATCCTCATAATGAGGCTGTGAAAGTGAACGGCAAATATATTATGTATTTGAACGATGGTCTGATTGCTTATTCGGACGACTTGATAAAATGGGAATCTAAAGAGAATCCGAATTCTTGGCCAGGTGGTGAAGGCTGTTTTGCTTTATGCAATCATGTAAGTTCAGATCCTGACCGCATTGTATTGTTTACCGGAGGTAACCATACCGGGCATTTCTATGCTATTGGCGAAGTGCTTCTTTCTAAGAAAGACCCTGAAAAACCCTTGGATTACCTGCCTGCACCGGTTTTGATGGCGAATCCGCATTATCCTTATGAAAATGGTTATTCTGCGGATGTTCCCTATACTCCAATTTCATCATTCAGCGATTGCATCTTTTTCAATGGGCTAACGTTACACGACGGTAAGTGGTGGTTTTATTATGGTGGTAGTGAATATTATACATGTTTGGCTCATAGCCCTTATCTAAATCAATAATACTAATGAAAAGAAATTTATTATCTATATTATTCTTGGTGGGAATAGCTCCTGCCATGCTTGGACAGCAACTCAAAATCGATAGGATAGAGTTAATGCCTAATAAACCGGAACCTTATATAATGCGCGATTGGAAGCAAGTTGCGATTGGTTATGATTCACTGGTTTATGATGTAACAAAGAAAGGAGAATATCTTCCGTTAACCCGAATTACTTCGGATGTTACTAATTTCCCCGGACGTAAAAGCTATTTGCAATACACTTTTGTCGGATCTACCGATACCTTGAAGACAGAATCTATCAATACGTTTATGTCAATTGTTGGAGCAACGTTGTGTGGGGTAGATAAGACTAATTCTTTCGGTCAGAATTGGGTTTTGATGTCCGAAGAGTTCTTTAATTGCAAAAATGGACTAAACCTATATGGAAATCGGACTAGTGCAGTGACTGGATATGACTGGTGGTATGAGTTGATTCCCAACATACTGTTTTATCAACTCTATGCTTTGTATCCTGAAGTCGGTAATTTTAAGGAGGAATTCACCATTGTTGCTGACCGTTGGCTGGAATGTGTAAAGGCATTGGGAGGCGATGCAGAGAAAGGTACATTGCCTGATACGAATTTCCGTGCATTTAACTTTGACACGATGAAACCTTTGTTGGGAAGTGTACCTGAACCTGAAGCAGCCGGTGCTATGGGCTGGCTTTTCTATATGGCTTATTCACAGACACGCGAACAGAAATATTTGGATGCGGCAAAACTTTGTATGGAACGTTTCTCTAGTTTTACCTCTAATCCGTCTTATGAATTGCAATATTTGTATGGTACCATCAATGCTGCCCGTATGAATGCTGAGCTAGGTACAAATTATGATTTACATAAGATATTGAATTGGTGTTTTGACGTAGGACCACTCAGAAGATGGCAGCATACATTAGGTTGGGGAACTGTTGTAGGTAACTGGGGTGGTATGGATGTTTCAGGAATGATGGCAGCTATAAGTAAAGAAGGTGAAACAACTTGGGGTGATTTTGCTTTCATTATGAATGCATTCCAACAAATGGGTATCTTAGCTCCACTGGTACGTTACGACGATCGTTATGCACGTGCTATTGGTAAGTTCCTGCTTAATTCTGCAAATGCTAACCGCTTATTCTATTCAAAATATCTTCCGATTGAGAATCAGGATTGTGCAGAATGGTCTCGTAAATATGATCCTAATTCTTATATAGCATACGAGGCGGTTCGTCAATATAAAGATGGAAAAAGTCCTTTTGCTACGGGAGATGCTGTGCCTTACGGATGGGCTGAAACGAATTTGTCACTGTATAGTTCAGCTTCTGTAGGCTATCTGGGTGGTATTATGGAGAAAACAAATGTGGAAGCTATCTTGAAGTTTGATTTGTTGAAAACAGACTTCTTCCATGAAAAAGGATATCCGAGTTATTTATTTTATAATCCTTATGCTGTAAGCAAAAAGGTGGAAATTTGCTTAGGCTCAATATCTTGTGATGTGTATGATGCCATTTCCAATAAATTTATCGCCAAGTCTGTAAAAGGCAAATTCAAGTTTAGTATGCCCGCTGATGAGGCGATGATACTGGTACTGGCTCCAACGGAAGGAAAAATCACCTATGAGGGCAAAAAGACCCTGGTGAATGGAGTAGTGATAGACTATAATAATAAATAGAGTTTAGATTGATGAATAACAATACGATGAATGTTTTTCAGCCTGATTATACTAATATTCTGAAAGTGCTGAATAATCAACGTCCCGATTATCTACCTCTGTATGAGCATCATATTGATCCTCCATTCATTGCCAAGTGCTTGGGATGTGAACTGTCAATAGACAATTGTAAGTCAGACGCTGATTTGGATGATTATTTCTCGACCTACATATCTTTTTGGAAAGGGCATACCTACGATGCTTTCGACTACGAAGCAGCCATTTGTGAGATATTTCCGGGGCATGGGGCCATCTTGGGTGGAAAATTAGGGCCTATCCAGACACGTGATGATTTTGAGAAGTATCCTTTCGACGAGTTGCCTGCAATTTTCTGGGAGAAATATTCTCCAAGATTAGAAGCTATTCGTAGAGTGATGCCGGTCGGAATGAAGGCTTATGGTGGGTGCGGATATGGTATTTTTGAATCTGCACAAGACCTGGTTGGTTATGAGAGTCTATGCGTCATGCAATATCTTGATCCGGAGCTTTTTTCTGACTTGTTCAACAAGATAGGAGAACTGTATCAGAAGTTGTGGGCCAGAATGGTACGTGAATATAGTGATATTTTTGTGTTTTTCCGTATGGGAGATGATCTTGGGCACCGTACTGCTACTATGTTGGAGCCTGATACAATCCGGCAATTCATTCTACCTCAGCATAAAAAAGTCATTGATATAATCCATGCCGGCAACAAGAAATTCTTGTTGCATAGTTGTGGTAATATCTTTGAAGTTATGCCGGATATTATTGACATGGGGATTGATGCAAAACATTCCAATGAAGATCAGATAGCTCCGTATGATACTTGGATTGATAATTATTCTGATAAAATTGGACTATTTGGCGGATTTGATATGAATTATCTGATTTTGCATCCCTATGATGAAGTGTATAAGAAGGTGCTGGAAGATGGAACCCATTTCCGTGCCAAAGCTAAAGGTTACGGACTTGGTTCAGGGAATTCCATACCTGACTATATGCAGATTGAGGGCTTCAAAGCAATGGTAGATGCTGTAAAAGAAATACGTAGAAGAGAAGCAAACGGTAAATATTAGTATAGCGATGAATGATATTTTAAATAAAATAGCGGTTTGTGTGGAATATGGGAAATTGAATCGTAAAGTCCCATATCCCCCGTTTTTGAAAGAGCAAGATGGGGTGGACGAATTGACCCAACAAGCATTGGCAACCGGAATTTCTCCGAATGAAATTCTTACTGCCGGTTTAATTACGGGAATGAACAATATCGGAGTAAAGTTCAAAGATAACAAAGTTTTTGTACCTCAGGTTCTGATGAGTGCTAAAGCTATGAGCATAGGCATGGGATTTTTGAAAAAGTATTTTGCAGACGGTTCAGTGAAGCGCAAGGGGAAATTTATAATAGGTACAGTAGAAGGAGATCTTCATGACATTGGCAAAAATTTAGTATCGATGATGCTCGAGGGAAATGGTTATGAGGTTATTGATTTAGGTATCAATGTTACATCAGAGCAGTTTGTTGCTGCTGTGAAGGAGAACCCTGATGCTTTTGTCGGTATGTCTGCCTTGTTGACTACTACTATGGTCAACATGGAAAAAATTAATGTAGCAATTAAGGAGGAAAATCCGTGTGTGATAACTTTTGCCGGAGGTGCTCCTGTAAGTGAGGAATTTGCTAAAAGCATAGGTATAGATTATTATACGGAAGAACCTCAAGCTTTGGTAGAAATATTAGATGATTTAGTCAGCCGCCATGAATGTGCATGAGGTGCCTTTTGATAAGCTGAATATTACGAACCGTGATGTGCTGAGGGAGATGGGATATGGTATTAAAGACGCCGATTCCTTTGTCGAGCAGCAGATTGATTTATTGTTGGACGATCCGGCTTCTTTAGTCATGTCCCGGTTTGTTTATCGGATTTATTCGGGAAAGGTAGAGAGGGAGGTTATATGGATAGGAGATACTTTGCTGAATGTGGGTTCAATAATTTCTTCCATTATGGAAGGTGCTACGGCATTCGCTGTATTTGCAGCTACAGCAGGCGAGCATTTAGAAAAGGTAATGAAAGAAGCAGTGACAAGAAATGATGTTTTTGAGGAATATCTGGTTAGTGCAATAGGTTCTTGCATTGTAGAAAAGACCGGAGATTATATGGAAAATGTTCTTCAGGCAGAATTGAGCGTTTTGTCTCATACCCGGCGTTTCAGTCCGGGTTATTGTGGCTGGCCGCTTTCTGACCAAAAAAGCATCTTTCATCTTTTAGGTGATAATCCTTGTAATATAACACTTTCTGAATGCTTTCTGATGACTCCGATAAAATCAATTAGTGGGATAATAGGAATAGGAGAACATGTGAAGAGAAACCTATATGGTTGTGCTGTCTGTAATATGCAATCCTGTTATAAACGAAAAAAGAAATAGCTATGATAAATATGACACAATGGGCCCGTGACCTGATGGATAGACGGGAACGGGTTGCAATACCTATAATGACTCATCCGGGCATTGAGTTCTGTAATTACCAGGTAATTGATGCTGTTACTAATGGGAATATACACTTCCAGGCTGTCAAGAAGTTATATGATATGTATCCTTCTGCTGCTGCAACTGTTATCATGGATTTGACTGTTGAGGCTGAAGCTTTTGGGGCAGAAGTTACTTTTCCGAAAAATGAAGTGCCGAGTGTGATAGGTAATTTGGTGACGGATATGGATGATGTGGAAAAGTTAAATATTCCGGGTATGGATCAGGGGCGTTTGCCAGAGTATCTTCTTGTGAATCGTTTGTCGGCTGAGGCTATTCAGGATAAGCCGATTCTGGCGGGTTGCATCGGCCCTTATTCTTTGGCAGGACGGTTGATGGGAATGACGGAAATCATGACTGCCATTTATACTGATCCGGATATGGTAATGCTGCTTCTGGAAAAGTGTAGTGAATTTCTGCTGAATTATTGCAAGGAAATTAAGAGAACCGGCGTAGGTGGAGTCGTGATTGCAGAACCTGCAGCAGGATTGATATCAGCAGAGGATTGTTCTACCTATTCTTCAACTTTTATTAAAAAGATTGTAGAAGCGGTGCAGGACGACACGTTTATGATTGTATTGCATAATTGCGGCAATACGGGACATTGTACCGGTGCAATGGTTGAAACCGGAGCAGCTGGCCTGCATTTTGGTAATCGGATAGATATGCCGGCCACTTTAGAGGAATGCCCGGACGATGTGCTTGTAATGGGAAATCTGGACCCGGTAGGCTGTATGAAGATGGGTACTCCGGAAGGTGTCTATTTTGCTACTACGCAATTGCTTGGCAAGACATCCGGACATCGGAATTTTGTTCTATCTACCGGATGTGATGTGCCTCCCCATGTAGCGCCGGAGAATATCAACGCCTTCTATAGGGCACTTCAGGATTATAATCTTCATCTGAAATAGAAATACAAGATATTCTGCTATGAAAACCAAGAATAAGTTTCTGCTACTCATTCCTGTCATGTTATCCTTCTTCGTCATGGGTTTTGTGGATGTAGTAGGTATTGCTACGAACTACATAAAAGCTGATTTTCATCTTTCGGATTCTATTGCTAATTTGTTTCCTTTTATGGTCTTTCTGTGGTTCTTCCTGCTTTCTATTCCTACCAGTATGCTAATGAATAGGATTGGCTGTCGTAAGACTGTATTATTGAGCGTTGTAATTACAGCTATTGCGTTACTGTTCCCGTGTCTGGATTATAGTTTGGGGATGATGTTAGTCTCTTTTTCTCTGTTGGGGATAGGGAATACTCTGATACAGGTATCGCTGAATCCTCTTTTGGCTAATATTGTAAGTGGAGATAGGCTGGCGAGTTCATTGACGTTAGGGCAGTTCATGAAAGCCATTGCTTCTTTTTTGGGGCCGATTATCGCTGGTTGTATGCTACTGAGGTTTGGAAATTGGTTGTATCTGTTTCCATGTTTTTTTATTGTTGCATTGGTTTCAGCTATCGGGCTCTCTGCTGTCTCGATAGAAGAACAAAAGCAAGAGAGAGAGTCCTCTTTCATGCAGTGTTTATCCCTATTGGCCGATAACGTTATTTTGGTCCTTTTCTTGGGCATTGTTTGCCATGTAGGGATGGATGTTGGCATAAATATGACACTTCCTAAGATACTGATGGAACGTGTAGGTATTGATTTGTCGGAAGCAGGTTATGCATCCAGTGCCTATTTCTTGTTCCGTACGGTGGGGTGTTTTGCCGGAGTATTTATTCTGGCACATTGCTCCAGCAGGAAATTCTTTAAGGTAAGTCTTGCTTTTTTGTTGTTGGGCTTGGTAGGATTGCTGTTTTTTAATGGTAAGGTTCTTTTGTATGTCTCGATTGTTTTTGTGGGATTAGGAAACTCGAATATATTTTCTATCATCTTCTCACAGGCTTTGTTGCATAAGCCATCGCAAAAGAATGAGATTTCGGGACTTATGATTATGGGACTGATAGGTGGAGCTATTTTCCCTCTATTTATGGGGCTGCTGTCTGATTTGTTTGCAGCACAATTCGGGGCTATTTTGATAGTATGTGCAGGAGCGGCTTATTTGGTATATGTAGGGATGAAGATGCGAGCATAATATAATAAAAACAGTAGAGATAGAGAACTTCTAAATCTACTGTTTCTTTATTGTGTTTATCAGATGCTTTACTTCCCTTCTTTCGCTTTGAAGGCCAACGCATACATTCGCATCTGCTTTACCATGGACAGCAGTCCGTTGCTACGGGTGGGCGACAAGTGTTCCTTCAGTCCTATTTTATCAATGAAATAGAGGTCGGCATTCAGTATCTCATCCGGTGTGTGCCCGGAGAGTACTTTGATAAGCAGTGAAATGATTCCTTTCACAATCAGTGCGTCGCTTTCGGCCTGGAAAATAATTTTTCCGTCCACTTCGTCTGCCTGCAGCCATACGCGGCTCTGGCAACCTTCAATCAGGTTTTGTTCCGTCTTGTATTTTTCGTCGAGCGGTTCCTGCTCGTTTCCTAAATCAATAAGAAGTTGGTACCGGTCCATCCAATCGTCGAAATCATTGAATTCGGCAATTACTTCATCTTGTACTTCGTTGATACTTATCATGGGATTTACTATTTTACTATTTACGATTTACTATTTGATGGTCTATTTCTCATTGTAGATGACTTCCAGCAAGGTCTGTCCCACTGCGTTGAGAGTGCCCTTGTCGATGATGTCCATGGTGTCGTCTATCGTGTGCCAGAAGTCACCGAAGCCGGTGTCGCAGTTCGGGTCATAGTTGATGATGTCTACGCAGGGAATCTGCCGCAGGTTGTATACATACATATGGTCGTCTGTCACTTCGGTGCCTTTTTCTTTGGGGAAGAAGTTGCCGAAGCCCAGGCGGTGGGCTGTGTTCCATATCTTGTTCACGTACTTACCGGCGGTTCTTTGAGAGAACTGTTCCTTGTAGAAGGTGGCGTTCTTTCCACCCACCATGTCGAGCAGGATGCCGTAGCGGGCATTATAGCCGTCTACATGGGGTACTCGTCCCCAATATTGCGAGCCCAGGCACCAAGTGTCGTTCTTGTATGCACCTTGATAGAAGTAGGGGATGCCATAGTCTTCGGCGTCAAAGAAGATGATGTCGATGCCTATGGCTGGAGCCTGCTGCTGTAGTTGGCGGGCCACTTCGAGCAATACGCCCACACCGCTGGCTCCATCGTTCACACCCAGGATAGGGCTGTGATGCTTCGTCTTGTCGGCATCCTGGTCGGCATAAGGACGGCTGTCCCAATGGGCACAGAGCAGTACACGCCTTTTGCTTTCCGGATTATAGGCGCCGATAACATTGCGCGCTTTCAGGATGGTGTTGTCGTAAGCCACCAGGTCGGCATGCTGGTTGTATACTTTGGCGCCGAATTCTTCCAGCTTCTTGGCAAGGAATTCTCCGCAGGCTTTGTGGGCGGCGGTGTTGGGCACGCGCGGACCAAAATCCGCTTGGGTCTGTATGTATTGATATGCACTGTCTGCACTGAACTGAGGCACTTGGACAGTCGCTTTGGTCGCATCGCCCTCACTGTCATTATCGGCTGCAGACTTGCTGCTGTTGTTGCTGCATGCCACTATCGCTACAATCAGCAACAGCAGCAACGGGATGAATGTATAATTCCGTTTCATTCTCTTTCTGTATTAAAACTTAGTTTCACTTCTTTCTTTCCAACTTTCAGTGTTACCGCAGCGCCGTTTATCAGCGGTACATTCATGCTGACATGTCCGACGGGAAAATCGAAACATATCGGGTAATCGTATTCCTTCACCAAATCGGCCAATGCGCCATATAGGTCTTTTCCCAGGGACTTGTTCTCCTCGTATTCGGTGAATTGTCCGATGATGAGGCCGGAAAGCTTGTCGAGGACACCTCCCAGTTTGAGATTGTACATCATGCGTTCCACCGCATGTGGGCGTTCTCCCACATCTTCGATGAAGAGGATGGTGCCTTCGGCGGGAATATCGTAAGGAGTACCACGCAGCCCGTAGAACACAGACAAATTGCCGCCGCGCAACACGCCTTTTCCCTCTCCCTTATGATTTAGTTTGTGCCCCGGGCAGACATAACTGAATGCTTCGGTTCCTCCCAATGCCTGCCCGAATAGTATATCCTTCAGTGCTTGTGTGCAGAAGTCGTCTTCCGGTTCTACTGTGAGATGGCGCGCCATGGGGGCGTGCAACGACGCGAAGCCATTCTGCTGGAACAGATTATGGAGGGCGGTGATGTCACTGAATCCGATGAGCCATTTGGGATGCTGCCTGAACTTGGTAAAATCCAGTTTGCCTATCAGATGCACGGCTCCGTAACCGCCCCGACTACAGAATATGACTTTGGCTTCTTCATCGTCCATGGCTTCCTGCAGGTCCTCGAGGCGTTGCCGGATATTTCCTGCATACGTTCCGTTGGAACTCCCCGCGTGCTTTGCGAATACGACTTCCAGCCCCCAGGACTTCAAACGTTTGTAGGCGCCTTTCAGGAAAGATTTGTCAATCTTGCTGGAAGGGGAGAGAACAATGACACGGTCACCTTCCTGCAGATACGGAGGGAAAATAAGACTACCCATATATATTATCAATCTATTTTGGGCAAAAGTACACAATTCACCACAGATATCACAGATTAACACGGATTTTTAACAGAAGAGAGGGAGGTTATATATGATATATAATCAACAGAGTAATTCAAATTCTGTTCAAATCCGTGTCAATCTGTGTAATCTGTGGTGAACATATCAAAATGATATTAAACATATAAAATTTCAACGGGGCAAATGCTGTATTTCTCGACATTTTTTTAGATATTTGCTAAAAATCTAACGTTATGGAACCGATACGGAACTTTGCCCAGTTAACAGCCCACCTGAAAACCTTGAATAAGAGGAAACGTATTGCGGTAGTCTGTGCCAATGACCCTAATACAGAATATGCCATATCCCGTGCCTTGGAGGAGGGGATTGCGGAATTTCTGATGATTGGCGATTCTGCCATATTGGAAAAATATCCCACTTTGAAGAAATATCCTCAATATGTCAGTACCTTGCATATAGAAGATTCCGATGAGGCTGCACGTGAGGCGGTGCGTATCGTACGCGAGGGTGGAGCGGACATCCTGATGAAAGGCATCATCAATACCGACAATTTGCTACGTGCCATTCTGGACAAGGAACATGGTTTGTTGCCTAAAGGAAAGATTCTGACCCATCTGGCCGTGATGCAGATACCTACTTACGATAAACTGCTCTTTTTCTCCGATGCTGCGGTCATTCCCCGCCCGACACTGCAACAGCGCATTGAAATGATTTGGTATGCCATCCATACTTGCCGCCATTTCGGGATAGAGCAGCCACGCATCGCGCTGATTCATTGCACGGAGAAGGTTAGCGCCAAATTCCCCCATTCATTGGACTATGTGAATATTGTAGAACTGGCGGAAGCCGGAGAGTTCGGCAATGTCATCATCGACGGCCCGCTGGATGTGAAGACCTCTTGTGAGAAGACGAGCGGTAACATCAAAGGCATTGTATCACCGATTGACGGGGAGGCGGATGTGTTGATATTCCCAAACATCGAATCGGGCAATGCTTTTTATAAGGCTGTATCTCTGTTTTCTCATGCCGATATGGCCGGGTTGCTGCAAGGACCCTCATGTCCGGTGGTATTACCGTCGCGTAGCGATTCCGGTTTGTCCAAATATTACAGCATTGCCATGGCTTGCCTGACCAGCGGGGTGAAAGAACCTTGATTGTAATTAGTAATTTGTAGTTCGTAATTTGTAAATCGTAATCAATGAAAATACTGGCAGTAAATCCCGGTTCCACCTCGACAAAAATTGCTGTCTATGAGGATGAAACTCCCCGTCTGGTACTCAACATCCGGCATTCGGTGGAGGAGCTTTCCCAATTTCCCCGCATCATCGACCAGTTCGAATTCCGCAAGCACTTGGTGCTGGAAGCGCTGGAGGCCAATGACATTCCCTTTAAGTTCGATGCCATCGTCGGCCGTGGGGGATTGTTGAAACCCATTCCTGGCGGTGTGTATGCCGTGAACGATGCCATGTTGGACGATATGCTCCACGCCATGCGTACCCACGCCTGCAACTTAGGTTGTCTGATAGCCCACGAACTTGCCGCCATGCTGCCCGGCTGCCCCTCTTTCATAGCCGATCCCGGCGTGGTGGACGAACTGGACGATGTGGCACGCATCACCGGTTCGCCTCTGATGCCCAGCATCACCATCTGGCACGCCTTGAACCAGCGAGCCATCGCCCGGCGCTATGCTGCCGAGCGTAGTGCCCTGCAGCCCGAAGCTCCCGTGCATTACGAAGACCTCAATCTGATTGTCTGTCACTTGGGTGGAGGCGTTTCCGTAGGAGTCCACCGCCACGGCCGTGCGGTGGACGTGCCCAATGCCCTCGACGGTTTCGGTCCTTTTTCGCCCGAACGTGCAGGTACCCTGCCCGCCGGGCAACTGATAGACCTTTGTCACTCGGGGCGTTACACTACCGAAGAACTGAAGAAACGTATTTCCGGCAAGGCGGGACTTGCCGCCCATTTGGGTACTACCGACATTCCCGCCATAGAGAGGCGCATCGCTGAGGGAGACACCCATGCCGCTTTGGTGCTTGATGCCATGATTTACCGCATTGCCAAGGAGATAGGCGGTGCTGCTGTTGTGCTTTATGGCAAGGTGGACGCCATTCTGCTTACGGGAGGTATGGCACATTCCGAGTACATCACTTCGCGGTTGCAGGAGCGTGTCTCTTTTCTTGCCCCTGTCCACGTCTATCCCGGAGAAGACGAATTGGAAGCATTGGTAATGAATGCGCTGGGAGCTTTGCGTGGAGAGCTTCCGGTGCAGGTTTACCGATAATAATCATATCGCTTTTGTTCTTCATGAAAGTGTCATAACTCACCACAGATTACACAGATTCACACAGATAAATATGTCAGATATCAATAAACTAAAAAAATCTGCGTGAATCTGTGTAATCTGTGGTGAGTTATGACATATATGGAATCCCGGTTTACTTACCGTAATCGTCGTACATCATCAACAGATGTGAGGAGCTCCAGCTGAAATGGGGAGCTTTCAGGCGTTCGCCGGTATGGGTTCCGTAGTTCTCGTGGATGGGAGCACCCTCTTTCAGCCCACTCAGGCGGTCGAAGACTTGCAGCGTATATTCATCTGCCAGCCGGTTGTAGCCGTAGTTGCGCAGTCCGCGGATGGCAAAGTAGGTTTGGTCCAGCCAGATGGGGCCACGCCAGTAGCCGCGCGGATTGTATTTGGGATTGTCGGCGGCAATGGTCGGGAAGGGGATATACGTGGAGAACTTTGCCGTATCTTGAAGCATGGGCAGCATGCTGTCCACTTGCGCTTGTGTGGCAATCCGGGTCCACAACGGAGTGTAGGCTTCGCAGCCCGGCTCTTCGATGAATGAACCGTCCTTCAGGCGGCGATCGCAGAAGAAGTTGATGTTCTTGTCAAAGAAATAGTCGGCTACCTGGCTACTGTAGTCCGGTGCGTCGAAAGGTATCTTCAGCAGGCTGGAGAATTTCTTCAGCAGTTTGCATTCCAGTGCCAGATAAGCGTTCAAGTCCACACTCTCCTGATCCATACTCCAGGCATCCTCGTAGCCTTCGTTTTTCAGCATCACGGCGCCGTCAAAACGGATGGCGTTGTCCATGCCGCTTTCCCAGGCGGCAGCTTCCAGTGTTCCGTCGGTAGCACCGTACTCGCACATGCCATTGCGGTTGTGGTCGCGCTTCTCGTACCACCATCTATAATAGGAGAGCAGTTGCGGATACATCTCGGCAACGAAGGCGGTGTCACCCGTATGGGTAAATATTTCATCGACAGCCCAGCATACCAAGGGAGGCTTGCTGTCACGGGCATTGTTCTCGGAGGGGTCGGTGTAGATACAGTCGATAATCATGCCGTCCGGTTGCTGGTAGTCGAACATGGCTCGGATGTTGTTCTTGGCCAGTTCGGGGTCGAATTTGGCGGTTCCGGCACTGAAGCGCCAGCTATCCCATGCCCAAAAGCCGACGAAATAGCCTACGGCATGGCTCGGGATGATACCTTCGTGAAGCAATCCACCGCGGTGTGTCCGCCAATTGGAGATGAGCGTGGTGACGGCTTTCACGGCGATACGGTCATATTCGGGCTTCATGTCCTTGCGCAGTATCTTGGTGAGGTAACCTTCCCAACGTTCGGCATTGGCTTGCAGGGCGGGGGCGGGATTGTTGAGCAGGCTCGGCAGGTTTTGCAGGTTGGCAGTCATCTCTTTTTCGGAAGTGAAGAAAGAGATGGCTACGTTGACAGGGTAGCGCGGAGAGCGGACGAGGGCTGTATAGTTATTGTCGGTCTTGGCCAGCTCTACATTAGGAGTGAAGGTCACGGTTACGGTTTCGCCACTGGGATGACGGGCGATGACGGAGTTCTGTTCTACGCTGACGGTGATGTCTTTGCCCCATTGGCTACCGGAGAGCAGCAGGTCTTCAGCCGTGTCGGCTTCGATGCGCAGCAAGGCGGTCGAGGCACTTGTGAAGTTGAGCCGTTGTGTGATGCTCCCGTGGGTGGAATGTGCCGACATATAGAGTTCGCCGGGGTAATAGCAAGTGGAATCCGGAACAAAAATCTCTTGTGTATCTTTGGCAAAGCTTACGACGGCGGCTGACTGTGCCATCCACTGGCGGCGGAACATATCGAGGCTGAAGGGGCCGCAGAAGCCGTTGACCCATTGTTGCCGTTCGGGCAGCGTGAAGCCCATCCACGAGCCGGCGTCGGTGAACCAACCATAGCAGCGGTGCAGGGTGTCGGGAGTGTAGGAGATGTCCAGTATGTCGGCGAAGGCATACCGTTTCTCCGTAGTGCTTTTCATGCCGGGGGTGCAGGCTGCGATGCCTGCGGCCAACAATGTGAAGCAGAGTATGCGTATAAATTTGTATTTCATATGAATGAGGTATTTAACGGTTATTTGTGCGCTTGTTCCGCTGCATCATCCTCCGGTGCGAGAGGGGCGAGCGTGAAGCTGTATTTCCATTCGTGCGGAGTGATGGTGTACTCGGGATGAACTTGTGCTCCCCAGGTATTGTCACCGCCTACGCCCATCTGCTTGTGGTCGATGTTGAGCCATATCATATCTTTCTTCTGGATGCTTCCACCGTGGCGGCGCTCCATCTGTGAGGGACGGTATTCAATGTCCTCCATCGGGAAGTTCCAGGCGCTTACGCTCAACGGTTCTTCGCCCACTACCAGCAGGCCTTCGCCGGTTGCATTACGTAGGGCCACCCAGCGTACGTCACAATGATTGGCCGTCTCTTGGGCTCGTACATACGGATGGTACTGTTCCCAGACTGTTGCGTTGTATAGGCCTATCAAGGCTCCCGTCTTGCGGTCGGCATACGTCTCTTGCGGACCACGGCCCAGCCAGGTCATCATTTCATATTCGGCAGGGAGTATCATGCGCATGCCCAGACGAGGCATCTCGCTCAATGGCTTCTTGCCGGGGGTGAAGTGCATGGTTACCTGAACCTTGCCGTCGGGAGTGATTTTGTAGAGAGTCTGCAAATCAGCATCTTGTTCTTCCATGCGGTAGGTCGCAGTGACAGTAGCCGTTTGTCCGGCTTCTGCAACTTCGATGTTCTGCAGTTTGGCATCGCGTCCGGCGTTTCTCCAGGTGCCGCAGCGTATCAGGTGCCCATTTGGAATATCATTATCGGTCAACGGGCGCCAGAAGTTGGGTTGCAGCCCTTCCTTAATCAGATTCTTTCCGTTGTAGTTCAGCTCTGTCATTTCACCGTTTCGGGTAGAGAAAGCTACCTGGAAGTTATTGCCTTTCACGGTCAATGCTTCGTTGTTGCGGTTTACGGTCAACGTTCCCTCCACCGGCTGAACGGTTTTGGCTGACGGGACGGAAGGCAGTTCCCATTGTTCGATGGCAACCTCGTGTCCTTTCGGTACTAATGGCGCTTCGTGCTTGGTGAATGCACGAAGTGTGAGGAAATACTCCTTGCCGTCGGCAGGCAGCGCTTTCAGTGGCAATTCTATGTTGGCAGAGTTTTTGGGAGCAATCTTGGGGAAATCCATCTCACCGTTCTGAACGGTCTTGCCGTCGCATTCCACTGCCCAGCGGAGGGTATATCCTTCCAATCCGATGAAATCGTGCCAGTTGGTGACCTTTATCTTGTTCGGGGTGAAGGCAAGCGGTTCGAAGTGGATGTATTGCAATACCTTCTTCACTTCGTAGATGTGCGGGTGCGGGGTGCGGTCGGCAGCAACCAGGCCGTTGGCACAGAAGTTGGAGTCGTTGACGACACCTACAAATCCCATGTCGCCGCCAAAAGCCCAGATGTCGCGCTGGTTCTCGTCCTTGATGGCAAACGTCTGGTCCACCCAGTCCCAAATGAAACCGCCTTGCAGCTGGTCGTACTTGTAAATCAAGTCCCAGTAGTCCTGGAAGTTACCTACACTGTTACCCATGGCATGGGCATATTCGCAGAGAATCATGGGGCGGGCATCACGCTGGTTCACGTGTTGGCGCAACCTCCAGATGCGTGCGTACATGGGGCAATAGATGTCGCTCTTGGAGTTGTAGCCACCCCCTTCATATTGTACGGGACGGGTGGGGTCTATCTTCTTGGTATAGTCATACAGAGTTTCGAAGTGCTTGCCGTAGCCCGACTCGTTGCCCATGGACCAAGTCACGATGGCAGAGTAGTTGCGGTCGCGTGCAATCATACGGCTCATCCGCTGCATGAAAGGCACCTCCCAGTCGGGATAGTTGGCAAGGGTCTCATCCTTGTGGAACATCATGCCATGGCTCTCGATGTTGGCTTCGTCTACCATATAAAGTCCGAATTCTGTGCAAAGCTCGTACCACGCATAGTTGTTCGGGTAGTGGCAGTTGCGTACACCGTTCAGGTTGAACTGCTTCATCAGCTGGATGTCGTGTATCATGGACCCCACGGTGATGGTACGTCCCTTGTGCGGGTCGTGCTCGTGACGGTTCACCCCCTTGAAGAGGACGGCCTGGCCGTTAATCATCTGCATGCCGTTCATCATTTCCACGGTACGGAAGCCAAAAAGGTGCGTAAAGGATTCCTGCGGTTTCCCTTGTGCATCAAAGGTGCTGACTACCAGCGTGTAGGTGTTCGGTGTTTCGGCATTCCAGGCTCGTGCATTCGTGAACACTTGCTGCTGGGTAAACAAAGTGTCTGTGGCAGAGGTTATGGACTTTTTCCGGTCATAGATAACCTTGTCCCTGTCCATTACCTTCACTTCCACCGTTTCTCCGGCTTTAGGCTGATGGAGGAATACATCCAGCTTTAGTTCGCCATCCTTGTAGTTGTTTATCAGTTCCGCTGTCATCCGGAAGTCCTTGACGCGGCTCTGGGGGCGGGCGTAGAGATAAACACTCCGTTCGATGCCGCTGTATTTCCAGTAGTCCTGGCCTTCCAGGTAGGAACCGTCGCTATAACGGAATACTTTTACAGCTAGTCTGTTGTTGCCCTTCTTCAGCAGCTTGGTGATGTTGAAGTGCGACGGCAGGCGGCTGTCCTCAGCATAACCCGCCAATTCGCCGTTTACCCATACATAGTAGGCAGACTCCACTCCTTCGAAATCGAGGAAAACGTCCATGCCTTCCCAACCTGCCGGGACGGTGAATTCGCGGATATAAGCGCCTACGGGGTTGTAGTCGGCAGGCACGTAGGGCGGATTGGGTGGGAACGGATAACGGGTATCTGTATAGATGGGCGCATCGAACCCTTGCAGCTCCCAGCTTCCAGGAACTTCTATTTTGCTCCACTTGCGGGTACTGAATCCGGGCTTGTGGAAGTCTTTGGGGCAGAGGTCATTGTTCTTTGAGAAAAGGAATTTCCAGGTGCCGTCCAGCGTGATGCGGCGTTCTGTTGCAGGATTTACGTCGAACCGTACGTCGGCAGGCAAGGCACGTTGTTTCAGTGCGTTGGCTTCATTCGTGAATGGAGTGAAGTGGGCGTGCATCGGCTCTCTGTTCATTTCGTTGACTTGCGGGTTCTGCCACGGCTCGTTGTCGGCCAGGGCATCGGTGCAAAGCAGCGAAGAAAGGAGAAAGGTATAAAGTTTGGTTTTCATTATTAATAGGATTTAGTGATATAAAAATGGCTCTTGTCAGAGACCGGTGTCTGTCAAAAGAGGGTAAAAGCCCTATATCGAGCAGAACAATGTCACCAGGAACGGAACGCTGAAATCGACCACAAACCCGTGGAAGATGGAAACCACTACAAACTGCTGTCCGGCTGTCCGTGTGATGATGGGTAGTGTGGTGTCCATCGTCGTGGCTCCTCCGGCAGAGATGGGGGCAAGGTTTCCGAACCATCGTACCAGCAACGGGGCGGCTAGCAGTGTCAGAATCTCCCGGCTGATATTGGCAAGCAGGGCGATGGTGCCCAGCTCGGCTCCCTTGTATTCGGTAATGAAGATGCTGGAGAGCGAGTAATAGCCGAATCCCGAGCCTACGGCCAGACAGTCCGTTATAGAACGGTGTGTCAGAATCAGACTGACGGCTGCCGAACCAGCCAGTGTTCCCAGTATCGTCATGATGGGCAGGAATACCAGTCGCGGATTGAGTGAACGGAAGTTCTTCAGGGTCTGCGGGTCGTTGCCTACGCTCAACCCTACACTGAACATCAGCGCGCAAAGCGCGTAGTAGCTGATATTGGTTTCTGCAATATCAAAAGGCAGCAGATGGCACACACCACAAATCGTACCCAATACAAAAAAGCCCACAATGATAAGACTTCCTTTCATGCCCTGCCTCCTTTCCTTTTATACAAGGCTCTCCAGAGTGCCCAAGCAGCGATAACACTTCCCAAGGTCCCTCCCAGGGTGAGTATCACAGCTTCAAGACCTATGGTATGGAGCCCCTTGATGATTTGCTCGTTGCTTCCGACCTCGATGCCGAGGATAAACAGCAGCAGCCAGATGAGCAGGGTGATGATTTGGTGGATTTTCTTTAAGTCCCGTTTCCGTAAGAGATAGCCCAACAGCATTCCCGTGAGCATTAGTCCGATGATTGTAAACATATCTATGTCGTTTTTTTAGTGGCAAAGATAGTATGGTCTATTTTTGCAGGTGCAAAGATAAAGCTTTCAAAGCAAACGAGGCGGCATTGCCGGGGCGAATGCCGCCTCGATATACCATTTGGAGAAAAGGATTATTCGTTTATTTCATTGTTGGTCTGAATCTCCATCAGAGGAATGGGCAGGAAGGAGTGGGTAGATGCACTGAATCCGGTTCTGCCGTCAGCCTTCATGGCTTCGTCCAGTTTGCCCCAACGACGGAGGTCGTAGAAGCGTGAGTTTTCCAGTGTGAATTCCACCAGACGTTCATGCTCAATTTGCGCTTTAACAGCAGCTTGGTCACTTCCGGTCATGGCAGGCAGCTTGCCGTGCACGCTACGTACTTCGTTAATCAATGGAATGGCTTTTTCTGGATGACCTTGTTCATTGTAGACTTCAGCCTTCATCAGCAATACATTGGCATAACGCATCAGTGGCATGTTGGTACCTACGTAGTTTTGTGCGTAGTCGCTCCAAGTTGAAGGCATGTATTTACGGTAATTATATCGGGTGGCGGAATTCTCATCATAGATGTCATCGTAATTGTACCCCAGGATGTGCCCGCCTTCGTAGTAATACGGATCATCAAACATCATGGAACCATAGGCACGGGCATCGTACATGTTACCTTCGGCAATGCGTCCTTCTTTCAGAAATTCGTTGTACATCATGTCGCTGACACGGATTTCGTCCCAACCGGACATGCTGCCCGGAGCCACCCAGAAGTGGAGTACGTGCTTGTGGAAAGTACCGTCGGCCGTACTGTTGGTAAACTGAAGTTCCAGAATGGACTCTTTGCAATTTTTGTTGGTTCCGTCGAACATGCTTCCGTAGTCGGACTCCAGTTCGTAGCCGGTCACTTTGTTGAAAGCGGCTTCTGCCAGCCCCAGGTATTCGGCCTTTTTGTCACTTTCTTCATAAGCACGGGTCAAGTAAGCCCATCCCAGGTAAGAGTAGGCTGCTCCTTTGGTTACACGTCCCGCTTCGGAAGAAGGGCGGTCTTGTGGCAGCATGCTGCCTGCTTTGTCCAGTTCAGTACAGATAAAGTCCCATGCTTCCGTTCTGGTAGACAATGCTTTGTGAGTCTGGGATTCTCCGGTCAGATATTCATTGCGGATAATGATTTTCTCCCAGCTCATAATCAGTTTGAAATGATAGTAGGCACGCAGGAACAGAGCTTCGCCCGTAAGATGGTTCTCGTCATCGGCACTCATCTTCTCACCGCTGGTCTGTACTTTGTCAATACCGTATAATACGTTGTTGGCGTAGTTGATGCCATTGTAATTGTTCATCCAGTATTCTTTGATGCTGGAGTTCTCATTGTTGTAGGTGAATCCGTACAATGCAGCCCATTCCGGATAGTTGTTGACGTCCTGGCCTTTTACCATCTCATCGCTACGGAAGGTTTCCACAACAAACTTGACTTCTGCAACCGTGTAAGAGCCGGTGCGGTTATCCAGCTGGCCATATACCGCTGATAGACCTGCCTCTACATCGGCTTTATCTCTCCAGTATTTGTCTGTAGAAAAGTCGGGAGACTCTGTCGTCAGGAAATCATCGCATCCTGCCAGTAAGGCGGCGCATAAGAAAGAGGCTATATATATAATTTTTTTCATTGTCTTCTTGTTTTTAATGGTGATTAGAATGTAACTTGCAGACCTACTACAAATGAGCGGGTGAACGGGTATACAAAGGAGTCTACACCGGTGTCCAGAATGCTTGAAGAGAATTCAGGGTCGATACCGGAATATTTAGTGATGGTAAAGAGATTCTCTCCACTGACATAGAGGCGGCATTTTTCAAGATACATTTTCTTAGCTAAAGCTCTGGACAAGCTGTATCCTAACTGCAACTGGCGAAGGCGGACGAAGTTACCGTTTTCGAGGAAGCGATCGGATTCACGGGTATTTTCATTCGGGTCACCCAGTACAGCTCTTGGCATACTTGTTCCTGCGTTTTGCGGTGTCCATGCATTCATGGTGCTTGTGAAGTAGTTTCTACCGGCGTCCATTCCTTCATAATACAGACGGTTTACGTTGTAGAGTTTGTGCCCCCATGCACTGCCAAACTGGAAGGAAAGGTCAAAGTTCTTATAGGAACCGCTGAATGACAAGTTGGCTTCCACCTTGGGAATACCGGAACCGGAATATACCTTGTCGCCGGAGTCGATGCTTCCATTGCCGTCTACATCCTTGAAGCGGATATCACCGGCTTTGGCACTCGGCTGGAGACGTTCGCCTGCACTGTTTACGTAAGCAGCAGCTTCTGCATCAGTCTGGAATATGCCGTCAGTCTGATACAGCCAGAAGCTGGCTACCGGATAACCTTTCAGTGTTTGGGTTACGAAGTGGCCGTCACCCTTCCAGGCAGAACCATAAAGTACCTGGTTCGGGTCTGCCTTCAACATTTCGTTGTGGATGGTAGAAAGGTTGAAACCGATATTATAGTCGAAACCGTTGATGTTGTCTCCATAGTTCAATTCAAGCTCGAAACCTTTGTTTACCATCTTTCCTACGTTGACAGTAGGATTGTAGATACCTGCAGAAGGCGGCATGACTTTTTCAATCAGTAAGTCTTCCGTTGTGTTGTAATAGTAGTTAAGGCTACCGCTCAACTTATTGTTGAAAAGACCGAAGTCGAAACCGATGTTTTTGGTATCGGTAGTTTCCCAACGCAAATCGTCGTTTACCAGATAGAGGTTGGACATGCCGGCCCAAGGATTACCACCTTGTATGTAGCTCATCCATTGGGTGTTGCTGTTACTCATTGTTGGCGCATAATAGTAGCCCAGTGCACTCTCGCTACCCAGGCGTCCCCAGCTGGCGCGGAACTTCAAGTTGCTGATAGGGGTGTTTTTGGGGAAGAAATCTTCCTCGCTGATTCTCCATCCCACTGCTACGGAAGGGAAGGTACCCCAACGGTTGTTTTTACCGAACTTGGAAGAGCCGTCGGAACGTACAGTCACTTGCAGCAAGTAACGGCTGGCGTATGAATAGTTGAAGCGTCCGAAGAAAGAAGCGCGGTTGTAATCGTAGAAAGTACCTGTGCCGGCAAATGTACCGCCGATACCTGCATCGATTGTGGGAGATGTCGGGTCGAAGAATCCGCCGGGAACCTCGCTGGAACTCAGACTGCCGCCTACTACATCATATTCGGTTTTCTTGCCTTCCACGCTGACAGAACTTTTATCCTGATGGGCGGAAATGATGGAGTTACCTACCATGGCAGTAACGGAGTGCTTGCCGAAGTCTTTCATGAAGGTCAATACATTCTCGAATGTTTGCTTACGATAGTATGAGTTGTACTCGTAGTTATAAGGATAGAGGCTCGGCTCTTGTGCATTGGCTTCGTATTTGGCACGATGATAACGGTCGTTGTAGTAGTAACCGTCGTACGTATAGCTTGTTTTGAATGTAAGCCACGGGGCGAGCTTCATGGTCAGACCGATATTGCCGGTAATGTCGTAGCCCGTATATTTTCTGTCTTTGTAATGGTCGTCTGCCATGACATTACGGTTGGTTGGGAATTCCATCTTGGTACCGTCTACCGACATGTCGGTCAGACCGTATCCGTATGTCTGGTTTTCGTCGTAAACGGGCACCAGTGGCGAAATGGAGTACATTTCTTTCAAGGAATACTGGGGCTGTTTGCTTTGTGTGACCTTGAAGTTCAAGCTCGCATCGAAATCAAAGATATATTTGTGCGCATTCAGTTTCAGGCGGGCATTATCCTGGATGTAAGAGTTACCCTTAAAGATACCCTTCTCGTCGGCATGCCCATAAGAAAGTGAATATTTGGCAACTTCAGAACCTCCGATGAGGTTTACATAATAGTTCTGTGCGATACCGGTACGGAGCATTTCATCCTGCCAGTTTGTATCGGCACCGGTAGGGTTCTGTCCATTCTTGTACGTAAGATAAGCGGGCTTGTTTGTTCCTGCATTCTCGTACATCATGTTGTGCACTTTCAAGTAGCCGTCTGCATTGAGCATGTCGAACTTCTTGGCTACCGAGTTGACCGTCATATACGTATTAAAGGAAACTTTCAGCTCTCCTTCCTTTCCGTTCTTGGTAGAAACGATGACTACACCATTGGCGGCCACAGAACCGTAAATGGCAGCGGCGGCACCATCTTTCAGGATTTCCATGGATTCGATATCCTGCGGATTGATGGTGTTGATGTCACCAGGATACCCGTCGATGATGTAAAGCGGCTCATTGTCACCCATAGTCTTGATACCACGGATTTTTACAGAAATGCTTGCACCTGCATTACCTCCCGATTTCAAAACGCTTACACCGGCAATTTTACCTTGCAGTGCTTCGGTTGCGCTGGTAGTGGCACGCTTCATCAAATCTTCCGCTTTCACCGAAGAAATGGCACCGGTCATATCACTCTTCTTCATCGTACCGTAACCTACGACTACGACTTCATCCAGCATTTCAGAATCATCTTTCAATGCTATTTTGATGTTCTTCTGCCCGTTGAGGGGAATTTCCTGGGTTACATAACCCACATAAGAGATTACCATAGTTGCTTTGGGAGAGACTGTCAACGTAAAGTTGCCGTCAACGTCGGTGATGCAACCATTACTGGTTCCTTTTTCCAGGACACTGGCACCGATAAGAGATTCTCCTTTGGTATCGGTTACGGTACCGGTTAGCTGGATGGTTTGCGCTAATGCACTTAGCGGCGCTAGACATACAAAGAGTAAGGCAAGTAGTAATACTCTTTGCATTGAGAAATACTGTTTAATTTTACCCATGTGTGATAAAGTTTTTTAAGGTTAATACTTTGTTTTTCACAAGGGCAAAGGAAGCGATATAATTAAAAGGTTGGCTATGACCTTTATCTATAAAATATCTACAAAGGGGGTTGAAAGTACTGTTATTTAATCTACAATCCGATTGCTAAATCGTTGAATAATAGTATTATATTCTAATATAATCTATCTACAAGAGAGCTTTTCTCTTTGGCTTCGTTTTTAGAAACTCTGAAGGTATTCAACCAAGTCTTCTTCTGTGGATAAGTTCAAAGATTTGCGTAAACGATACCGGTTCATATTGATTGTTTTGGGAATGGTACCGGTTATCATGGAGATTTCTTTGGTTGACAGATTGACGCGTAATAGAGTTGCTAGGTATTTTTCACCTTGCGTCAGATTAGGATGCTTTAGTGCGAGCCGGTCCAGGAATTCCTTGTTCTTTTCTTCTATATTCAGCAATAAGCTACTGTTTGTCTTATCTCCGCTTTGATATTGGCTGATGAAGGCATTCACTTTCTTCAGGTGGGGAATGAGTGTTTGGTTATCCATTTTATAACCCTCTTTAATCATTCCACGTATCTTGTCGAGTAGCTCATTGCGGCTTCTTAGGAACACGGCAAAGCTGGTAACCTCCTGGCGGCTGTCATCCAAAGCACTCTGCACGTTTTTCAGTTCCATTTCTTGCTGTTGTAGTTTCAGTTCGGATACTTCGCGTTCGGAGAGTTCCAGCTGATAGCGGGTTTCAATCAGTTGCAGGTCTTTTCTACGTTTATACCATTTATATAAGAAGATACTGACAGCCAAACCGAGAATAAGTATGCTGCCCAAGAGCCATAGATTGCGTTTCAGCAGTTCTATTTCATAGATTTGTTCCTGCATTTCAGTGGCATGCTTCTGGTCTTGATATCTTTTATAGGAGATTTCCTGCTCAATGTTACGCAGCTTGTTACTGCTTTGTAGCTCTTTGCTCAGGTGCTGCATTTTCTCCAGGTATTTATAGGCTTGGGCATAGTCACCTATAGCTGCATATACCATGGACGAATATTCGTAATTGTCGCAAATCAGTTCGCGGGCTCCGATGTTGTGGGCATACTCGTAGGCTTTATGCAAGGCTTCCAAGGCTTTGGAGTATTGCTTGTCATAGTAATACTGTTTCCCCATGTTGTTATAGTTTTCGCCAAGAGACCATTGGGCGTCCAGATTCTTGTTGATGGTGATGGCTTCCTGGATGAAAGAAAGTTTCTCTTCCGTATTTCCCCGGTACAGACAGAGGTTGTTCAGGTTGGTTGCAATCTCTTTCAGGTTTCGTTGGGCACGGTTGATGGCCAGCGCACGCTGGAAGAAACGCTCGGCAACAACAAACTCATTCATGAAGTGGTGCATGACTCCACGTTCGTTATAGCATCCGGCTACAGAAGTGGAATCACCGATGACTTTGAATATGGAGGTTGCCTTGTCGTTTAGTTCTATGGCTTTGTTGTAGTCTCCCAGCTTACTGTAGACACGTCCCATGAGGGAGTATAGTTGGGCACTTTGTTGCTTGTTTGCAGGATCGATGTATTTCTGGGTATCATATAGATTCTTGAGACTCAAGTCAAAGTTGCCCAATAGCTGTTCTGCCTGGCAATAAAGGAACATGGCTTGTGCGCGGACCTCACTGGGCTCATCTTCGGGAAACAAGGCAGAAGCCTGAGCTGCATAGTAGGAAGCTTGTTTGGGGTTGTTGTACAGGTATTTCTGTGCTTGGTCAATCAATTTCTGTGCTTGCTGCATGTCTTGAGCTTGCAGTGGGGCAGCTGCTGACAGAAGACATACGAGTAGTAGACATAGGTTTTTCTTCATGGCATCGTCTTGTTTCCGCAAATTTAATTAATTCTTCTTAGAAGTCCGGTTTCCTTCCGAAAAGATTTATCTTTGTGCCTCAAAGATAGCGATATATATGTTATTACCTTATTTGAATAAAGATTTGATAGAGGCAGGATGCGATGAGGCCGGTCGCGGCTGTCTGGCCGGTGCGGTCTATGCCGCTGCCGTTATTCTGCCGACGGACTTTAAGAATGAACTTCTGAACGACTCCAAGCAGCTGACGGAAAAACAACGCTATGCCTTGCGTGAAGTGATTGAGAAAGAGGCTCTGGCTTGGGCGGTGGGCGTCGTCTCTCCCGAAGAAATTGACAAAATCAATATTCTCAATGCCTCCTTTCTTGCTATGCATCGTGCTGTTGACCAACTGAATGTCCGTCCGCAACATCTGCTGATAGACGGCAACCGCTTTAAAAAATATCGGGACTTGCCGCATACTACCGTAGTCAAAGGAGACGGGAAGTACCTTTCCATCGCTGCCGCCTCCATCTTGGCAAAGACCTATCGTGATGACTACATGAACCGCCTTCACGAGGAATATCCGTATTATGACTGGAATCATAACAAGGGGTATCCCACCAGAAAACATCGTGCCGCCATTGCCGAGCGGGGCACTACACCCTATCATCGCTTGACGTTCAATCTTTTGGGGGATGGGCAGTTGTCGCTGAACTTCGGACAATGATGCTGTTTAGAACCACTTAATCCTTCTGAACCATACGAATGTCATTGCTGATAATATTGCCGACAAAAGTATGATGAAAATAAACGCGTGCGGAAAACTCTCCAGGTGGATGTCCACATTCATGCCGTAGAAACTGGCTATCAACGTGGGAATCATCAGTGTAATGCTGAGGCTTGTCATACGTTTCATGATGGCATTCACATTGTTGGAGATGATGGAGGCGAAGGCGTCCATGGTTCCCGTCAGGATATCACTGTAGATGTTCACGGTATTGTATGCCTGCTTCAACTCGATGACCACGTCTTCCAATAATTCCAAATCCAGATAATTGGTGTCCTGAAAGATGTTTTTCAGCCGTCCTATCATCACTTCATTGCCACGGATGGAAGTGTTGAAGTAGACCAGCGTCTTCTGCAGCTTCATCAGTTGCAGGAGGTCTTCGTTGCGGATGCTTTTCTCCAGCTCTTTTTCGGCGGTGGCCACGTCGTTGTTTATCTGTTTCAGATACTTCAGGAACCAGACGGCGGAAGAGTAGATGATTCGCAGAATCAAATCCAGTTTATTGTTGACGACTATGTTCTTCCGGCGTGTGTGCTGGATGAAGTCCGGTATCAGCTCCGTGTGGTGATAGCAGACAGAAACGATGATTCCGTCATTGGTGATAATGCCGATGGGCACGGTGATGAACGGCACGCCGCGTTGGTTGCTCTGCATCGGGATGCGGAGGATGGTCAGCAGCCAGTTGTCTTCTGTTTCCGTACGCGGGCGCTCGTCCACGTCGGCTATGTCTTCCAAGAATGATTCGGGAACTTTCAGCTCTTCGGTAAGGAATTTGAAATCATCGTTGTCCGGGCATTCTACGTTGACCCAGCAGTTGGGTTGCCATTCGGCCTTTTCAGTGAAGCCGTTTTCACTGTAGAGATACTTTCTCATTGTTTGCCTCCTTTCAGCTTGGAACAGAGGCATTGCAGTCAACGTCTCCGTTCGTTTTATTGGTGAATACTATTGCACGTTCGTGGGTTTGAATCGTCCATATTTCTTGTTTTTTATTTTTTAAGCGTGGCAAAAGTACATAAATCATTTGAAACAGTACGCTTTAACAGCTGTTTTTTGTACCTTTGCAGCGCAAAAACAGGTTCCTACTATAAAGAACGTTTGTATCATACAAAAAGATTATACAATTAAATTCGATTAATATTATGAGTAAGAAAGCCCTTTTAATGATTCTTGATGGCTGGGGCATCGGCGATCAAGGTAAAGATGATGTGATTTTCAATACACCTACTCCGTATTGGGACAGTCTGTTGGCAGCTTATCCGCATTCCGAGCTTCAGGCAAGCGGTGAAAACGTTGGTTTGCCCGACGGACAGATGGGTAACTCTGAAGTAGGTCACCTCAATATCGGTGCCGGACGCATCGTTTACCAGGATTTGGTGAAGATTAACCGTGCTTGTGCCGATGGCAGCATCCTGAAGAACAAGGAAATTGTTTCTGCTTTCTCATATGCAAAGGAAAACGGCAAGAATATCCACTTTATGGGACTGACCAGCAACGGTGGCGTGCACAGCTCTTTTGACCATTTGTTCAAACTCTGCGATATTTCCAAGGAATACGGTATCGAGAATACCTTCATCCACTGTTTTATGGACGGTCGTGATACCGACCCGAAGAGCGGTAAATGCTTCATTGAGCAGCTGACTGCCCATTGCGAGAAGTCTGCCGGCAAGATTGCTTCCATCGTGGGACGTTTCTATGCCATGGACCGTGACAAACGTTGGGAGCGTGTGAAGGTTGCCTACGATTTGTTGGTAAACGGTGAAGGCAAGGTTGCTACGGATATGGTCCAGGCTATGCAGGAGTCCTACGACGAAGGCGTTACGGATGAATTCATCAAGCCGATTGTGAACGGTGGCTTCGACGGTACCATCAAGGAAGGTGATGTTGTAATCTTCTTCAACTACCGTAACGACCGTGCCAAGGAATTGACCGTTGTCCTCACCCAGCAAGATATGCCCGAACAAGGCATGCAAACCATTCCGGGCCTGCAGTTCTACTGCATGACTCCGTATGACGCCAGCTTCAAGGGTGTACATATCCTTTTTGATAAGGAGAATGTACAGAACACATTGGGCGAATATCTTGCTGCCAATGGCAAGACCCAGCTGCACATTGCCGAAACAGAGAAGTATGCACACGTGACTTTCTTCTTCAACGGTGGCCGCGAGACTCCCTACGATGCTGAAGAGCGCATCCTGGTTCCTTCTCCGAAGGTTGCCACTTACGACTTGAAGCCTGAAATGAGTGCGTACGAGGTGAAGGACAAGTTGGTTGAAGCTATCAGGACCCAGAAGTTCGATTTCATCGTGGTGAACTACGCCAATGGTGATATGGTGGGACATACCGGTATCTACGAAGCTATCGAGAAGGCAGTGAAAGCCATCGACGAATGTGTGAAAGACACCGTTGAGGCTGCCAAGGCAAACGATTATGAAGTAATCATCATCGCCGACCACGGTAATGCCGACCATGCTCTGAATGAGGATGGTACTCCGAATACTGCCCACTCTCTGAACCCCGTTCCTTTCGTTTACGTTACTGCAAACAAGGACGCCAAGGTTGAGAACGGTGTATTGGCTGACGTAGCTCCTTCTATCCTGCATATCTTGGGTATGGAGCAGCCGGCCGAAATGACTGGTAAGGATTTGATTAAGTAAGGCGTCAAAGCCGTAACAATATTTAGACGCGGATTATACGGATTCCACGGATGCTCTTAAAGTTGAGTCTGTGCAATCCGGATAATCCGCGTCTTTTTTCAATAGAACGATTATGATACAGATTGGTGATGTTGTGGTTTCTTTCGATGTTTTGCGCGAGAAGTTCTTGTGTGACTTGGGTGCCTGCCAGGGGATTTGCTGCATTGAGGGCGATGCCGGTGCTCCCGTAGAGCTGGACGAGGTGGAGAAACTGGAAGAGGTGCTTCCGCTGATTTGGGACGAGCTTTCTCCCGAAGCCCGTACCGTGATAGAGGAGCAAGGTGTGGTCTATACCGATTGTGAAGGTGACCTGGTGACTTCTATTGTAAACAACAAGGATTGCGTCTTTACCTGCTATGATGATAAAGGCTGTTGCTATTGTGCCATCGAAAAGGCTTACCGTGAGGGTAGGACCAACTTCTACAAACCTATATCCTGCCATCTCTATCCGATAAGGGTGGGGAACTACGGACTCTATAAGGCAGTGAACTATCATCGTTGGGATGTCTGCAAAGCCGCTATACTGTTGGGGCAAAAGGAAAATCTGCCCGTGTACAAGTTTCTGAAAGAGCCGCTTATCCGTAAGTTTGGTGAGGACTGGTATGCAGAGCTGGAATTGGTAGTGGAAGAGATGAAAAAACAAGGAATCCTATAGTTCTTCCGTGCGGAGACGGGCCTCTTCTTTGGAGGAGAAGAGGGATAAAGGAAAAGCCCCGGTCAGCAGGATTATCCTGCCCGTCCGGGGCTTCCTCGTTGTAAGATGTGAGGTTGGTTATTTATTATTTATTAAGCGTCAATATTTGCATACGTTGCATTCTTTTCGATGAAATCGCGGCGCGGGCCCACGTCTTCACCCATCAGCATGGAGAAGATATAGTCGGCTTCGGCTGCATTTTCAAGATGCACCTGCTTCAGCATGCGGTTTTCCGGATTCATGGTGGTTTCCCACAACTGTTCCGGGTTCATTTCACCCAAACCTTTGTAGCGTTGGGTGTGTACTGCGTTTTCCGAACCGCCGCCGTAAGTGTCGATGAACTTCTGGCGCTGCTGGTCTGTCCAGCAATACTCTTTCGCCTTGCCTTTGGTGCAAAGGTAAAGGGGAGGAGTGGCGATGTACAAGCAACCCTGCTGGATAACTTGCGGGAAGTAGCGGAAGAAAAGCGTCATAATCAGCGTGTCGATGTGAGAACCATCGACGTCGGCATCGGTCATGATGATAATCTTCTTGTAGCGCAGCTTGTCAATGTTCGCTTCTTTGCTGTCTTCACCGTCCACGCCGAAACGGATGCCCAGCGCCTGGATGATATTGTTTACTTCGTCGCTCTCGAATGCCTTGTGCCACATGGCCTTTTCCACATTCAGAATCTTACCGCGAAGCGGCAGGATAGCTTGGAACGCACGGTTACGGCCTTGCTTTGCTGAACCGCCTGCCGAGTCACCCTCGACGAGGAACAATTCGCATTCTTCCGGGTCCTTGCTGGAGCAGTCGGCCAACTTACCGGGCATGCCACCGCCGGACATCGGCGATTTGCGTTGTACGGATTCGCGTGCCTTACGTGCGGCGATACGTGCCTGGGCGGCAAGAATCACCTTGTCTACAATCAGCTTGGCTTCCTTCGGGTGTTCCTCCAAGTAGTAGGTGAGGGCTTCGCCCACAGCCTGGTCTACGGCACCCATCACTTCGTTGTTACCCAGCTTTGTCTTGGTCTGTCCTTCGAACTGAGGCTCTGCCACCTTGATGGAGATAACGGCAGTTAATCCTTCGCGGAAGTCGTCGCCTGCAATCTCTACCTTGGCTTTCTCCAGCATCTTGTTGTCTTCGGCGTATTTTTTCAATGTACGGGTCAGTGCACGGCGGAAACCTGCCAAGTGGGTACCCCCTTCAATGGTATTGATGTTGTTTACGTAAGAGTGTACATTTTCGTTATAAGAAGTGTTGTACATGATGGCTACTTCCACCGGTGTGCCTTGCTTCTCGGTGTTGATGTAGATTACATCGTTCATGAAGTGCTCGCGTGAGGAGTCTACGTAGCGCACAAATTCCTTCAGGCCTTCTTCCGAGTAGAAGATTTCCTTCTTGGCATTTCCCTCTTCGTCCTTTACGCGAAGGTCGGTCAGTGAAATCTTGATGCCTGCGTTCAGGTAAGCCAACTCGCGCATGCGGGTGGCAAGAATATCATAGTTGTAGACTGTTTCCGTAAAGATGGTATCGTCCGGCCAGAACTGCTGGCGTGTACCGGTAATGTCTGTTGTGCCCACTTCCTTGACGGAGTAGAGCGGATGTCCGCAGGAATATTCCTGCTGATAGATTTTTCCGTTACGGAAAACCTGGGTAGTCATGTGTGTAGACAAGGCGTTTACGCAAGATACACCTACACCATGCAGACCTCCCGATACCTTGTAGGAACCTTTGTCGAACTTACCTCCGGCATGCAGTACGGTCATTACAACTTCCAGTGCGGATTTCTTTTCCTTTTCGTGATAGTCTACCGGGATACCACGTCCGTTGTCTTGTACGGTGATGGAGTTGTCCTCGTTAATGGTGACTTCGATGTGGTCGCAATAGCCGGCAAGTGCCTCGTCGATGGAGTTGTCCACAACCTCGTACACCAGGTGGTGAAGTCCTTTGCTGCTAATGTCGCCAATATACATCGCGGGACGCTTTCTCACTGCTTCCAAACCTTCCAGTACCTGGATGTTTTCGGCAGAATAGCTCCCGTTATTGGAGTGAATCTGTTCTTCAGTCATAATCTTTTTTCCTTATTGTAATAACAGAGCAAATATAGTGAAAATCCTCGGGATATGGTGCTAAACAAACGGATAAATTCGGGTAGTTTACAGCTTTTTAGCACAGAAAAGAAACTTGTGTGGAAGCAGGTAAATAGAGAGGTATAAATGAGAAAGGCCGGACTAAAAAGTCCAGCCTTGTAATATCTTTTGTGTAACAGTCAACTTAAACCAGCTTGTTGATATAGATAGCCAATTTTGACTTCAGGTTGTTAGCCTTGTTCTTGTGGATTACATTAGTCTTAGCCAATTTATCCAACAGTTTTGTGATACCCGGATACATCGCTGTTGCTGCAGCTTTGTCTGTAGTAGCACGAAGCTTACGAACAGCGTTTCTCATGGTCTTGCCATAATATCTGTTGTGAAGTCTTCTTGTTTCTTCTTGTCTGATTCTCTTCAGTGATGATTTATGATTTGCCATCTCGACTAATCTTTTTTAATTCGTTTATTTTTTTATTTTGTAGCCCGTGGGGGAATCGAACCCCCCTTTCAAGAATGAAAATCTTGCGTCCTAACCGATAGACGAACGGGCCATCCTTTGATGAGCGTTTCCGCTCTTGCAAAGAGCCTTTATTTCTCGTTTGCGGATGCAAAGGTAGAAACTATTTTTGAATTACCAAAACATTCGCAAGAAAAAAATATATCTTTTTGTTGCTTTTTGTCATAGGCTAGCGTTTTGTTTATTGAAAATCAGTATAATACGTGATTTTGCTTTTTGCACTCCTTACCTTGTTTTTTTATTCTTCTCCTTTTGTTTCTCTTCTTTCGGGCTTTTTTTGTAGCTTTGTTATCAGATTGAAACCAGATAAAGAAATCGGGAATGTTACAGAAAACACTGGGAATTGTGCTGCATACCTTGAAATATAAGGATACATCTCTCATTGCAGACATCTATACGGAGGTGGCTGGCAGGGCTTCCTTCATGGTGTCCATACCCCGTTCGCGCAAGGCGGCGGTGAAGCCGGTACTCTTCCAGCCGCTGGCATTGGTGGAACTTGAAGCCGATTTCCGTCCTAATGCCACTATATATAAGGTGAAGGAGGCGAAGTCTCTTTATCCTTTCGCCACGCTTCCCTACGATCCCTACAAATCTGCCATCGCTTTGTTTCTTTCGGAATTCCTTTATCGCGCCGTCCGGGAGGAGGCAGAGAACCGTCCGCTGTTTGCTTATCTGTATCATTCCGTCATCTGGCTGGATGAATGCAGGGAGGGGTTTGCCAATTTCCATCTGGTCTTCCTGATGCGCCTTTCCCGTTTTCTCGGTTTGTATCCCAACCTGGAGGATTATCATGCCGGAGATTACTTCGATTTGCAGAATGCTTGTTTCACTCCCTTGCGTCCGCAGCTCCATTCCAATTACATCGCTCCCGAGGAGGCGGCCCGCCTGACACAGCTGATGCGCATGAATTATGAAACGATGCATCTTTTCACCATGAACCGGTTGGAGCGTACCCGCTGCCTGAACATTATGAATGAATATTATCGTCTGCATCTGCCGGATTTCCCGGTATTGAAATCACTTGAGGTATTGAAGGAGCTTTTTGATTGATTATCGTCGATGTAACGGCCCAATAAGTGTGCGCTGCCTTTATTATAGGAGTAGGGAGTTTTACTTACTGCTGTAAGGGTCGTTACGATAAGCTGTAACGGTCGTTACAATATAGGGTAACGACCGTTTCAATATAGGGTAACCGTCGTTACATCATTAGGTAACGGCTTTTACATCTTATGGTAAACGGTCGGTAAATATAATGCGTTGATAGATAGCGTATAATCTCTTGTGGGGGAGGATATGGATTGGTATGTAAAAAGCCGTGTTCAACAGACTTTGGACGCTGAGTCCCTCTGTTGAAGCACGGCTTATATGATAGGGGAAGTGTATTTCTTTATCCCAGCAACTCTTTTACTTTGGCTGAGATGGCGCGGCCTTCGGCAAGTCCGGCAAGTTTCTTGCTGGCTACACCCATCACCTTGCCCATGTCCTTGCCGCTGGTGGCGCCGACTTCGGCTATGATTTCCTTCAAGGCTGCCTCCAGTTCTTCGGCGCTCATCTGCTTGGGCAGATAGGTTTCAAGCACCTTTACTTGTGCCAGCTCATCGTCTGCCAAGTCCTGGCGACCTTGCTGTACATAGATTTCAGCGGCGTCTTTGCCTTGCTTGGTCAGTTTTTGGATAATCTTCAAAGCATCTGCATCGCTCAGGGTATCGTTGGCTCCGGGAGCGGTTTTGGCTTCAAGGAATACTTTCTTTACGTTTCTCAATGTTTCGAGAGCCACTTTGTCTTTGGCTTTCATGGCTGTTTTAATGTCTTCGCTGACTTTTTCAAATAAATCCATATTGTTATAGGTTTACTCCTGTTCCCCCGAAGGGGAGGAGGATGGTTTTACATATCGGGAACGGAAAAATCAGAAGGTGATGACTCCCCCTGCACCGCCTTCTGCCTCTTGCGCGGCTTCGGTGGCGAGCTGCCCTTCCTGCTCTGCCTTCATCTTGATGCTGTTCAGCGTGCTTTTGTCACGCAGATAGGTCGGAGAATTCTCTACCATGCTGATGATGTCGGCGTTGTCCATGTCTTCGGGATTGAAGAGATAGATATGGCGACGGCGGCTGCGCTGGGAACGGGCATTGGCATCCTTGCCATAGTACACTTCGCGGCGGTTGCGTCTCTGTTCCTCTTCCTCCTCCAGCTCGGCAAGGCGTTGCTGTTCTTCGGCGGTGCGCTGGGTGATGCGGTCGTCCATTTCCTTCATGTGGATGTCCTGGATACCGAAACCAGTGGCAAGCAGGGTGATTTTCACTTTCTGTTCCAGCTTGTCGTCAATGGCCATACCGAATTTGGTTTCGAAGTCGCGGCTGAAACGGTTCATGAACTCCTTCACCTCGTCCATTTCGCTCATCATCAGCTTGTATTGTGCACTGTAAGAGATGTTGAGGAGTACTTTCTTGGAGTTGAAGATGTCGTTGTTGTTCAGCAACGGCGAGTGCTGCGCGTTCTTGATGGCTTCGCTGACACGGTTGTCACCTTCGCCGTAGCCGGTACTCATGATGGCTACGCCGCCGTCCTTCAGCACTGTTTTCACGTCGTTGAAGTCGAGGTTCACCTTTCCATGCAGGGTGATGATTTCGGCAATACTCTTGGCGGCTACCGAAAGGGTGTCGTCGGCCTTGTCAAACGCGTCGTCTACGGATAGCTCGCTGTATATCTCGCTCAGCTTTTCATTGTTGATGACCAGCAGGGCATCTACGTGCTTGCTGATTTCCTCTACGCCATCCAGTGCCTGGTCTATCTTCTTGTCGCCCTCCCAGCGGAAAGGGATGGTGACGATGCCGATGGTCAGGATGTCCATTTCCTTGGCGGTTTGTGCAATGATGGGTGCGGCACCCGTACCGGTACCACCGCCCATTCCGGCAGTGATGAATACCATCTTGGTGCCGTCGTTCAGCATATTCTTGATGTCTTCGATGCTCTCTTCTGCTGCCTTGCGGGCACGGGCAGGGCGGTTTCCGGCTCCCAGGCCTTCTTTTCCAAGCTGTAACTTCACGGGCACGGGAGAGTCCTTCAACGCTTGGTTGTCTGTGTTGCACAGTACGAACGTCACGTCGTGTATACCTTCCCGGTACATATGGTTCACGGCATTGCCGCCACCTCCACCTACACCGATTACTTTAATGATTTTCGGTGAATCGGTCGGGAAATCGAATTGTACTATATCTTCCATAATAACTTAATTTTCTGGCACATTATCACATTATTACTTCATATCGTCGTCCGAGAAGATTTCGTTGGAAAGCTTGTTGAAAGTCTTTTCGAACCAGCTGGGGCCTTCTTTCTTTTTCTTCTTCTTTTCTTCCTTTTCGCGCAGCTCCCTTTCTTTGCGCTCACGCTCCTTGCGTTCTTTCTCTTCCTTCTCGCGCTGTGCCTTGGCGGCGCGTGCGGCGGCTTCCTGCTCTTTCAGCGCTTCGTCGTCAACGAATATGTCGACCGGTTTGGGAGGAACATTGGAGGCAGGCTGCTGCACCGGCTTCACCTCTTGCAGGCAGCAATTCTCGTTGCCGGCAGCCAGCAGGCCCAGCAGTGTGTTGTGCATGCCGTCCTTCTTGGGCTCGTCGCTGCGTGTGTGGACGGTGGTCTGTACGAACTTGGCGGTCTTTACCTTTTCAATCTTGCTCACTCTATGGAAGGCTTTCTCAAGATTCTTCAGATTGGCTCCTCCACCGGTGAATACAACACCGGAGAAAAGTTTGTCCTCGTAGCCGGAAAGTTGCAACTGGTTCCATACGTTGGCAAGAATTTCTTCTGCACGTGCTCCGATAATATTGTTCAGCAGGGCCAGTTCAAAGGTACGGCCGTCTTCCGACGTGCATACGGCAGGGGTCTCGGCGTCTTCTTCCTCCTCGTAGAGGGCATCACCGTATTGCAGTTTCAGCTTCTCGGCATCTTCCTCTTCCATTTGCAGGGAAGTGATGTCGTGGGTAATGTTGTTTCCACCCAGCGGCAGTACGCTGAGGTAGCGCAGGATATTGTTCTTATAGACCAGCACGGTGGTGGTGTCGGCACCGAAGTCCACCAGTGCACAGCCTGAACGCATCTCGTTTTCGGTCAGCACGGCTTTGGCCAACGCAGTGGGAGCCACGAGCAGGTCGTCGGCAATTTCCACTTTGGCTTGCTCGAAGCTGTGTTCGAGGTTCTTCTTCAGCGAGGCACGCGCCACGATGTTGAGGAACTGTCCGGTGATGTATCTTCCGGCAACTCCTACGGGCTCCACATGCAGCGTGTTGTCTATCTTGTATTCTTGCGGGGCTACATCCAGCACACTCATGTCTACCAGAGGTACATCACGGTTCTCGTCGCAAATCTCGTCTACCAGTTCTTGCGAAATGATGCTCTCTTCCTCCAGCGTACGGCTTACCGCATTCCTCACCGTGCGCAATGATTGTCCGCCGATGCCTACATATACTTTGGCGATGGAGTTGTTCAACTGGCCTTCCAGCTTGTTGATGATGGAAGTCAGCGCTTGTGCGGCCTTGTCAATGTTGTAGATGGCCCCTTTGTGTATAAACGGGGATGCATCTTCGCGTGCATAAGCCAACACCTGGATACTTCCGTCACTGCTCTTCTTTCCTGCGATACCGGAAATCTTGGAAGAACTCAACTCGATAGCGGCGATGAAATCTGTTGTTGCCATATCTATTTATTTACTATTTTACTATTTACAATTTACTATTTGCTGCGCTTTGATAAAGAAGGACTATTAGTAAATCCCTTTCTCTACTCTCTCTTTGTGCAGATGATTTGATTATCAAATTCAACGCTGATACGGGAGTATTTGTTCCAACCCACCTGGTTCAATCCTCTTTCGTAGAATGCCTTTACACGTTTCAGCTTCTTCTCGAATCCGGCAATCTTGCCTAAATAGATAAGATGGTCGCCGACACGGGGCACTAACTCGATGTTCTTGCCGGGCAATACGTGAATTTGCTCTATCTGTGCATTCCAAAAAGAATTCTTTTGCAAAAATACACCAAACTTATATAAATCCCTCATGGCAAACGACTTTTCTACATTTCCGGTTACAACGGCGAGGTGTGCAACGCACTTTGCATCGGGGGGCATCACGGTACCTTTGTTGTCCAGATAGTAGTTTTCGCCGTTGGCGCTCATCACGCGCAGGATGGGGGTGCGCTGGGTCACTTCGATGCAGAGCTTGCCGCTCGGGGTTTTGTAGCACTCCACCTGGTCGATGAGGGGATGCTTGGCAAGTTCGCGCTCCAAGGTCTTGGTACGCACGCGTTCCAGGTCTTTCCCAATGGGGCTGATGCCTTTCTTTTCCAGCAGGGTAGCTACTTCCTTCTTCGTGATGAAGCCGGCATATACCGTGTCTTTTATCACCAGTTCCACGTCTTGGCACACCTGCGAGGTGGGCTTGCGGTTGAAAGCTGTGACAGCCACTACCAGGTAAGCAATGACAAGCAACAGAACGATAGAAAGTAGAATCCTTTTAACCATGATATTTTTCTGATAATAGTTGGGTGATTTGGGGCGCATAGTTGTCCAGGTCTCCGGCTCCCAGCACTACCAATACTTCGGTGTGCTTTTGGGCGAGGAGGCTGAGGACGTCTTCTTTCCTACAGATGCATTTCTCGATGCCGGGGCGGAGGTTGTCATAAATCAGCTGACTCGTCACGCCGGGAATCGGTTGCTCGCGGGCAGGGTATATCTCTGTCAGAATCACCTCGTCGGATAGGGAAAGGCTGTCTGCAAAGTCACGATAGAAGTCGCGAGTACGGGTGTACAAGTGGGGCTGGAAGATGACGGTTATCTTCTTGTCTTGGTACAACTCGCGGACGGACTTCACGCTTTGGGCTATTTCGGCAGGGTGGTGGGCGTAATCGCTGAGGAATACAATCCGGTCGTTCTTCAGCTTGAAGTCGAAGCGGCGGTCCACTCCGCGGAAGCTTGCCATGCCTTGCTTGATTTCTTCGTCGGTGGCACCGCTGAGATGGGCGAGTGCCATGGCGGCAACACCATTCTCGATGTTGATACTGACGGGAACCCCCAACTGAATATCGTTGATGCGGGTGTCAGGCGCCACGAAGTCGATGAAGATTTCACCGTTTCCGATGCGGATATTCTCGGCATGGAAGTCGCCTTCGTTGCGCGAGTAGGTATAGGTGGTGACGCCCGGTTGTACGTCGGCTTGCATTTCCAGTCCTTTGTGCAGAATCAAGGCGCCGCCCGGCTGGATAAGCGTGGTGTAGTGGCGGAAGCTTTCGAGATAGGCTTCTTTGGTGCCGTATATATCCAGGTGGTCGGGGTCGGTGGCAGTAATGACACTCATCCAGGGCGATAGCCAGTGGAAGGAGCGGTCGAACTCATCCGCTTCGATAACGGTATAAGGGCTGGTGGCGGAAAGCAGCAGATTCGTACCGTAGTTCTTCGAAATGCCTCCGAGGAAGGCGGTGCAGCCCACGTGTGACTGGTGCAGCAGGTGGGCAGCCATGGTGCTGGTGGTAGTCTTGCCATGCGTACCTGCCACGCACAGGCCTTTACTGCTGCGGGTGATGATGCCCAATACTTGGGAGCGCTTATGTATGTTGAAGCCGTTTTCACGGAAATAGGTCAGTTCTGCATGCCCTTGCGGCACGGCGGGGGTATAGACCACGAGCGTGCTTGCCTTGTCTTTGCACTCCTCCGGAATAAGGTCGATATCCTCTTCGTAGTGTATCTGTGCTCCTTCCGTAATCAGACGTTCTGTCAGTTCGCTCGACGTACGGTCGTAGCCCGCTACTGTCTTTCCTTTAGAGAGGAAATAGCGTATCAGAGCGCTCATGCCGATGCCGCCGGCACCGACGAAATAAACGGAGCGAATGGCTTCAAGCCTCACCCCCTGCCCCTCCCCCGTAGGGAGGGGAGATGAGTTACTATTGCTTATATTTTTATTCATATTCAAATTTTTTCTTCAAACTCTTCTTCCAAAAGTATGATATTATAAAAAGAACGATAGCAGTACTATCTATTCCCCCCTCCCTACGGGGGAGGGACAAGGGGAGAGGCTCTTCAATACCTCCTTCGCAATAATTGTCGCCGAGTCCGGCAACGCTAGCTTGGCGATATTCTTGCTCAAGTCTTGCAGCTTCTCGGGGTTAGCGATTGTCTCCAACGCCACCGGCAGCAGCTTCTCTTTCGCTTCCACATCCTTCACATAGATAGCTGCATCCTTATCCACCAGCGCCAGCGCATTCTTGGTCTGATGGTCTTCGGCCACATTGGGTGAGGGAACCAGGATGACCGGCTTGTGCAGCAGGCAGAACTCGGAGATGGAACCGGCTCCGGCACGTGAAATCACCAGATCGGCAGCGGCATAGGCGTTTGCCATATCCTTAATGAAGTCCGTCACATACAGATTCGGAATGGCACTGATATGCGGGTTACGTACGGCTTCTCCCGTAGTGGCTGTAATGGCTTCTCTGACTTGGTCAATGTATATCTTGCCAGTCTGCCAGATAAACTGTACGTCGGGGTGGGTACGAATGACATCCAGTCCGGCAGTCAATGTCTGGTTGATGGTACGCGCTCCAAGACTGCCGCCCAGAATGAGGATAGTCTTCTTTTCCGGGTTCAATCCGAAGTACTTTACGGCGTCTGCGTGCAGGATGGAATGTCCGAGCAGGTTCTGGCGCACCGGATTACCTGTCATGATTATCTTTTCTGCCGGGAAGAATTTTTCCATACCTTCGTAGGCCACGCAAATCTTGCATGCCTTCTGTGCCAGCAGCTTGTTGGTGACACCGGCGTAGGAATTCTGTTCTTGTATCAGCGTGGGAATACCCATCATGCCCGCCATTTTCAGCGTAGGACCACTGGCATAGCCACCTACACCGACGGCTACTTGCGGGCGGAACTCCTTGATGATGCTCCGTGCTTTCCACTGGCTTCGTATCAGTTTCAGCAGTACGGAGAAGTTCTTCCACAGATGTTTACGGTCGAATCCGGCAACGGGTAAGCCTATAATCCGGTAACCGGCATCTGGAACACGCTGCATTTCCATTCTTCCTTCGGCACCTACGAAGAGAATCTCCGCGTCGGGACACAACTCTTTTATGGCGTTAGCGATGGAGATGGCCGGAAAGATATGTCCTCCGGTACCGCCGCCGCTGATGATAAGCCTCACCCCCTTCCCCGTAGGGAGAGGGGTAGAGTTACTTTTGGTTGTATAGTTGTTCGCCTCTTTACTCATATTCTTGTTCTTTTTTATTTTTGTATTATTGGCATGCTCTCCATTACTCAATTATTCTTTTCTCCCCTCCCTACGGGGGAGGGGTTGGGGGAGAGGCTGTTATTCAAACTCCGCATCACTGTTCAGTACCTTTGCTGTCGGCTCGGCGGCTGTCTGTGCTTCGCTATCGGCCGGTTGTTCCGGGTTCTCGGCATTTCCGGCATCTATCAGCATCGGCACTTGCGCATCATGCATCCGCTGTTCCTCCAGCTTGGCTGTATAGCGGCTGACACTCAGTATCATGCCGATGTAGGCACAGTTGATGAAAGTGGATGTACCACCCTTGCTGATGAGTGGAAGCGGTTGTCCCGTGACGGGTGCCAGACCTACGGCAACCATCATGTTGAACAGCGCCTGCGTGACGAGCAGCAAGGCTATTCCGGTAATGAGGAAAGCGGGGAAAGTGCGGTCGCATTTTTTGGCGATACGGCCCACTCGCACCAATAGGCAGACATAAAGGAACACAACGACTATTCCGCCTACCAGTCCCAGTTCCTCGATGATGATGGCATAGATGAAATCGGAGAATGCCTGGCTCAGAAAGTCACGCTGTACGGAGTTTCCCGGACCCTTGCCTACAACGTTGCTCGTAGCTACGGCAATACGGGCATGTGCCACTTGCCCGTCGCCGTCGATGTCGAATTTGGCGGCAGGAACTTCCTCCTTGTTGGTAAAGTCTGCAATACGGGATTTTACAGTGGTGAAGCGGTGCCCCATCGGTATATTTTCCAATGTCTTGTCTGGCGTGGCCAGCAGGAAGGCGACAAAGACTGTTACGAATGCCACAATCCCTCCTCCCAGTATCAGCAGTTTCCTGGCAGATACCCGCCCGATGAACATCATCAGGTAGACCGTTCCGAAGAGCAGCATTCCCGTCGAGTAGTTTTCCGGCAGGATAAGGCCACAGACAATGCAGGTAATAATCATGATGCGCTTAAAGGCTTTCGGACTTGCACCGTCTTCATCCTGCCCTTTCGAGAGGATAAAGGCGGTAACGATGACGACGGCCATCTTCGCTATTTCCGACGGCTGGAACTGAATACCCATGAAGGTCATCCAGCGGGCTGCGCCGTTTACGCGGTCGCCGGTAATGAATCCCATCAGCATCACAAAAGCCAGCAGTCCGATGGATATCGGAAGCAGGAATACCGGGAACACCTGAAACCATTTATAGGGGATGTTGTGTACCAGTACTACAATGACGGCGCCTACCATCAGGAGGATGCTGTGTTGCGTAATCGGTCCCCAATGGTCGCCACTCTTGTAGGTCAGCGTACTGGCAGCACTGAATACCTCTGTGATGGAGATGAGGCAAAGGAAAAGGAAAATAATCCAAATCACTTTATCGCCTTTGAATATGCTCTTTAATAAATCCAATGCTTCGCAAATTAAAAATTAATAATTAAAGAATTAAAAGTTGCCGTTCTTGTTACGGAATTCGTAATAGGACTGTTACGGCATCTGTATCTTATAGTGCTCTGACACATGCTTTGAACTGATCGCCGCGGTCCTCATAGCTCTTGAAGAGGTCGAAGGAGGCACAGCAAGGACTGAGCAACACGGTTTCACCTTTCTTTGCCAGCTTGAAGGCTGCTTCTACGGCATCCTGCATGCCGGTCTGCACGTCGGCTACGGGCAGTCCCAGACGGTCGAAGAAGGCGTGCAGCTTTTCGTTGTGCAATCCCAAATAGACCAGGGCAGAGCACTTTTCGCGTACGAGGTCTTCGATTTCCGTGTAATCGTTTCCTTTGTCTTTACCGCCGAGGATAAGTACGGTTTTGCCGGTCATGCTTTGTAGGGCATACCAGCAGGAATTTACGTTCGTAGCCTTGGAATCGTTGATGAAGCTCACGCCGCGTACGGTGGCTACTTTCTCCAACCGGTGTTCCACTCCCTTGAAGTCGGACAAGGCTTTGCGGATATATTCTTTCCGGATGCCGGCCAAATTGGCCGAGATGCCGGCGGCTAACGAATTGTATAGGTTGTGTGTGCCGTGCAGCGCCAGCTCCTCTTGCTCCATATTGAAGGCTATCGGTTCGTTGATTTCCACTTCACCGTCTTCCACGTATGCGATGGCCCCGTCTTCCTTCACGGCAGCGAACGGGTAGAGATGGGCGCGCAGGCCATGCTTGTCCAGCTCGCGCTTGATGATGGGGTCGTCGTTCCAGAAGATAAAAGCGTCTTCCGGTGTCTGGTTTTGGGTGATGCGGAATTTGGCGTCCACATATTTCTGCATACAGTGGTCGTAACGGTCCAAGTGGTCTGGTGTGATGTTCATCAGTACGGCAATGTTGGCACGGAAGTTATACATATTGTCCAGCTGGAAGGAACTCAGCTCAATGACGTAGTAATCATGCTGCTCCGTGGCTACCTGCAAGGCCAGGCTGTTGCCGATGTTGCCGGCGAGGCCGACGTTCAGGCCTGCACTCTTGAAGATGTGATAAATGAGCGAGGTGGTTGTAGTCTTTCCGTTCGAGCCGGTGATACAGACCATCTTTGCGTCAGTGTACCGTCCCGCAAACTCTATCTCAGAGATGATGGGCGTACCTTTTTCCTTTAATTTCATAATGAGCGGAGCGTCGTTGGGAATACCGGGGCTTTTCACTACTTCGTCAGCATTCAGAATCAGCTCTTCTGTGTGGTGTCCCTCTTCCCAGGCAATGCCGTATTTATCCAGCAGTTCCTTGTATTTGTCTTTGATGGCGGACATGTCGGAGACGAACGTGTCGAATCCTTTCACTTTGGCCAGTACGGCAGCGCCTGCGCCGCTTTCGCCAGCTCCTAATACTACAATTCTACTCATACTTTTTTAATTAAGAATGATGAATGAAGAATCGCTATGCAGCGAGATGATGTACAGCTAAATTCTTCATTCTTCATTCTTAGTTCTTCATTTGTTTGTTATCTAATTTTTAATGTTATAATCGTTATCGCTGCCAATACAATCGTCACAATCCAGAAGCGGATGGTGATTTTGGATTCGTGGAACAGCTTGTCCGGTTTGGTGAATACTACGCTGCATCCCGGCTCTATCAGGCTCATGGAAGTGCGGAAGTGGTCGTGTATCGGTGTTCTTTTGAAGAGACGTTGTTTCACGCCTTTCCGCTTGCCTGCCTTGTAGTAGAGGCGTTGCAGGATGACCGAAAGGTTCTCCACCAGGAAGATACCGCAAAGGATGGGTATCAGCAGTTCCTTGTGAATAATGATGGCGTATACTGCGATGATTCCTCCAATGGTCAGACTGCCCGTATCGCCCATGAATACCTGGGCCGGATAGGCATTGTACCACAAGAAGCCGATAAGTGCACCGATGAAGGCACAGATAAAGATTACCAGTTCTTCCGAGCCGGGAATGTACATGATATTCAGGTAGCCGGCATATTCAATGTGGCTCGATACGTAGGCGAGTATTCCCAAGGTCAGTCCGATAATGGCAGAGTTCCCTGCCGCCATTCCGTCCATTCCGTCATTCAGGTTGGCTCCGTTGCTGACGGCGGTAACTACGAAAATCGTGATAATCACAAACAGTATCCAACCTGCTGTCTGGGCATGTTCACCCATGAAGCCCACTAGGTCGGCATAGTCGAAGTTGTTGCTCTTGAAGAATGGGATGGTGGTCTGTGTTGCCTTGATTTCCTTGGCGGCATGCACCACTTCTATCTGTCCGTCCGGTTTCTCTATTTCTATGTTCTCGCGGATAACCACCTGCGGACTGAGGTAGAGAGTCAGTCCGACGATAAGTCCCAAGCCTACCTGACCGATGATTTTGAACTTACCGTGCAGGCCTTCCTTGTCCTTCTTGAATATCTTGATGTAGTCGTCGGCAAAGCCCAGCGACCCCAGCCAGATTGTGGTAATCAGCATCAATATCATATAAATATTGCTCAATTTGCCCAGTAGTAGGCAAGGAATGAGTATGGCAAAAATAATGATGACACCGCCCATGCTGGGTACTCCCACCTTGTTTACGCCGAACGGGTCGATGCTGGCATCACGTTGCGTTTCAGTAATCTGCTTGCGTTTCAGTAGATTGATGAACTTATCTCCCCAGATACTCGAAATGAGCAATGCCAGAATGATTGCCATCAACGAACGGAAGGATGTATAGCCAAACATGCCCGCACCGGGGAAGTCATATTTGTCTAACCATTGAAATAAATAGTATAACATGATGTTAATTATTTAATTGTTTAATGTGCTAATGTGCCAATATGCTAATTGATAGTCTGGTATATCTGCTGGTAAAGGAATGAATATCCTACATGACGCATGGCAATTAGCACATTGGCATATCAGCACATTATTTCATTTAATATCTCTTTGTCGTCAAAATGGTGTTTCACGCCTTTAATCTCCTGATAATTCTCATGCCCCTTGCCTGCAACGAGAATCACGTCTCCCGGCTGTGCCAGCATGCAGGCTGTCTTGATGGCTTCGCGGCGGTCGGTGATGCTGATGGTTTTCTGCATGTCGTCTTTATCCAGTCCCGCCAGCATGTCGTTGATGATGTCCTGCGGCTCTTCAAAGCGCGGGTTATCGGAGGTGATGATGACCCGGTCGCTCAAGCGGGCGGATTCTTTGGCCATGATGGGACGCTTGCCTTTGTCGCGGTTGCCGCCGGCGCCCACAACGGTAATCACTTTCCCTTTTCCTTCCAGCACTCCGTGAATGGCGTTCAATACATTGACCAGGGCGTCTGGAGTATGCGCATAGTCCACAATGGCGGTGTAGCCTTTCGGTGAACGGATGGCATCGAAGCGGCCGGTTACCGGATGCAGCGTGCTGAGGGCAACCAGTACATCCTCTTCTTTCTTGCCAAGCAATACGGCAGTACCGAATACCGCCAGCAGGTTGTAGGCATTGAACTTTCCGATGAAACGTACTGCCAGTTCGTGATTGTTGAAGTCGAGCAACATTCCCTCGAAATGAGACTCCAAGACTTTGCCTTTGAAGTCGCTAAGACTACGCAAAGAGTAGGTGTATACCTTCGAACGGGTATTCTGCGTCATCACAAGTCCGTTCTTGTCATCCAGGTTGGTCAGGCTGAAAGCTCCTTTTGGCAGTTCGTCGAAGAACTTTTTCTTGGCTTTGAGGTAGTTCTCCACCGTTTTATGATAATCCAGATGGTCGCGGGTCAGATTAGTGAAAATACCGCCGGCAAACTTCAGACCGCTGATGCGCTTCTGGGCAATGGAATGGGAACTGACTTCCATGAAGGCATACTTGCAGCCGGAATCTGCCATTTCTCCGAGCAGGCGGTTCAGGGTTATCGGGTCCGGGGTGGTGTGTTCGGTCGGTACGGGCAGGTCGTCGATGTAATTGCATACAGTGGAAACCAGTCCGACCTTGTAGCCGAAATAGCGGAAAGTATTATATAATAAGGTGGCAACGGTTGTTTTTCCGTTGGTTCCGGTCACGCCGATGAGTTCCATCTTGGATGTAGGGTCACCATAGAAAGTGGTAGCCACTTTCCCTACGGCATCTTCACTGTCTTTCACCTGAATGTAGGTGATGCCGGCCTTAAGCTCTTCCGGCAATTCTTCACACAATACTGCAACAGCCCCTTTATCGATGGCAGCCGGAATATAGGCATGCCCGTCGGTCTGCGTACCACGCATGGCCATGAACAGATGTCCGGTTCCTATCAGGCGGGAATCTATATTCACCCCCGTTATCTCCATGCTTGTACTTCCGGTAATCCGGACCGGCTGTATTGTTTGCAACAAATCACTTAATCTCATACCTTATTATATATAGTGTATATCCAAATCTTGTTTATTCTCATGTTAACGTAGTGTCAGGGCTATGGTTTGTCCTTTCACTATCCGGCTACCGCTTGCTATGGACTGGTTCCTCACCCGTCCTACGCCGTTTAGCCTTACTTTCAGTCCTTTACTCTCTAAAAGGTAGACAGCATCTTTCGCTCCCATACCTACCACGCTGGGCACGGTGCCCGAGGCCGGTTCCTGGTCTTGCAGGATGACTGCCGACGGAGCAGCTTGTGTATGTCCCCACTGTTCCTTTTTCTTTTGTCCAGAGAACTGTTTCTGAACGGGCACTTTCAAATCATTCAGTACAAGGAGTGCTTCGTTCATCTCTCCGGCTTTCACGGGAGGAATCACATTGGTGGTACTGTCTATGGCACTGCGTATGTCAAAACGCAGGTCTTTGGCATAAACTCTTTCTGCTATTTTCCCGAAGACACTACCTGCCATCAGACCGCCTGAAGCTGGTAACCCAGGCTTCTGGATGGAAACGATGCAACTGTATTTGGGTGCTTCCGAGGGGAAATATCCGCAGAAACTTACAAGGTAGTTCACCCGTCCCGACTTATATCCGGCGGCTCCTTGTGAAATCTGTGCCGTACCCGTCTTGCCCGATACAGAGAACTGCTTGCTGCCGGCGGGTTTTGCCAATCCTTGCGATACCACTTTCCGAAGGATTTCGCGGATTTGTGTCAGGGTATGGTCGGAGCATATCTTGGGATTGATTACTTCCGTAGGATATTCTTTCACTACCTCACCGTCCTTTACCGCTGCTTTCACAAATTTGGGGCGTACCATGACCCCGTTGTTGGCTATGGCATTGTAGAAGGTCAGTATGTTTATGGGAGGTACCTGGGTTTCGTAACCGATACTCATCCACGGCAAAGTCGTTTTGGCAAAATAACGCTCTTTAGGCCCTTTGATGTTGGGTTTCCCTTCACCGGGTATTTGCAGATGAAGCGGTTGGTCGATGCTCATGCGCTTCAAACCGTCCACGAACTTCTGCGGATTATCCTTGTAGTGCTTGTCGATGAGGTAGGAGACGCCCACATTGGAAGAAACTTCCAGAATACGTGTCACATCTATCTTTCCATAACCTCCCCGGTGCCAGTTGTGGTCTCTCATCTTGCTGCCGTACATATTCATAATACCGTTGCCCGTGTCTACCTCGGTATCCGGGGTTATCTTGCCATCTTCCAGTGCCACCATAATGGAGGCTGTCTTGAAGGTGGAGCCCGGTTCCAACATATCGCTGATGGCATTACTGTTCATTTCGTAGTAATTGCCGTCTCCGGCTTTCATCATGTTGACAATGGCCTTTACTTCTCCGGTAGCCACTTCCATCAGTACGGCTACCCCGACGTTGGCATTGATTTCCTTCAACTTGTCCACCAGGGCTTTTTCGCAGATGTCCTGCATGCCTACGTCGAGGGTGGATATGATGTCACAACCGTCTACCGGGGGAAGGTCTACGATATTCAGGTATTTGTTCATCACCTTCTGACGGTGGGTAATACCGTTCCGTCCTTTCAGCAGGGTGTCGAAGGCCAGTTCAATGCCGTTACGGGCTCCCATGGCTGTATCGGCATAGAGACGGCCCAGGGTTTGGGCTGCCAAAGAACCGAACGGCTTTTTACGCTGGTTGTATATCTGTTCGTGGAACCCCCCTCTGTACTTGTTCATCTTGAATACGGGTAACCGCTTGGCTTCCTTATACTGAATGTAAGAGATGCGCCGGTTGCGGTTGGGAAGAATGTTGTAGTTCCGGCTCTTCATCTCCCGCCCCTTGCGCAGATGGCTTTTGAAGGTGGCGGCGCTGATGTCCGGAAAAATCTGATGAAGCCCGATACAGATGGAATCGAAATTGGCTTTCCAGATAGAATCCTTGCGCTGCTGATCCTTTTTGCGGCGCTTCTCGTCCCTTTCGCCGGACATGAAGTCCATATATATTTTATATTCCGGCAGCGAACTTGCCATCAGTTTGCCATCCGAGGACAGGATATTTCCCCGGTTGGGCTTCACCGTTACATTCTCTTTTACGAAGCGGTCGGCTACATCGTGCCAGTACTGTCGCTCGGCAAACATAATCATGGCGCCTTTCACAACAATAGCTATCCCCACCAGCCCCATGAGTAGGACGACGAAGAAGTAACGGGTCATTATGTTTTTTTTATTTACAGCCAATGTTATTTACGATTTAACGATTTACGATGTACTATTGAAATTACTTTAATCCTCAATTCTCCATTATTTTAGTAAGTACGGTGGATTAGTGGAAGTCTGCAAATCGCTTTCTTTGGTGGCGATGTATTCCTCGATGCGCGATTGGCGGCTCCGCTCCATCAATTCCGAACTGCGTGTCAGGGCATCGTACTTGATGTCTATCAGCTCTTTTTTAAGATTGTCTATCTCTATCAGTTGCAGTTGGCATTCGTAACGGTTGTTGATGTAAATAATGATAAGCACCATGATAAGGAACAACAATCCGGCTTGGCGGCGGAAGAAGTCTGTGGCCAGAATGTCGCCTCCGATGATGTTCTTCAGTGAGGTGCGTTTTTTCACCTTTTCCGTATTCTTTTCTTCTTGCTTCTTTTCCATTGCTAGTCACTAATCATTCATTACTCTTTCTGCAATTCTCAGCTTGGCGCTGCGCGAACGCGGATTGCGCTCTATCTCTTCCTCGTCCGGTACAATCACTTTGTTGTTGACTAGCCGGAACGGGGTCAATACGTTCCCGAAAAAATCTTTTTCGGCCTTGCCTTCCACGTTGCCGGTTTTCATGATATTCTTCACCATACGGTCTTCCAGGGAGTGATAGGTTATCACCACCAGGCGGCCTCCCGGCTTTAGCGCTTCTGTTGCCGCATACAGCATTTCTTTCAGTGCTTCCATTTCCTGGTTTACCTCAATGCGCAATGCCTGGAATACTTTTGCCAGTTCTTTCTTCTCGCGTTCGCGGCCGAAGAGTGGTTTGACGATTTCCAGAAATTCGCCGATGGTGGCAATTCTCTGCGTAGCCCGTGCCTTAACGATGACAGATGCCAGTTTCCGGCTGTTCTTCAGCTCGCCGTACAGATAAAAAATATCGGCCAGCTTTTCTTCTTCGTAGGTATTCACGATGTCGGCAGCGGTTAGGCCGGCACGCTTGTTCATACGCATATCCAGTGCCCCGTCGAAGCGGAAGGAGAATCCCCGTTCGCTGTCATCAAAGTGATGGGAAGATACGCCGAGGTCGGCAAGTATGGCATCCACTTTTTCTATGCCGTGATAGCGTAGGAAGTTGTGCAGGTAGCGGAAGTTGCTGCGTACGAATGTAAAATGCGGGTTGTTCACAATGTTACGTTCCGCATCCTCGTCCTGGTCGAAGCTCAGCAGCCGGCCGCCGTCTTCCAGGCGGGACAGTATCTCGCGCGAATGTCCTCCTCCACCAAACGTTACGTCTACATACGTGCCGTCCGGACGGATGTTCATTGCATCTACGCTCGGCATCAGCAATACGGGGATGTGATATGTTGTTTCTTCTTTCATCATCTGTTGTTTATAGCTTATTTTCGTCACAACAAATATTTTCGTCTCCCAGCAGTTCTTCAAGAGCCTCGCTGAACTCGTCGGGGTTCATGAATGGTTGGTCGGCACGTTCCTTAGCCCAGATTTCTATTGTGTTGTCCACACCAATGAAGCGGACATCACTTTGTATACCCGCCATTTGCAGGTAACGTTTTGGGAGCAGGATGCGTCCGTTCCCGTCAGGGGTCATGACTTCCGCGTCACTTACGAACTGGCGGAAAATCATTTGTTGTTTGGCGTTCCATTTATTCAGCCGGCAGCGAAGTTGGTTTTGAGTGGCAAACCATACACTTTCCGGGTAGAGCACCAGGCAATCCTGATACACGTCCTTACGCAACACGAGTCTTTCTTCAGAAGCGGCTTGCAGCTGTTTCCGGAAGGTGGCCGGGATGAAAACTCTTCCTTTTGCATCCGCCTTAGCCTCGATATTACCTAAAAATTGTATCATTTCTCACCTTATTATAATAAGCGACGGTAAAAATACACATTTCCCCACAATTCCCCACAATCTTTTAACTAAAATCTTAGGAAGAAGTTTTCAACACCTTGTTGATAGCTTATTCATTTGATAATGAAGCTGCTTTTGAAACGCTTTGCTGGTGGGGGATTCGTGTAGTCTCTTTTGAAAAGATTCGGTTGAGGATGACGGTCTTTGGTTTGAAAGTCGCTTGTTGGTGGAATGGTGTCTTGGGTGGGAAACTTCTTTCCCAGCTTTGCGGATATCTAAACCAAGACTTGGTTTCTCTATCCCCAGGCTTGGTTTGGAAAAACCAAAGTTTGGGATAAAGCTCTTTCTTAACTCTTTCTTGTTTTAGTATTAACTTCTGAAACTTTTTTTGTTAACTTCCCGTCTATTTTGTGAACGTTACTACTTACCGGAAGATGATGGGAGGGAGGAGTGATAATATTCCCCCTGGAGTGGTTGATTATTACATTCATCCACAGAATCCAGGGGGGATAAATGTTTTTTTACTGTATGCTGTTCAGCAAGTCTAGCTTGCCCTCGTTCACCAGTTTTAGAATGAGTTCGCCAAACAATGTGTTTTGCCATGCAAACCAGGCGCGGGTGAACTTGGCGGGATTGTCTTTGTGGAAAGACTCGTGCATAAAGCCGGTTCCGGCTTCTGTATCCATCAACATCTTCACGCAAGTTTTAATCTCTTCATCGTTCTGGCTTGTGAAGGCTTTCATCATGATGCTCATCGGCCAAATCATGTCGTAGCCGATGTGCGGACCTCCAATGCCTTCGCCTGCCGTACCTTTGAAGAAGTATGGGTTATCCTCGCTCCATACGAAACGACGGGTGTTCTGGTAAATAGGATCGTTGATGTCCACATCGCCCAGATAGGGCAGTGCGATAAGGCTCGGTACATTGGCGTCGTCCATCAGAAGGTGGTTGCCGAAACCGTCTACCTCGAAGGCATAGATGGTGCCGTATTTGGGATGGTTGTAGGTAGCGTATTTTCGTAGGGCGGTTTCTACTTCTCCAGCCAGGTCGGTACATTCTTTTGCAAGCTCCGGGCGGTTATTGACTTCAGTCAGAATCTCGGCTGCCTTACGCAGCGAAGATACGGCGAAGAAGTTGGAGGGTATCAGGAATTGGAAGGTGGTGGCGTCATCGGAAGGGCGGAAAGAAGATGCAATCAGTCCGACCGGTTTCACCGGATTGCCCCAGCCGTCGTTGGTCATCGTGTCCAGTGCGCGTTCAGTTACCCGCTGGAAATGGTAGGAACCGCGTCCGTCACGGCGCTGTTGGTCGCGGAAGGTGGTCAGGATGTTTTGGATTGCTTTTATCCACTCGGCATCGAAGATGCTTGTATCACCGGTCGTTTTCCAGTAATGGTAGGCAAGGCGTAGCGGATAACACAGTGAATCGATTTCCCATTTACGCTCGTGCACCTCGTCGTTCATGTCGGTAAGGTCGGTTTTCCAGTGTCCGTCGGGGATGGGGCCGTCGTTGAAGGCGTTGGCAAACGGGTCTACATTAATCAGCTTGAATTGGCGGTTGATGACTCCTGCAAGCATCGTCTTCAGTTCCTTGTCTTCATTGGCCAGCTGTACGTAGGGCCACACCTGCGCACCTGAGTCGCGGAGCCACATGGCATGGATATCTCCGGTGTAGACAAATGTGTCGGGCTTCCCGTCTTTCTTGTCCTTGCGGAAATGGACGGTGGTGTCCAGCGTGTTGGGAAAGCAGTTAGTGAACATCCATGACAGCTTCTGATTTTTCAGCAGCTGCTGTATCCGTTGAATTTGTTCTTCTACGGCTTTGGAACGGAACAGTCGTTTTGATTCTACCGGTCGGTTGTCTTTCTTGATAGCGTCGGAGGCGCATACGTGGTTACTCATGGCCGGCTGTACGGCAAAAACGGCAGGAGTAGCCATTGTCATTGCTGCAAATGTGCAGGCTGTAATGATTGTCTGTTTCTTCATGTTGTTTATTAATTACTCGGTTTTTCTTTAGGTATCTTGGTTTGTGTCCCATGATTGCCCAAAGATAAGCATATTTACTTTTTTATCCGGCCAATTAATAAACAATTCTTAGGTTGCCGTATTCTCTTATCTGAAATCTTTCAGGTCCTGCTGCAGTTTCTGGCGGGTAAAGAAGATGCGGCTCTTTACTGTTCCAAGTGGGAGGTTCAGCTTTTCTGCGATTTCACGGTACTTGAAACCGGAGACATGCATGGAGAAAGGTATCTTGTACTCACGTGGCAAGGCATTGACAATGCGGTGCATTTCCTTCAGGTCGTAGGCGCCTTCTGTGCTGTCGAGTGTGAGGTCGTGCGGCGTGTTCAGATGATAGAGATTGTCTGTGGTATCTACAAATGTCTGGTCACGTACCACTTTACGGTAATTGTTGATGAAAATATTACGCATGATGGTATATATCCATCCTTTAAAGTTGGTATCAGGTGTGTACTTCTCTTCATTGTCCAGAGCTTTCAGGGATGTCTCTTGAAGCAGGTCGTTGGCCTCTTCGCGGTCGGAGGTTAATTTATATGCAAAGCGTAATAAGTCGTTTTGAACTCCGAGTAGGTCTTGGGTAAATGTTCTATTATTCATAATGGATGTTTTTTAAATTATTGTTCGTTTTATTGATGATGCAAAGCTACGGATGATTTCTCTTTTTGATAGACGGAAATCAAACTCTCTTTGGGGTAAAATCTAACAATTGGCAGTTTTCGGGTGGCTTTGGTTAGCTTTCAGTGCCTCGGATAGGTGGAAAAGTGGGATGTAGCCAGAGATTGCTATCCTGATTTTTGTAAATAATATTGTCGCAAAGCGTAACGGCTTGAATGAGTTTGTGTACGAAATACAAGGGGCGAGACCATGAAAGGCAGACGCGGGATTGTCCCGGCCTGCCTTTCTCTCTTTTGATACAACTAAAATCTGTACTCTTCTTAATTTATGGAAATCACTGGTTTTATATGCTGAGTGCTTAAACAAAATCCTTCAAGTCTTGTTGTAGTTTTTGGCGGGTGAAGTAAATGCGGCTCTTTACCGTGCCTAAGGGCAACCCTAGCTTCTCTGCAATTTCGCGGTATTTGAAGCCGGAGACATGCATGGAGAAGGGAATCTTGTACTCCCGTGGAAGGGCGTTGACAATGCGGTGCATCTCTTTCAGGTCATATGCGCTTTCTGTGCTTTCAAAAGCGGCGTCGCGCGGCAGGTTCAGGTGATAGAGATTGTCCGTGGTATCCACGAAAGTCTGGTCACGCACCACTTTGCGGTAATTGTTGATGAAGATATTGCGCATGATGGTGTATATCCATCCTTTGAAATTAGTATCGGGCGTATACTTCTCTTCGTTATCCAGAGCTTTCAGGGATGTTTCCTGCAAGAGGTCGTTGGCTTCTTCACGGTCGGAAGTAAGTTTGTATGCAAAACGCAATAAATCGTCTTGAACTCCGAGCAGGTCTTTTTTAAATGTTATATTGTTCATATGTGCTATGTTTTTTTTCGTTAATCTTGATATTGCAAGTTTACGGAAGTTTTCTCTTTCAGGCAGACGGATTTCAAACATACTTTAGGGGAAAAACTATCAATTGACAGTTTTTAGGTGCTATTTGATAGATTTCGGGTGCAGTTTTCTGTCATTTTTTTGCGATTAATTAAAAAGATGAGTTAATTTTGCGCATTCATTTCATCAAAAGAAGAATGGCTGACGACTCTTTATTTTTGATTGACATAGACAAGATACTTCGGGAAAAGGCTCCGAAGCAGTCTAAGTATATCCCCAAGTTCGTGGTTTCTTATTTGAAGCACATCGTTCATCAAGAGGAATTGAATGTCTTTTTGCGGGAGTCGAAAGATAAAGTCGGTGTAGATTTCCTGAAAGCTTGTCTGGAGTTCCTTGATGCCAATATTGTGGTAAAGGGGGAGGAAAATCTGCCTAAAGAAGGGCTTTATACTTTTGTGTCCAACCATCCCCTGGGTGGGCAGGATGGAGTGGCACTGGGTTATGTCCTGGGCTCCTTTTATGGTGGCAAGGTGAAATATATGGTCAACGACCTGCTGATGAACCTGCACGGACTGGCGCCGCTTTGCATCCCCATCAACAAGACGGGAAAGCAGGCCAAAGACTTCCCCAGAATGGTGGAGGCGGGATTTGCTTCGGACAATCAGCTCATCATGTTTCCCGCAGGGCTTTGTTCGCGTAGGCAGAATGGGGTCATCCGTGACTTGGATTGGAAAAAGACCTTTATCGTGAAGAGTGTCGAAGCCCACCGTGATGTAGTTCCCATCCACTTCGAGGGGCGGAACTCCAACTTCTTTTATAATCTTGCCAATTTTTGTAAGATGTTGGGCATCAAGTTCAATATCGCCATGCTTTACCTGGCAGATGAAATGCTGAAGAATCGCCATAAAACATTTACCATCACCATAGGGAAGCCTATCCCCTGGCAAACTTTCGACAAATCGAAAAGCCCGGCCGGATGGGCGCAATATGTGAAGGATATTGTATATAAATTGTAGAGAGACCGTATTTATATTAAAGAAGAACTACTAACAGAAAAATATGGAAGATGTTATTGCACCGATAAGCAAGGAGCTGTTGAAAGCGGAGTTGACTGAGGAAAAGCGTCTGCGCATGACCAATAGAAGTCATAATCAGATATATATCATTACTGCCCAAGACTCTCCGAATACAATGAAGGAGATCGGCCGTTTGCGCGAGATTGCATTCCGTGCTGCGGGAGGAGGAACGGGCAAGTCTATGGATATTGATGAATATGACATCATGGACAACCCGTACAAGCAGTTGATTGTCTGGAATCCGGAAGCAGAAGAAATTTTGGGTGGATACCGTTATATCTTAGGTACGGATGTGCGTTTTGATGAACATGGTGCCCCTATTCTGGCAACTGCCCATATGTTTAACTTTTCGGATAAGTTTTTGAAGGACTATCTTCCTACGACCATCGAGTTAGGACGTTCGTTCGTTACGTTGGAGTATCAGTCTACGCGTGCAGACAGTAAAGGTCTGTTTGCGTTGGATAATCTGTGGGATGGTTTGGGCGCACTGACCGTAGTCATGCCCAATGTGAAGTATTTCTTCGGAAAGGTGACTATGTATCCCAGCTATCATCGTCAGAGTCGTGATAAGATTCTTTATTTTCTTCGGAAACACTTTGCGGATAAGGACAACCTGATTACTCCGATGAAGCCGTTGCTTCTGGAATCGGACGAGAATGAATTGGCGGCTCTCTTCTGTAAAGACTCTTTTAAGGAAGACTATAAGATTTTGAATTGTGAAATCCGTAAGGCGGGGTATAATATTCCCCCGCTGGTGAATGCCTATATGAGTCTCAGCCCTACCATGCGTATGTTCGGTACAGCCATCAATTACGGTTTCGGAGATGTGGAGGAAACGGGTATCCTAATTGCCGTGGACGAGATTTTGGCAGAAAAGCGCATTCGCCACATCGAGTCGTTCATAGCGAGCGAACCGGAGGCGTGCAAGCTTACGTCGGGAGCAAATAAGGTTGTATCATAGGACTATCCGGAGGAATGTTTGTCGTCTGTTATACCGCTGGCAAGCTATTCCCGTTTATTTTCCTATATAAATCGAGTGCAAATACATCCGTCATTCCGGAGATGTAATCCAATACCGCCTGTATTCTTTCGTAGAGTGCAGGCGCTTTTATGTTGTACTGGCCCGATACGCGATTGATGAGCAGTTGCGAATATGCCTTTTCCGGAGAACGCACGGCGTCAATCATCAGTTCGAGCAGGGTACTGATGATGCGGAAACCGGCAAGTTCAATGTCCAGTACATCGCGTGAACGGTAAATCCTCTTCAGGGAGATGTCTGCACAGTGCTTGTAGGCATTGGCTGGTACCTCGGATATATGGTTGATGAGGCTTCCTTCAAATTCTCCTTTCAGAATCTTTTCTTCATTGTCTACAAAGGCTTGCACGCATTCGCCGATAAGCAGTCCGATAACGCTGGAACGCAGATAGGCTATTTGTTCATTGGTGTCACTTACTATCTCCATCGTTTTGAGCCGGTGTGCTTGGCGCTCTTTCGAGAAATAAGAAAGAAGCAACTCTTTGGTTTCTTGTGTAGTCAGAATTTTCAGTTTGTGAGCATCCTCAATATCCATCATCTGGTAGCAGATGTCATCGGCGGCTTCCACCAGATAGACCAGCGGGTGGCGGGCATATTTCAACGGGGCATCGTTCTGCTTCTCCATACCCAACTCTTCTGCTATGCGGCGAAAACTTTCTTCCTCTGTGATGAAGAAACCGAATTTTGACTTTTTGCCTGCAAGACTCGATGAAAAGGGATATTTCACGATGCTTGCCAAGGTGGAGTAGGTGAGTACAAATCCTCCCTGTCGCCTTCCCTCAAACTGGTGGGTAAGCAGGCGGAACGCATTTGCATTCCCTTCAAAGTGGGTAAGGTCCTCCCATTGGGAAGGTGTCAGTTGGCCCTTCAGGGACATTCCTTTTCCTTCAGAAAAAAAGGTGGAAATAGCTCGTTCTCCCGAATGTCCGAAAGGAGGATTTCCCAAGTCGTGTGCCAGGCAGGCGGCGGAAACGATGGAGCCTATTTCGGTGAGGTAGCTGTCTTGCAGTTCCGGACGGCGGGCAATGAGAGCTTTCGATACATCGTTGCCTAGTGAGCGGCCTACACATGATACTTCCAAGCTGTGTGTCAATCGGTTGTGGACGAATACACTACCGGGAAGAGGGAATACCTGGGTTTTGTTCTGCAGACGGCGGAAGGGAGCAGAGAAGACAAGGCGGTCATAGTCACGTTGGAATTCCGAGCGGTTTTCATGGCGTTCCTGGTGAAACTCTTCCAGTCCGAAGCGTTTGGCAGATATGAGCGTATTCCAATTCATCATGATGTTATTTGAGATTTGACGATTTACTATTTACGATTGAAGTTACTATTATTTAACTGCAAATGTATCACTATTTTGTATAAAAAGCCGTATTTTCGCCCAAGTTTATAGTAAAAGGAAGATGAATTGCGAAACTTGAATTACTCGAATTGTAAGAATAGAAGTAGCCCCAATCGTAAATAGTAAATCGTCAAATCGTAAATAACATCATGTTGAACGTACAAATCATCAATAAATCAAAGCATCCGCTTCCGGCTTATGCCACTGAGCTGTCTGCAGGAATGGATATCCGTGCAAACCTTAACGAACCTATTTCGCTGGCTCCGATGCAGCGGTGTCTGGTGCCTACGGGCCTTTATATCGCTCTTCCGGAAGGATTTGAGGCGCAAGTGCGTCCGCGTAGTGGATTGGCCATTAAGAAGGGGATTACCGTGCTGAACTCCCCTGGAACGATTGATGCCGATTACCGTGGTGAGGTTTGTATTATTCTCGTCAACCTTTCTGCAGAAACCTTCGTCATCGAAGATGGGGAGAGGATTGCACAAATGGTGATAGCGCGTCACGAACAAGCTCTTTGGCAGGAAGTGGAAGTGCTGGATGAGACGGAGCGCGGTGCCGGAGGTTTCGGGCATACGGGTAAAAAATGAATGGATATTGTTCCGTTTTACGGGTTAAGAATTTATAATTAAATAGATGAGAATCAGAGTAAAAATAATACTTGCGTTGTTGATAGGTACCTTCTGCTTTACTACGTACGGAGTGCAGGCTGCCAACGTTCAAGCTTCAAAGGAGAAAATGAGCGGGTACGGTCGGTCTGAAAAGGCACGGAAGGAATTGAAGAAACGGAAGAAGTCGAAGAAAGCCGACGTTTCGCCCGTAAAGGAGCTTACCCCCGAACAGCAGCGCCGTTACGACTACTTCTTTCTTGAAGCCGCCCGTCTGAAAGTCCAAAAAGACTATGATGCGGCTTTCGATGTCCTGCAACATTGCCTGACGATAAACCCGAACGCATCATCGGCTTTGTATGAGATGGCCCAGTATTATATGTACCTCAAGCAGGTGCCGTTGGGACAAGCCGCGTTGGAAAAGGCGGTGGAGAATGCTCCCGATAATTACTGGTATGCCCAGGGACTTGCCAATCTGTATATGCAGCAAAACGAAACGGAGAAAGCCGCTGCCTTGTTGGAAAATATGGCGGTACGTTTCTCGGATAAGCTGGACCCGCTATACAACTTGCTGGAGATTTACAACCGCCAGGAAGAGTATGACAAAGTTATCGGTATACTGAACAAGCTCGAGGAACGGATGGGCAAGAATGAACAGCTCAGTATGGAGAAGTTCCGCATCTATCTGCAAAAGAAGGACGACAAGAGCGCCTTTCATGAAATAGAAAGTCTGGTAGAAGAGTATCCCAACGATATGCGCTATCAAGTTGTGCTGGGGGATGTCTATATGCAGAACGGGAAAAAGCAGGAAGCTTATGAGATTTACAAGAAGGTGCTGGCCGAAGAGCCGGACAATGCAATGGCCATGTACTCATTGGCTTCTTACTACGAAGAGACCGGACAGAAGGGGCTGTATGAACAGCAATTGGACACGCTGTTGCTGAACAAGAAAGTGGCTTCGGACACCAAACTGAATGTGATGCGGCAGTTCATCGTGCAGAACGAGCAGGCAGGCAAGGACAGCACACGTGTCATTACGCTCTTCAACCGTATCATGGAGCAGGAGCCCGATGAGGCGCAATTACCTTTGCTGTATGCCCAATATCTTCTTTCCAAAGGAATGAACAAGGAGGCTGGACCGGTTCTGCGCCAGGTTCTGGCGATAGACCCTACCAACACAGCGGCTCGTATGACATTGCTGGGGGAAGCTGTGCGCCAGGAGGATTACAAGGAAATAATGAATTTGTGCGAAGCCGGTGTGGAGTCCAATCCCGATATGTTGGAGTTCTATTTCTATCTGGCCATTGCCTACAACCAGGCGGAACGGACGGATGATGCCCTTGCCATCTGTCAAAAGGCTTTGTCGCATGTCAAGGACGACAGCAAGAAGGAGGTCGTATCAGATTTTTATGCCATTATCGGTGATGCTTATCACACCAAGAATCTGCATGTGGAAGCTTATGCGGCTTATGATTCCGCTTTGGTGTACAATCCTTCAAACATCGGTGCCTTGAATAACTACGCATATTATCTTTCCGTGGAGCGCCGCGACTTGGACAAGGCGGAAGAGATGAGCTACAAGACAGTGAAAGCCGAGCCGAACAATTCCACCTATCTCGATACATATGCATGGATATTGTTTGTTAAAGGTAATTATGCCGAGGCGCGTCTCTACATAGATGAGGCGATAAAGAATGATAAAGATAGCAGTGACGTGGTCTTGGAACATTGCGGAGATATCTATTACATGACTGGCGATGCGGAAGGTGCCTTGAAATACTGGAAACAAGCCTGGGATAAGGGCAATCGCTCTGATACGTTGAAACAGAAAATACAAAAAAAGAAATATATATCAGATGAAACTAAACCTGCTGAATGATATGGCAAGGATATGCCGCCTGTTGTCCTTGCTGTTGTTGCTGGCTGTGGGGCTTGCCGGTTGCAAGACTTCGCGTCACTCAAGTTCTCTGTCCGGAGAATCTGCCTGCCTTTCCTCCAAAGTGCAGCTGACGGTACCCCATAAAGATGCCACCCTTACTGTGAACGGTACGATGAAGTTGAAGAAGGAAGAATGCATGCAGATTTCCTTTCTGATGCCGATACTTCGTACGGAGGTGGCACGTATGGAAGTCACCCCGGATGAGATTCTGTTGGTAGACCGTATGGGAAAACGTTATGTCCGTGCAACACGTAAGGAACTGAAGGATGTGCTGCCCAAGAAGGCGGATTTTGCCCATTTGGAGAAACTGCTTTATGCTGCTTCCAAACCCAATGGCAAGAAGGTGCTTACCGGCAAGGAACTCGGGATACCCTCTCTGGAAAAGGGAAAGATTGAACTTTCCAACTTCTCGGATAAGCCTTTTGCACTGACTCCTACCCAGCTCTCACAGAAATATAAAGAGGTGGAGCTGGAAGAACTGCTGGAAATGCTGATGGACCTTTGATTAGTTGATAATTGTCAGATAATCCCTCATAACTTATAACTCATAACTTATGAAGCTTCTCCTTCTCTTCTTTCTCCTCCTTTTGCCGGTTTCTCCGCTCCTAGCCCAGTCCAACAAGCTGATTAAGGAACTGGAAAGCAAGCGTGGTGCCTTGCAGAAACAGATAGCAGAGTCGGAAACGCTGTTGATAACCACCAAGAAGGATGTGGGAAGCCAGTTGAACGGTCTTGCTGCACTGACCGGACAGATAGAAGAGCGCAAACGCTATATTCTGACTATCAATAATGATGTGGAATCCATAGAGCGCGAGTTGTCTTCATTAGAACGTCAGTTGACCCGCCTGCAACGTGACCTAAGGGACAAGAAGAAGAAATACGAATCGTCCGTTCAATATTTGTATAAGAACCGCTCCATTGAAGAGAAGCTGATGTTCATTTTCTCTGCCAAGAGCCTGGCACAGACCTATCGACGCATGCGCTATGTACGTGAATATGCTACTTATCAGCGCCTGCAAGGCGAGGAAGTGTTGAAAAAGCAGGAGCAGGTGAACCGTAAGAAGACTGAGCTTCAGCAAGTGAAGGTTGCCAAGGAAGGATTGTTGAAAGAACGTGAAGAGGAGAAAGTCAAGCTGGAAGCGCAGGAGAAGGAACAAAAGTTGTTGGTAGCCAATCTGAAAAAGAAACAGCGGGGCTTACAGAACGAACTGAATAAGAAACGCCGTGAAGCCAATCAGCTCAATGCACGCATTGACCGTCTGATAGCGGAAGAAATAGAGAAAGCGCGTAAGCGTGCGGCAGAAGAAGCGCGCCGTGAGGCAGCCGCACGTAAAAAGGCTGGTGAAAAAAACGAAAAAACGGCAACTGCCTCTACGCCCGCAAAGCCGAAGGCACAGCCTTTGGAAACTTACTCCATGAGTAAGGCAGACCGTGAATTATCAGGGAACTTTGCTAATAATCGCGGTAAGTTGCCGATGCCCATCACCGGCGCGTATATCATTACCAGCCATTACGGCCAGTATTCTGTGGAAGGTTTGCGCAATGTCAAGCTGGACAATAAGGGCATCGATATACAAGGGAAACCGGGTGCCCAAGCCCGTGCCATCTTCAATGGTAAAGTGGCGGCTGTCTTTAAACTGAACGGACTGTTCAATATCCTTGTCCGTCACGGGAATTATATATCAGTCTATTGCAACTTGTCATCGGCCTCGGTGAAGCAGGGCGATGATGTTACCACCAAACAGACTCTCGGACAAATCTTCTCGGATGGGGCCGACAATGGTCGTACGGTGCTACACTTCCAATTGAGGAAAGAGAAGGAAAAACTGAATCCGGAGCCGTGGCTGAACAGATAATGATAATTTAAATTTTTACTTCTTCCAGCAGCTCCAGATACATCCCTATCGCCTCCTCTATCTCCTTGACAAAGATAAATTCATCGGCAGTGTGTGAACGGGCACTTTTCCCCGGTCCCATCTTCAGAGAAGAGAATGGCATCAGTGCCTGGTCGGACAAGGTCGGTGAGCCGAAAGGAGTACGTTTCATGGCAATAGCCTTTTGCACTACCGGATGCTCCGGAGCTACGTGTGAAGAGCTTAGCCGGAAGGAGCGGGCTTTGGCTTCACACGTGATGTGTTTCTGTATTTCATCGAATAGCTCCTGATTGCTATAACACTCGTTGCTGCGAATGTCTACGACAAAAGTACAACGGTCGGGAATGACGTTATGCTGTGTACCGGCGTTTACCATGGTTACGCTCATCTTCACGGGACCCAGCAGGGAAGATTCTTTTGGGAAACGGTAATCACGAAACCAGGCAATATCATCCAATACCTTATATATAGCATTATCTCCCTCGTTTCGGGCTGCATGTCCCGATTTTCCGGTAGCAGTTACGTCCAGCACCATCAATCCTTTTTCTGCAATGGCAGGTTGCATCTCTGTCGGCTCGCCTACAATGGCAAACTGTATGGGAGGGAGTTCCGGCAATACGCATTCTATTCCCCCCTTGCCTGATACTTCCTCCTCACACGAGGCAAGATATATCAGATTGTAGGCCTGAGTGGTGCGGCACAATGTCAGGAATACTTGCAGCAGGCTGACTACACTGGCTCCGGCATCGTTGCTGCCCAGCCCGTAGAGCTTTCCATTACTTTCCAGCGTTGGTTTGAAAGGATCTTTCCGCCACCCGTTGACGGGTTTTACGGTGTCGATATGGGAATTCAGCAGCAAGGTCGGTTTCTTTAAGTCGAACATCGGGCTGAGGCACCATACATTGTTGCCTTTACGTCCTGTTGCCATGCCTTGCATTTCGATATAGTTCTGCAGATAATCTGCCGCCTTCTCCTCGTCGCGGCTCAAGGAAGGAATGGCTATCAGTGATTTGAGCAATCCGATTGCTTCGGAAGTTAAAGTCGGTATATCGTAAATCATATTCGGTAAATAAATAATCTGGCCGCAAACTTACGGATAAAAAATGAAAAGGACGCCAAACCGACGTCCTTTCTGTTTTTTCAATATTGTTTAGAAGAAGCAACTGAGTGATATCATCAAGTTGCGGTTTTTGTTGCCTGAATCTTTAATGTTCTCTACCAGTCCCCAGTCATAACCGATGGAAATCTGATATTTCTGACTGAATTCGACTCCGGCTTTTAATCCGAGACCGAAATCAAAACGCTTCATGGCATCATCCCCGAATACATTGGTGGAGTTATCATCAAACTCATATTCGTCAAGAATATCTCCTTCTGCCTTGGCTTTGCCAAAAAGACCGATGGCTAAATAAGGACCGGCATTGCCGAATATGGCAAAGTTCTCATTCACTGCATATTTATAGCCAATGTGTACAGGAATTTCCAGGTAGTAGGGATTGAACTTGATAGAAGCAGCAGAGCCTCCGTCTATTTTGGCTCCTTTCAGCGTAAGTAATGCACCCATATCGAGGTAGACTCCTTCTGAAATTTGAGGCAATCCTACTTCAGCCTTTACCCCAGCATGAAAGCCTATTTTACTGTCGAAACCGGTAATGGAGAAGTTACTGGAGTTCATGCCGACTGTTGCTCCCCATCTGAGGTTGTCTTGAGCATTGATGCTTGCTAAACCTATGGTCAGCATAGCCATTAAAAGCAATACTTTTTTCATGTTCATTGAATTTGATTTAGTTTGTATATCACCACAAATATATAGATATTTAATATATTTCTATTGTTTTAATGGTAAAGAAAGTATCTTTTGTGGATAATTTGCTAACGGATGGTCGGATACTTTAAAGGTAAAGTTTGAATAATTACCCGCTAATATCAAATTAGTTTCAAATGAAACCACTACCTTTGTACCGTATTTACCAATATCAAAAGTTATGACTTATCATCATTTATCTGTCCTGGTGCATCGCCAGGCAGAGAAGTATGGAGACAAAATAGCCCTGAAATACAGGGACTATGAAACTGCACAATGGATACCCATCTCTTGGAAAGAGTTCTCACAGACTGTACGCCGGACTGCCAATGCAATGGTGGCTTTGGGAATAGAGCCACAAGAGAATATCGGTATCTTCTCGCAGAATAAACCCGAATGTCTCTTTACTGATTTCGGTGCATTCGCCAACCGGGCGGTGACTATACCTTTGTATGCTACCAGCTCACCGGCCCAGGCACAGTATATCATCAACGATGCACAGATACGTTATCTGTTTGTAGGCGAGCAGTTCCAGTACGATGCCGCTTTCAGCGTGTTCGGATTTTGCCAGTCTCTGCAGCAGCTCATCATCTTCGACCGTGCTGTGGTGAAAGATCCGCGCGACATGACTTCCATCTATTTTGATGAATTTATGGCAATGGATGAAGAGTTGCAGCACAATGCCATTGTAGAAGAACGTACAGCAGCTGCCTCAGATGATGACCTCGCCAATATCCTTTATACTTCCGGTACTACCGGTGAGCCGAAAGGTGTCATGCTCCATCATTTCAATTATAGAGAGGCTTTCCGCATTCATGATATCCGATTGCCTTTCATGACAGACCAGGATGTTTCCATGAACTTCCTTCCGCTGACCCATGTATTCGAAAAGGCATGGACCTACCTTTGTATACATCGGGGAGTGCAGGTCTGCATCAATCTCCGTCCACAAGATATCCAAACTACTATTAAAGAGATACGCCCTACACTGATGTGCAGTGTACCCCGTTTTTGGGAGAAAGTCTATGCCGGTGTGCAGGAGAAGATTTCCCAGGAAACCGGTCTGCGTAAGGCGATGATGTTGGATGCCATCAAGGTGGGCAGGACGCATAACATTGATTATTTGCGCCAAGGAAAGACTCCTCCGATGATGCTTCATCTGAAATACAAGTTCTACGAAAAGACCATTTATGCTCTGCTGAAGAAGACGATAGGTATTGAGAACGGTAATTTCTTTCCTACGGCAGGTGCTGCTGTGCCCGATGAAATCTGCGAGTTTGTGCATTCTGTAGGTATAAACATGGTGGTGGGCTATGGTCTGACGGAATCTACGGCTACCGTTTCCTGCTTCCTCAACGAAGGCTATGAGATTGGTTCCGTAGGTACGGTGATGCCTGATGTGGAGGTGAAGATTGGCGAGAACAACGAGATACTTCTTCGTGGTAAGACTATCACTACCGGCTACTACAAGAAACCGGAGGCAACGGCTGCTGCCATCGACCGTGACGGTTGGTTCCACACGGGTGATGCCGGTTATTTGAAGGATAGCCATCTGTATCTGACGGAGCGTATCAAAGACTTGTTCAAGACCTCCAACGGAAAATACATTTCGCCGCAGGCATTGGAAACGAAGCTGGCTATTGACCGTTACATTGACCAGATTGCTGTCATTGCCGATGAGCGTAAGTTTGTTTCCGCTTTGATAGTTCCCGTTTATGGCTTTGTGAAGGATTATGCCAAGGAGAAAGGCATTGCATACAGCAATATGGATGAGTTACTGCAACATCCCAAGATACAGGCGTTGTTCCGTGCCCGTATCGATACCTTGCAGCAGCAATTTGCCCATTATGAGCAAGTGAAGCGCTTCACGCTCCTGACCGAACCGTTCAGCATGGAGCGTGGCGAGCTGACGAACACGCTGAAGCTGAAACGCTCTGTAGTGGCAAAGAACTACAAGGGGCTGATTGACAAGATGTACGAGGAATAGATTTCCATTTGTTTGTTTTTGAACCGTCCGACTTGGAGTGAATTATTTTCATTCCGGGCCGGACGGTTTGTTTTATGTATGGACTTGCCCTTGGCAGATAGGACTCTCGAGTATGTGCACGTTAGTTAGGCTTAAAAAACAGCCTGGTAGATAAATGGGGATTTATCATTTCAAAACAGCTTCTTCAAAGATAAAGGGGAAGAACCGTCTGTCATCTGTCACGGGATTCAAGCACGTAGTCCGGAACGCTCCCCTTGTTCAGTCCGTCTTTCCCCGTTGCTTTATCCCTCAAACGCTTGGTGTCTGTCCCCGAAACAGCCTTTGTTCATTGTCGGCTCACTCGGGTGAACAAATCAGCTCACTATGGTGAACAACTCCATTCACTATAGTGAACGAGTCAGACCACTATAGTGAGCCGCTCAGAAACTCAAAGCCTCTATAAGACAAAGAAGCGGACACAACAAGAGAAAGAAGGGGACGAGACAAGAGAAAGCAAGGGAACGGGACAGACCGAACACCGGTGAGGGCAAAATTTGCCCTCACCCTTTTTATTTGCCCTCACTCACCCATGTAATGCCGATGAACAGGGCGGTTCGGGAAGTGAGTGAGGGCGGTGAGGGCAACATTAAGAAAATCGTATTAGTTTTTCCTTCTTCTTCCGAACCCGATTAACTTTTATTAGCAAAGAAACTTCTGTTTCTCGATAGGGTTGCGGTTCTCTACCCGGTTTTATATACGAAGCTTAAAAAGAAATCTGCAGAATAAGAGACATTTTAATAAGCTCGAGTATTAACCGTAACATTCTAATAGCCTATGTAGCATACAAAAAGAAACAAATGAGATTGACATTCAACCCTGCTTGTCAATCGGAAAGACAGACCCCATCAGAATCTGTTTATTAACTTAACACACATTTAATCTAATATTTATTTTCCGAAAAACAGCTTATGAAAAAAAGAATTATGCTGACCTTGGTTTGCCTGCTGGCAGCCATCGGTTGGGTAGCAGCCCAAAATTCCCCCATTACCGGTATCGTTATTTCAGCTGAGGACAATGAACCGATTATCGGAGCTTCCGTATTGGTAAAAGGAAGCACTACCGGAGCCGTAACAGACTTAGACGGCAAATTCACTATTACAGATGCGCCCGCAGGTGCGAAAATCCTGCAAGTGTCTTTCGTAGGTATGATAACACAAGAAGTTCCCATCACTCCGGGGACGATAAGAGTCACATTAAAGAATGATGCCAAGCTGCTGGATGAAGTGGTGGTAACGGCATTGGGTATCGCAAAGAAAGAAAAATCACTGACGTACTCTACCCAGGTGGTAAACGGTGATGAACTGGCACGTGTGAAAGACCCCAATATGATGAATGCATTGGCCGGTAAGACGGCAGGTGTGCAGATTAATAAGAGTTCTTCCGGTTTGGGAGGTTCTTCCAAAGTGATTATCCGTGGTAACCGTTCGGTAAGCGGAAGTAACCAGCCGTTGTATGTAATAGACGGTGTACCGTTCGGTTCATCTACCAACGAAAATACCTCAACTACTATCGGCGGAGACAACGACAGTGGTAACTACGACCGTGGCGACGGTATTTCCAATCTGAATCCCGATGATATTGAGAGCATGAACATATTGAAAGGCCCTGCCGCTGCTGCACTTTACGGTAGTTCGGCTGCCAATGGTGTGGTGATTATTACCACTAAGAAGGGCAAGGAAGGACGCGCCAGTATCAGTTTCAATACCAGCACCACTTTCGATATAGCTGCATACGGTATTCCCGAATTCCAGAATCACTATACGGGTGTGTCAACCAGTTGGGGCAGTGATATCAAAGGTAGTCCCGACTATACAGACGATTTCTTCAAAACAGGTGTCACTACTATCAACTCGCTCTCGTTGAGCATGGGTTCGCAAGCTATGCAAACTTACTTTTCCTATGCTAATACTTACGGCAAGGGCGTGGTGGAAGGTAATAGCTTGGTGAAGCATAATTTCAATTTTCGCGAAACTGCCAACTTCCTCAATAACAAACTGACTGTTGATGCCAATATCAATGCGATGTATCAAAGGGGGAATAACCGTACTACTTCGGGAGGTTATTACATGAATCCTTTGGTAGGTCTTTATCACTTCCCGCGTGGTGGTGTTGAAGGTGGAAAGGACTTTAACTACTACAAAGATAATTATCAGATTCTTAATGCCGGTCGTAACATAATGGACCAGAACTGGTATAAATCTCAAGGTACTGATATGGAGCAGAATCCCTATTGGTTGATTAATAAGGTTCCGAATGAGGATACCCGTTATCGTACATTGTTGAATCTGAGTGTGAAGTATAAGTTCAATGACCTGTTCAGTATACAGGCTCGTGGTAGTGCCGACTATGTTGTAGACAAGAATAATACACGTATGTATGCAGGTACCAGCCCGGTGTTGTGTGGTATGAATCCGGCTGGAACAGGAACTAACGGTCGTTACATCTACGGTGAATCAAGTAGCCTTTCTTCTTATGGGGATGTTTTGTTTACTTATCAACAGCAATTCACTAACTTCAGTGTCAATGCTTCGGTAGGTGCCAGCATCAACGATTATACAGGAAACGGTACAGGTTTCGATTCCTATCCGGGTATACTCTCTGTGCCCAACGTATTCACTATGCAGAACTGCTCCTTGAACAAGGGCTCATTGACCGATTGGAAAACCCATACTCAAAGCCAGAGTGTGTTCTTCACCGGTCAGGTAGGCTTCAAAGATCAGATTTATGTGGACGTGACAGCACGTAACGACTGGACTTCAACATTGGCATTTACCAAATACAAAAACAAAGGCTTTTTCTATCCGTCAGTAGGTGTGACATGGTTGCTGAACGAAACATTGAAATTACCTTCTTGGATTGATTTAGGTAAGATTCGCGGTGCATGGTCAAAGGTGGGTAACGGTTTGAATACTTATACTTCAAATCCTCTCAACTCCATTACAAAGAGTGGTAGCATCAATTTCAACAGTACAGCTCCGTTTGCAGAACTGAAACCGGAAATGACTACTTCCATTGAGTTTGGTACTGAGTGGCGCTTTTTCAATAGCCGCTTGGAGTTCGACTTCACTTATTATAAGACTAATACAAAGAATCAACTCTTTACGTTGGATGCTCCGTCAGGTTCACAATACGCCCGATATTACATCAATGCCGGTGATATTCAGAATACCGGTGTCGAAGTTATGTTGAATGGAACTCCTGTCATGACTAAGGATTTCCGCTGGAAAACCGGTGTTAATTTTGCAACCAATAAGAACGAAGCAAAGGCACTGGCTGGTGATGACTTTGGTTATTTTACATTTAGCGGTGGCGAAAGTAACAATGTATGGAGTCGTTTAGAAGTAGGTGGTTCGTTTGGTGACATTTACGGTACTACTTTTGTACGTGACGAAAAAGGCAATATTCAGTATGAACCTGCAAAAGAAGGACAAAAAGATAGTGATAGACTTCCATTGGTGGATAAGACAAATCCGGTGAAACTGGGTAATTCTACTCCTGATTTTAACTTGGGGTGGAGCAATACAATCACGTGGAAGGACTTCTCTCTTTACTTCTTGATTGATGGACGTTTTGGAGGTGAAGTGATGTCTTTGACGGAAGCCGACCTCGATCAGCAGGGAGTAAGCAAGGCAACGGGTGATGCTCGTGACCGTGGTTACGTGATGCTGGAAGGCCGTCAAATTACAGATGTGGAAGGCTTCTATAATCAGGTTGGTGGCCGTGCGGGTGTGACCGAGCATTATATGTACAGTGCTACCAACATACGTTTGCGCGAACTTTCCATTGGCTATAGTCTGCCTCAGGCTTGGTTGGCAAAGACTGGTGTCATTAAGAACGCACAGGTTTCACTTGTAGGCCGCAACCTGTTCTTCTTCAAGAACAATGCTCCATATGATCCTGATGGCATGCTTTCTACCAGCAACCGTCTGCAAGGAGTTGATGTGTTTGGTATGCCTACCAACCGTTCGATTGGGTTCAACTTGAAAGTTAATTTTTAAACAGTAGATATGATTATGAAAAATATATTTAGACTTACAGCTGTAGCGCTGCTGGCAGCTACCTTATTCTCGGCATGTACGGGAGCGTTCGAGGATATGAACACTAATCCGAAGGGAGTGAGCGATGAAGAACTAAAACAAGATAACAACTACATTGGTATGCACTTCATTCCCATGATGCAGTCTATCTATTATAATAAAAATGCAGGTGTCAATGTATGGGAATATCAGCTTATTCAAAATTTGAATGCCGATTTGTGGTCAGGCTATATCAGTACGGCTACTGCATTTGCCGGCAATGTAAGTAATGTGACCTATGCCATGAATGCAGGATGGAATGACAACTGTTGGGATTATGCTTATAGAAACGTAATGGTGGAAAGCTTGAAAATCACCAACAAGTGCAAAGACGATATGGAGACGTATGCCCATTTCGAGGCTATCAATACCATCTGCCGCGTAATAGCTATGTCGCGTCTTGCCGACCAATACGGATGTATTATCTATTCTCACTATGGCGAATCGGCTACTGGTGGTGAGTATGATTCAGGACAGGATGCTTATAAAAAATTCTTTGAAGAATTGAAAGAAGCTGCAGACGTGCTGCGTACTGCTAAAGAAAAGGATGTGGCTTCGTTTATGATGTTTGATTATGCCTATGGAGGTAACTTGAACAAATGGGCGCAGTTGTGTAACACCATTCGTTTGCGTTTGGCCATGCGTATTGTGAAGTATGATGCTGCTTGGGCAAAAAGTGAGGCGGAAGCTGCCATGAACGATAGTAATGGATTGATTGAAACCAATGATGCTAATTTCGGCATTGCAGGAAACGGTTATGTCAATCCGCTTTACGGTATTGCATTCAACTATGGAGATGGTGTTTTAGGTGCTAATATTCCTTCTATCTTGTCTGGTATGGGCGATGCGCGTCTTGATAAGTATGCTACACAGAACAGCAAGAGTGAATATTTTGGTATTCGTCTTGGTATTAAAGGACTGGAAGAAGAAGGGTTTTCGGATGCCTATAAGGCGATTGTAAGTCGACCCAACTTGACAGAAACCTCTCCTGCTATTTTGGCAACTGCTGCCGAAACCATTTTGTTGGAAGCCGAAGCTGCTTTGCGTGGTTGGGATGTAAATGGTAAGGGCACCGCTCAGAGCTTGTATGAAAAGGGTATACGGACATCGTTCGAACAATGGGGAGCCGCTGTGGGCGATTATTTAAGCAGTACGACTACTGCTGCAGCGTATGTAGACCCCGTTATTCCCGCTGCCAGCATTGAAGGCCAGAGCAAGGTGACTGCTAAATGGGACGAGTCTTTGAGTAACGAGGAAAAATTTGCTAAGATTGCCACACAACGCTGGATTGCTATTTATCCTGAAGGTATGAATGGCTGGGCTGAGATACGTCGCACTGGTTATCCCAAATTATTCCCGGTAATGGTGAACTACAGTCAAGGTGAGATTGATACAGATCTTGGCCCACGCCGTTTACCCTTCACCATCAATGAAAAAGGCAATAATCCTACCGGTTATGCCAAAGCCGTCGAAATGTTGGGCGGACCGGACAATGGCGGTACTCGCATCTTCTGGGATGTAGATAAACCGAACTTCTAATCCGCATTATTATCATAGAGATTAAGTGATGAGGACTTTTTGAAGCATGTTTTTTTAAGGGGAAGTATGAAATCTGTTTTTCATACTTCTCCTTATGTTATATTGATATAGGGTCACCGTACCCAAATTCTTTTATGTATCCGCTACGAAGTGAGTACAATGATATTTTAATAATTTGTTGTAATTTATCGATGTTTTGTACTCGCTTTGCAGCTTCTTGATTATCAGTGTTATTATAATGCGCTGCATTCAGTATACGACTGAACTGACTTGGTTTAGAATAATTAACTAATAACCTGCGCTTTTACATTAGGGTTTGAACCTTCTCGTCGGTTCTTACTATAAAGGGGAATTCTTAACTTAGCACAATCAGGCTACTGAACCCCATTTTTCAATAGCCTGATTTAATCTTAAAAAATATATTATGAAGAAACTCATTAAACCTCTCTGCTTGTTGACCGGTCTGCTTTGTGCCCCGGCTGTTTTGCTTCATGCCCAAGTAGATGAAAAGTTGAAAGCCGACATCGTCAGCACGGGCTACGTGCACAGTCCGTTGCCGCTCGACGAGACAAAGGCTTTCGAGACATTCGGCTTGAAAAAGAAAGTGTTGGAAACTGTGATGCTGTGTGATATGGAGGATTTCTCCAAATGGTCGCACAAGGGCATCGGTAAGATTGGTTTGACTGACGAACGGAGCAAGTCCGGCAAGTACAGCCTGCGCCTGGAAGCGCCCGCCCATCCGGAAAAGATTCTCGGCTGGGGGTTGGGACGCGGTACTTGCATGGCCTCTTATGATATAGGAGGTGTGAACTGGGAAGGTTACAACCGCCTGAAGTTCTATATCTATCCCACGTGCGAAGGAGCACGCAGCATCTACCTCAACCTTTATGTGGAGAATGACGGAGAAATAAAAGTACCCGACATTTACGGTCGGGAAGGCTACCACGAAATCAATCTGAAAAATAACCAATGGAACGAATGCTTCGTCGAGATGTCTGGACTGGCGCGCGACAAGGTAACCAAGATTTCATTTGCCATCGAAGTGTTCGGCAAAGAACGTACTATGGGCGACTTCCTTCGCTTCGATGTAGATGCCGTGGAACTTCAGAAGGTGGAGAACCCGGAAACCGTAAAAGGCTGGATGCCTGCACAGAACCGCATTATCTTCTCTACTACCGGTTATAGTATAGAGAGCCCCAAAAGCGCCATTGTCAATGTGGAAAAGCACGGCGGACAGTTCCAGTTGAAGGATGCCGCGACGCAGGCCATCGTTTATACCGGTCCTGTTCGTAAGGAAAAGACCGGCCTGGGAGAGTTCGAGACGATAGACTTCTCGGACTTCAAGACACAAGGCCGTTACGTCATTCAGGTAGGGGATGTCACCACCTTGCCTTTCTATATCCATCAGGATGTGTGGGAGGATTCTGCCTGGCGTATGGTGAACTTCCTGTTCTGCGAGCGTTGCGGTTATCCCGTTCCCGGAAAGCACGGGGCTTGTCATAATGACTTGCATGCCACTTACAACGGACATATTATTCCTATAAACGGAGGATGGCACGATGCTGCCGACATGTCCCAACAGACCTTACAGACGGGAGAAATAGCCTATTCCTTGCTCTTGATGGCCGAACGCGCCAAAGAAAAAGGCAATGTCGACTTGTACAACCGCCTGATGGAAGAGGCTTTGTGGGGAATGGACTATGTGATGAAGACCCGGCTGGGCGATGGTTACCGTGCACAGACATGGGGTACCAATCTATGGACTGACGGTGAGGTAGGCACCGACGACGATGCCGGCCGCCGTGAACTGCTTGTCCATAACGGAGCTTTGGAAAACTTCCTGCTTGCAGGAATTGAAGCGTATGCCTCCATGATGGTTGAGAAGGATGAAGCCCTCAGGAGCAATCTGAAAAAGATTGCAAAGGAAGACTTCGGTTATGCCATGAAACGCTTTAATGAGTTGGGCTTTGCCGAACTGATAAAGAAGGGTGGGGGACATGCCGCCATGGCATCCGAAAGCCAGTATCACGCCAATATTTCATGGGCAGCCAGCATGCTCTACAAGCTGACCGGCGAACAGCAGTATGCCGATGAGGCCGTGAAGGCTATCCGCTACACCTTGCAGTGCCAGCGCACCGAACCGCTGAAAGACAAAGACAAGACCTGCGGCTTCTTCTACCGTGATTTGGCCAGGAAGTCCATTGTACACTATACCCACCAGTCCCGCGACTATGCCTATATGGAAGCCCTTGCCGCCCTTTGCGAGACACAGTCCGGCCATGCCGAGTATGAGCAGTGGATTCGTGCCATGAAACTCTATGGCGGTTATCTGAAGAATATCATGAAGTATGTATATCCTTATGGAATGGTGCCCAGTGGCATCTATCACAAAGATGAAGTGAAGGATTCCGCCAACTTCTACGCCGTTCAGGTAGGGATTCGCAGCGGTGCCGATAAGGATTTCGAGGAACAGCTCGAAAACGGTATCCGTCTGGATAAAGAGCATTATTTGCGCATATTCCCCGTCTGGTTCTCGTTTAAGGGAAATATTGCCGTACATTTGTCTACCGGTAAAGCTGCCGCTATCTGTGCCAGGGTACTGAAGGACAAGGAACTGAAAGACATTGCAGAACAGCAGCTCTTCTGGGTTGTAGGCAGGAATCCTTTCGGACAGTCCATGATTTATGGGGAGGGCAGCAACTATCCGCAGCTCTATACGGCACTGCCCGGAGAAACGGTAGGAGAGATACCCGTAGGTATGCAGTCTTATTTCAATGAAGATGCTCCCTACTGGCCGCAGTTCAATACGGCTACTTATAAGGAAGTCTGGGGCTCTTCGGCTGCCAGATGGCTGATGTTGGTTTCCGAATTCTAAAGCAAGATGATATGAGTGACAAGACTGTTTATTCACGGCGCAATCCGGCCATTGACATGCTGAGGGCGTTGACCATGTTCACCATGATTTTCGTCAATGACTTCTGGAAAGTGCATGACGTACCCCATTGGCTGGAACATGCCGTCTATGGTGAGGATTTTATGGGACTGGCGGATATTGTATTCCCCTGCTTTTTGTTTGCAGTGGGAATGTCCATACCTTACGCCATTGAGCGCAGATATGCCAAGGGCTTCTCGGCAGAGTCCACCTTGGGGCATATCCTTTCCCGCACCTTTGCCTTGCTGGTGATGGGGGCGTTTATAACGAACTCGGAGTTCCGGCTTTCACCGGAAGCTCCCTATCCGATAGGAGTATACTGGTTCCTGATGGCCATAGGCTTTATCGGTGTGTGGAACCAATATCCGAAACCGGCTTCCGGCACTCAGAAGAACCTTTTCCGTGCTTTTAAAATAATCGGAGTATTGGTTCTCCTTTACCTTGCCTTCACGTTCCGCAATCCGCAGGGAGGTGTATTCGGTGCCTATTGGGGAATATTGGGCTCCATCGGCTGGACCTATCTGGTATGTGCCGTAATCTATATCTTCAGCCGTGACCGGTTGCAGTATCTGCTGCCTGCCTGGGGTGCCTTTATCCTGATATGCCTGCTGGGTACGCCTTTGCGCGAGGGCTTTGGCGGTGAGGCTATCCTTGCCTTTCCCGAACGCAACTTCTATCAGGGCATGTTGTCCATCCTGCATATCGGCAACGGGGCTTTGCCCGCATTTACAATGGGAGGTGTCATCCTTTCCATTCTCAGCGCCCGCTATGCCGGCAAGGGTGACGGCTGGAAACTCCGCAATGGGCTGACGGTTGCCGTTCTGCTTCTGCTGGTCGGAATTGGGACACACCATTTCTGGATTGTGGCCAAGATGGGTGGCACTCCTCCCTGGGTGTTCTATGTGACTGCCATTTCCGTGGGGCTCTACACACTGCTCGGCTATCTGGTCAGCCATCAGGTCACAGGTTGGTTCAACCTGATACGCCCTGCCGGAACGGCTACGCTGACCACTTATCTGGTGCCTTATGTCTTCTATGGCTTTGCTGATGTGACCGGTGTTGTCCTGCCGGACTGGTTCACACATGGATTCATGGGGCTGGTCAACTGCCTTTGTTTTGCCTTTGTGGTAATCGGCGTTACCTGGGTGATGGAAAAACTGCATGTTAAACTTAAAATTTAGATAGAATGAAAAAGAGCTTTTTACCTGCATTCTTGCTGCTGTTCCTTGCGCTGGGCATGTTCTCGTGCCAGCAGGGAGCTAAGAAAACAACCAAGGAATATCCCATGTTCTGGACGTGGCTGGACTATCGTCCCGGCATGAACTTCGACTCCATCTGCCAAGTGATGAACGACATCGGCATGGATGGAATTATGCTGAATGCGCCGACTCCCGACGATTACCGGGCTGCCATACCGGTTGCCCATAAACACGGAATCGAAGTGTATGCCTGGTTATGGACCATGAATCTGGAACACGACCGTGACAAGATATTGAAGGAGCATCCCGAATGGTTCAGCGTGAATCGTAACGGCAAGAGCCTGGCAGACACTACCGCCTATGTAGGCTATTACAAGTTTCTCTGCCCGGCATTGCCCGAAGTCCGCGAGTTCATCAAGGAAAAAATCAAGGCCTACTGCGAAGTGGAAGGCTTGAATGGCATTGCCATCGACTATCATCGTTTTGTGGATGTGGTGCTTCCCACCACCTTGTGGCCCCATTATGGCATTGTGCAGGACCGTGAATACGCTGCGTGGGATTACGGTTACCATCCGGAAATGCTCAGGTTGTTCAAGGAGCAGTACGGTTATGACCCCCGCGAGCAGGAAGACCCTTCCCTCGATGTGAAGTGGCGCCAGTTCCGTTGCGACCAGATAACCGAAGTGGCCAATATGATTGCCGAAGTGGTGCACTCCTACGGCAAGACAATGGCTGCCTCCCCGTTCCCCACCCCGAAGATGGCTTCACGCATGGTGCGCCAGGACTGGGGCAAATGGAATCTCGACATCGTGTTCCCGATGGTTTACCATACCTTCTATACGGGCGATGCCAGCTTCATTTCCGACTGTACGGTTGAGAATGTACGCGACAAGAACGATATGACTACACTGTACTGCGGCATGACCGCCACCGACGGCCCGATGATGTTCGAATGCATGGATGCCGCTCTCAACAACGGCGCCCAGGGAATTGCCGTATTTACCATTCATGGACTGCGTTCTCCGGAGGTGAAGAGGCAGTTCAAGGCTTATACGGACAGTGTCAGAGCCGTGCGTGCCGCCAATGGCGGGGTGATAAAGGCTACCCATCCCGAAGTGGCGGATCCCGACCCCTTCAAGCATGAAGGCATTATGAAGCTGATGCAGGAACGCATGCAGCAAATCATAGCCAAGGCTGCCGGCAAGGAAGAGCCGGCTCCGCTGGCATTGGGCGAGTACAAGGAGGTGGATTCCTATGACGCGACACGCTGCTACCAAGTGGTGGATGAGAATAGCAAGACTACTTTTGACGTGACATTCTATCTTTACGGCGACGTTGTTTCCGGTTGGGATGTAGCAGTAGCAGACAAGGCTTCTACTAATAAGAAATGAAAGGACGTTTTATGATAGTGAGAGATTACGGGAGCAAACTCCTTCTGCTCTTGGTGTTTTCAATGGTAGGCATGGTTTGTTGCAATGCCCAGAGTGGAAAGAGCTTGTCCGTAAAGAAAGTAATGTGTACGGCTTCACCGGAAGGTGAGGCTGTGCCGTCCTTGCTGGACGAGAACGGGATAGAGTTTCAGCCTCTTGATGTGGTCAACTGGAAAGATTATCCCTACAAGCCGGAAGTGAGTTTCCGCATAGCCCATACGGGGCGCGAAATCCTGCTCCACTACAAAGTGAAGGAAGCCAGTGTGCGTGCAGTGGCCTCCGGAGACAATGGCCGGGTATGGGAAGATGCTTGTGTGGAATTCTTCGTATCTCCCGAAGGTGACGACCGCTATTACAATTTCGAATGTAACTGCGCCGGCAGGCTGCTGATTCAGGGAGGTGCAGTCAATGAGCGCCGTCCTACGGCGAGTCAGGAGGTGCTGGGCATGGTGAAACGTTGGAGCTCGTTGGCCGGCGAACCTTTCGAGGAACGTTTGGGCGAGTGCAGCTGGGAACTGGCCATGGTTATTCCCGTTTCCGCTTTCTTCCAGCATTCCGTCGGTTCTCTGGACGGAAAAACAATGAAAGGGAATTTCTACAAGTGTGGTGACAAACTCCAGACTCCCCACTTCCTTTCTTGGAGTCCTATCGGGCTGGAACGCCCCATGTTCCACTGTCCGGCCTTTTTCGGCACCTTGTCTTTTGAATAAATCTTTAGGGTGTTCTGGTGGAATCATTTGCCGTTAGCATTACTTATTGGATTGACAATTGCGGAATTATGTGTTTTTTTGTACCTTTGCACTTCCTAAATTGTAAATGCATATATGATTACCGCAGAACAACTGAAAGATATCAAAGAACGTACCGAGGCGTTGAACCGCTATCTGGACATTGAAGGAAAGAAGATACAGGTGGAAGAAGAGCAGCTCCGCACCCAGGCTCCCGGTTTCTGGGACGACCAGAAGGCTGCCGAGGCTCAGATGAAGAAAGTGAAAGGCTTGCAGCAATGGATTTCCGGCTACAATGAGGTAAAGACCTTGACTGACGAGGTACAACTGGCTTTCGACTTTTACAAAGACGAACTGGTGACTGAAGAGGAAGTGGACGATGCCTATGCCAAGGCAATCACTGCTGTCGAGGCCCTCGAACTCAAGAATATGCTTCGCGAGGAAGCCGATCAGATGGACTGTGTGCTGAAAATTAACTCTGGTGCCGGTGGTACGGAGAGCCAGGACTGGGCAAGCATGCTGATGCGTATGTATCTGCGCTATGCCGAGACTCACGGCTATAAGGCCACCATCGCCAACCTGCAGGAAGGAGACGAGGCAGGTATCAAGACTTGTACCATCGAGATTTCCGGCGATTATGCCTACGGCTACCTGAAAGGTGAGAACGGTGTACACCGCTTGGTGCGTGTTTCGCCCTACAATGCCCAGGGCAAGCGTATGACTTCTTTTGCATCCGTGTTTGTCACTCCCTTGGTAGATGATACCATCGAGGTGAACATCGAACCTGCCCGCATGTCATGGGATACCTTCCGAAGTGGTGGCGCCGGTGGACAGAACGTCAATAAGGTAGAGTCCGGTGTCCGTCTGCGCTATCAGTATAAGGATCCATATACGGGCGAAGAGGAAGAAATCCTGATTGAAAATACCGAGACACGAGACCAGCCCAAGAACCGCGAGAACGCTCTCCGCCTTCTCCGTTCCATGCTTTACGACAAGGAACTCCAACACCGCATGGCCGAGCAGGCAAAGGTGGAAGCCGGTAAGAAGAAAATCGAATGGGGTAGCCAGATTCGTAGCTACGTCTTCGACGACCGCCGCGTGAAGGACCACCGTACCAACTTCCAGACCAGTGATGTGAATGGTGTGATGGATGGAAAGATAGACGGCTTTATCAAAGCTTACCTGATGGAGTTTGCAGGAAGTGGCGAATAAATTTTCTCCCTTTCATTTGCATTCTTCCCGAATTTCTTCTTACTTTGTTCATCGTTGAACTTTAAACTATAAAACACACCATGGGAAAAAGTAAAAAGAAAGCAATGCACAGCCAGAAGGAAGAGCAACAAGCCAAGAAAGTGATGATGACGATGGGAGTAATAGCCATTGTATTGGTCATCGCCATGTTTGTGGCTTACTCTTACTGGGGCTGATAAAATCACTGGAAACGACATGCCGCAGGAGATAGAACGGAAATTCCTCGTGACGGGAGAATACAAGCCACAAGCGTATGCACACAGCCGTATCGTACAAGGATACATCAGCAGTGTACGTGGACGGACAGTACGGGTGCGCATCCGCGATGAACGGGGATTTCTCACCATCAAGGGTGCATCCAATGAATCGGGAACCAGCCGCTACGAGTGGGAAAAGGAAATTCCGCTGTGCGAAGCGCGGGAATTGCTGAAGCTGTGCGAACCGGGTATCATCGACAAGACCCGTTACCTGGTGCGCAGCGGACAGCACGTCTTTGAGGTGGATGAATTCTATGGCGAGAATGAGGGACTGACTGTGGCCGAGGTGGAACTCTCCTCGGAAGACGAGCCTTTCGTGAAACCTGCATTCATCGGACGGGAGGTGACGGGAGATGTCCGCTACTATAACTCGCAACTGATGAAACACCCTTTCACCACATGGTAGCAAACCAATTGTATGCCGTACTTGTTTAATCGTCATGGAGAAACTTTACGACTACCTGCCAAGAGAACTGGTCACCTTCCTTTTGGTCACTGTATTCTCTTTACTCATCGGGCTTTCACAGCGTAAAATCAGCTTGAAGCGCGAAGGGGAAACTACGCTTTTCGGTACCGACCGCACCTTCACTTTTATAGGCATTCTGGGCTATCTGCTCTATATCCTCGACCCTACGGGCTATCGTCTGTTCATGGGAGGAGGAGCCATTCTGGGACTGCTGCTCGGACTGAACTATTATGTGAAGCAGTCACAGTACCATGTGTTCGGAGTAACCACCATCATTATTGCACTCATCACCTACTGTATTGCTCCCATTGTGGCCACGCAGCCGTCGTGGTTCTACGTCATGGTCATAGTGACCGTCCTGCTCTTCACCGAGCTGAAACACACCTTCACGGAACTGGCCCAGCGCATGAAGAACGACGAGATGATTACGCTTGCCAAGTTCCTTGCCATCAGCGGCATTATCCTGCCGATGCTGCCCAATGAGAATCTTATTCCCGGCATCAACCTGACGCCATACAGTATTTGGCTGGCCACGGTGGTTGTATCGGGCATTTCCTACCTTTCTTATCTGTTGAAGCGTTACGTTTTCCATGAGTCGGGCATTCTGGTTTCGGGCATCGTGGGAGGCTTGTACAGCAGCACGGCTACCATTTCCGTACTGGCGCGAAAGAGCCGTAAGGCTTCTGTGCAGGATGCTCCCGAATATGTGGCAGCCATGTTGTTGGCGGTCAGCATGATGTTCCTCCGTTTCTTGATATTGATAGGTATTTTCAGCCGGGAGACGCTACTGGCCATTTATCCCTACCTGCTGATAATGTCGGTGGTAACGGCAGCCGTGGCATGGTATCTGCATTCCAAGCGGAAACGGGTGGACGACGGCACGCAGACCACGGAGGACGAGGACAGCAGTAATCCGTTGGAGTTCAAGGTAGCGCTGATTTTTGCCATGCTGTTTGTGGTGTTCACTATCTTGACCCACTATACGCTGGTGTATGCCGGCACGGGTGGACTGAACTTGCTCTCTTTCATTTCGGGGTTCAGTGACATTACTCCTTTCATCCTGAACCTGCTTCAAGGAACGGGCAGTGTGGCGGTGCTGGTGATTACGGCTTGCAGCATGCAGGCTATTGTCAGCAATATAGCGGTAAACATGTGCTACGCGTTATTCTTTGCCGGTGGAAAAAGCCCTTTGCGGCCGTGGATATTGGGGGGATTCGGCTCTGTTATTGCCGCAAATATCTGTCTGTTACTTTTCTTCTATTTTCTCTAAATTGCTTTCTTTTTGCTTTTTTAACTCCGAAAGTCTCGTAAATGCATGAAAAAGGGGCTATTTTTGCCGAATTCATTGTGACAAAACTCGAACGGGAAACGTCTAATACCAAGACAATAAACATGAATAGTCACTAAATATAAAAACGCAATGAGAACAAAATGGACTGTGCTGCTATGGATGCTGATGATTTCGGGACTGCTTGCAGCGCAAAACACGGCAAACACTTCTTTCCAGGTTAAAGGAATTTTGCTCGACTCACTCACCCAGGAGGGTGAACCTTATGCTACCATTAAAATCGTGAAGAAAGAGGCCCCTGCAAAGGCGCTGAAAATGCTGGTAACGGACATGAAAGGCCAGTTCCAGGAGAAAGTACCCGGTACGGGCAACTTCGTGATGACCATCACTTCCGTGGGACGTACTCCCATCGTGAAGGACTTTTCTGTGAAGGCAGGGGAGAAGCTGGTGGACTTCGGCACGCTGTATATCGTAGATGCCTCCAATGAGCTGGGGCAGGTGGAAATAGTGGCACAGAAGCCTCTGGTGAAGGCAGATATTGACAAGATAGAGTACAATGTGCAGGATGACCCTGACGCCCAGTCGAACTCCGTGCTGGAAATGCTTCGCAAGGTACCGTTGGTAACGGTGGATGGCGAGGACAATATTCAGGTGAACGGGAGTAGCAGCTTTAAGGTATATGTCAACGGAAAGCCCAACAACATGATGAGCAACAACCCGACGGAAGTGCTGAAAAGTATGCCTGCAAACAGTATCAAGCATATTGAAGTGATAACCAATCCCGGCCCCAAGTATGACGCCGAGGGTGTGGGCGGTATTCTGAACATCGTCACCGTGGGCAGCGGACTCGAAGGCTATACGGCTACGTTCAGTGCCAACGTCAGCAACCGCGGTGCAGGCGGCGGGGCATTCGGTACCATAAAGAGCGGAAAGCTGACCGTCAGCGCCCGCTACAATTACAATTACAACGACCAGCCCCGCAACTACAGCAGTGGTAGCCAGCATGTGACACCGGAAGCTGTTACGGAGAATTCTTCCAATCTGGACTATGACGGCAGCAACAAGGGACACGGTTCTTTCCAGTCGGGCAGCATGGAGGCCAGCTACGAAATAGATACATTACGCCTGGTCACCATGTCTTTCGGACTTTGGGGCGGCGGGAACAAGAGTAACGGCTCTACGGATTACATCGCTACTTTTCCGGAGAACATAAACGCTGCTCCCATTTACAGCTACTCTGCCTTCAACCGCAGCAAGTCTTCCTGGTATTCCATCGACGGAGGTATCGACTACCAGCGTCTGTTCAAGGTCAAGGACCGCATGCTGACGTTCTCCTACAAGATAAACACCCGTCCGCAAACGTCGGATTCCTATACGGAATATGAAATAGACAATGGCTATAACCCCGATTGGGCAGACTATCTGAACCGTTTGAAGAACCAGCATAACGACGGTGAGCAGAATACCACGGAGCATACGTTCCAGGCCGACTATACCACGCCTATCGGCAAGCTGCATACATTGGAGGCAGGTGCCAAGTACATTCTGCGCAACAACTCCTCCGAAGACGACCGTTTTGATGCGGACGATACCGGAAAGTATGAATACAACAAGGACCAGAGCTCACACTACAAGCATTTGAACGATATTATCGCCGCCTATCTGGGATATGGACTGAAGGTGAAGAGACTTTCGGGCCGTTTGGGATTACGCTACGAGCATACCATCCAAGATGTGAAGTATCTGGTGGGCCGCGGCGAGGATTTCACAAAGAACTTCGACGACGTAGTGCCTTCCGCTTCTATCGGCTACAAGCTGACGGATATGTCCAATCTGCGTTTGGGGTACAACATGCGTATCTATCGTCCGGGAATCTGGTCTCTGAATCCTTATCTGAATGATACGGACCCCTCCTATATCAGCCAGGGTAATCCGAAGCTGGACAGTGAGAAGAGCCATGCTTTCAACTTGAGTTACAGTAACTTCACACAGAAGTTCAATATCAATATCTCGGCCCGCTACTCGTTTACCAACAACAGTATTGAGAATGTGACAAGGCTCATGCCCGATACGGAGATTGAGGGATTGAAGAACCCCACGGGCAAGGATGTGCTTTATTCTACCTATGCCAACATCGGCAAGACCCGTTATGCCAGTGTGAACGGTTACGTCAACTGGAATGCCACTCCACGTACACGTATCTACATGAACATGAGCGGCAATTACTCTTATCTGGAGGGCAGTGAAGGCATGCGTAACGATGGCTGGAGCCTCTTTGCCTACGGCGGTGCACAGCAGACGCTGCCCCATGACTGGCGCATCAGTCTGAATGTCTTCGGACAGACGCCGTGGATTATGCTGCAAGGTAAGGGCAGCAGCTTCTTTGATTATGGCTTGAGCGTCAACAAGTCCTTCTTGGACAAGCGCCTCACCTTGTCTGCCTTTGCCAGCAACTTCTTCAAGAAGTATATGGACCAAAGCTCCACCACCGAAGGCAGCGGTTTTATACGGGAAAGCAATTATAAGTACAGCCGCCAACGCTTTGGCATAAGCGTCAGCTACCGTATCGGTGAGTTGAAGGCAAGCGTGAAAAAGGCTGCGCGCACTATCAGCAATGATGATGTGAAGAGCGGTGGCAGTGGTTCCGGTGGCGGCGGTGAATAGGTTGTAAATACATCCCCTTCTGAAACTTGTACCTCGCTATTCATCAGAGAATACAAGTTTCAGAAGGGGATTTTTTATGATAGTAAGTTACTTGCTGACTGTTGAGAACCCCAACTCCTTCAACCCTTTCTGCACATCCGGATGACTCATGAAGAGCTTCCACAGCAGTCCCGACCGATAATTCTCGAGCATGACGGCTATCGGGCCCTGGTCAATGGCGAGGTAGCGCTGCGGATACCAGTTGTCCGTTTCGCTGAAAGCATCGTAGAAGCCATAGGGGCCGAAGACCTTATCTCCCATCTCGTAGAGGTGGCGCATCACTTGCAACGACTGTTCCGGGGTATAGACGATGGATGACAAGGCGGCAGTTGGAGAGATGACTCCCTGGTCGTCGCGTTCGTTGGGAGCGTGGGCGGCATATCCGTTGACGGAGTAGCTGGCTGTCAGTCCCCAGCAGTCGGGCCCGAAACCTTTGTAGTGCTTGGGGTTGCGGACACAGTAGGCACGGTTCACAAGCGTCAGGTTACGCATCTCGTCGAAGTAGTTGGCGCAGTATTCATCCTTCAGCCCGATGGGGTCGAGGCCGAGAAACGAGTATTGTGCCCAGAAGAGCGGTCCGGCTTCTGTGCCTTGATAGCGCAGATGCAACTCGATATTCTCCACTTTATGAGGGTCTACAATGGCCCCGTTCTGCGCCCAGCCCTCGTGATAGACTGCTGCAGGCACGCCGTGGGTAGGCGAGGCGGCGGCAAGGATATACATGATGAGGCATTCGTTGTAACCGTGTACGGGAAAGTTCATTTCCCAACCGTATTCCGAACTCCAGTGCCAATAGAGCACGTTCTGGCCGTTCTGGCGGTAGAAGTTCCAGTCCACTTCGCGCCACAGCTTGTCGATGCGGGCGGCGAGGGCTTGCTCGGCGGGCGAACCGTCGATGTAGTACTGGTGGACGGAGAGCAGCGCCTGCATGATGAAGGCTGTTTCTACCAGGTCGCCGCCATTGTCTTTCTGCCCGAAGGGTTTCACCTTGCCCGTATCGCCATACCACCAGTGTGGGTAGGCACCGTGGAAACGGTCAGCGGTTTCGAGGAAGGAGACGATTTTCTCCATTCGTTCCAGCCCTTCCTGGCGGGTGACATAGCCGCGGTCTATACCGGCAAGTATAGCCATGATGCCGAAGCCGCTTCCACCGGACGTGATTACGTTCTGGTCGTTCTCCGGATAGACACCGTCCATGTGGATGCGTTCGCGTGCCAGTCCGCTGTTGGGCTCGGCACCTTCCCAGAAGTAGTTGAAGGTACGGCGCTGTACGGTGTCCATCAGGGCATCGTCGCTCAGCCGGTCTTCTTTGGCGGCGGGGCTTTTGCATTGCGTGAAACCGAGCAACAGCAGGAACAATAATAAACAGTATTGTATTTTCATTGTACCAATGCTTACTTGTTTTTTTATCATTTACTTATCTATATTCATTGCACGGTCAATTCAACAAGTATAGGACAGTGGTCGGAAAGGTAGCTGTTCTCCGGTTTGTCTTGGATAACGCGGTAGCGGTCTATCTTTGCGCCTTTGGTCACGAAGACATAGTCCAGCAGTACGCGTTCCTCCACCGGCAGACGGCCGAAGTCATGGAAAGACCAGGACGGACCGTAGGTGACGGCAGCTGTCTTTGCGGCATTTTCCATTCCTCCCTTTTCCAGCGTTTGCAGAGGTTCTTCACCGGGCGTACAGTTAAAGTCACCGGTGATGATGGCGGGCATGTCCGGTGCTATCTCCTTGATTTTGTCGAGAATGAGTTGCACGCCCTCTTTGCGGGCTGTCTTTCCGTCGTTGTCCAGATGGGTGTTGAAATATACAAACTTTTGTCCGTTGTTCTTTTCCTGCAGTATCGCCCAGGTGGTGACACGGTTGTAGGAAGCGTCCCAGCCCTTGATGCCGATAGTTTCGGGTTGCTCGCTGAGGGAGAAATTGCCGTATTCCACCAGTGTAAACCGGTCGGTCCGGAAGAATATCGGGCAGTATTCGCCTGCTTCCTTGCCGTCGTCGCGCCCCACACCGAGTGCTGTGTATTGCGGCAGCCCGCGTTTTAGGTCTTCCATTTGGTTGTGAAGCACTTCCTGCATGCCCAGCAAGTCGGGGCTGTAGTAGGCTATCATACGGCAGGCGTCACCCTTGCGGTAATTCCAGTTGTTTACACTGTCCGAAGGAATATCCAGGCGGACATTGAACGTCATCACTTCCAGCGGCTGTCCGTTCTGTGCGGAGGGCTGGCTCTTGCAGCTGCCAAGGAGCAGAATGCTGCAAAAACAAAGAAGTAAAGTAGTATATCTCATGTTTTCTTGTTTTTAGAGTGCAATATTAAATATTTTATTTTATTTCAGTGTCAGTCGGGCTGTCTTTTCTGCCTGGCTGCTGCCACCTATCATCACATCGAAATCTCCCGGCTCGGCCACGTGGTTGAGGTCGTAGTCGTAGAAGCGGAGCAGCTCAGGGGTAATCTTGAAGGATACGGTCTTGCTTTCGCCCGCTTTCAGGAACACCTTTTCAAAGCCTTTCAGCTCGCGTACGGGGCGGGTAATGCTGCCTACGAGGTCGCGGATATAGAGCTGCACGACTTCTGCGCCGTCACGCTTGCCGGTATTGGTCACGGTGACTACGGCAGTGGTGGAGCCATTTTGTCCCATGACCGGGGTACTGAGGGCGATGTCGCTGTACTGGAAAGTGGTGTATGAGAGCCCGTAGCCGAAGGGATACAGCGGTTCATTGTCCACATCCAGATAGTTGCTGCGGAACTTCTCGAACCAATTGCCGGCAGCCAGCGGGCGACCGGTATTCTTGTGGTTGTAGAATAAAGGTATCTGCCCTACGTTCTTCGGGAAAGTCATGGTCAGCTTACCGCTTGGGTTCACGTCACCGAACAGTACGTCGCCGATGGCGTATGCCGCTTCACTGCCACCGAACCATACGTTCAAGATAGCGGGCACATGTTCCTGCTCCCAGGTGAGCGTCAGCGGTCGGCCGGTGAAGAGGGTCAGTACAACGGGCTTTCCGGTCTTCAGCAAGGCTTCCAGCAGGGTGCGTTGCACGTCGGGGATGTCGAGGTCGGTACGGCTCGAGCTTTCACCGCTCATTTCGGAAGACTCGCCCAGGGCGGCTACAATCACGTCGGCACCGGAGGCCACCTTCAAAGCTTCGTCCAGCAGTTCCTTATCCGTACGGTTGTCCCGGCCCAGCGATCGGCCGAATAGGGTGGCGCGTTCCTCGTAGGCTACATCACCGATGAGGTTGCTGCCTTTGGCGTAGGTGATGTTCACCCGGCCGGCTGTCATTTCTTTCAATCCTTCGTACAGAGAGGGATAGTCGTCCAGGCGTGCGGCAACACTCCAGGTACCGGGCATGTTGCTGCGGGTATTGCCCAGGGGGCCGATGACGGCGACGGTGCCTTGCTTCTCCAAAGGAAGGACGGGACGAGAAGACTTCTTGCCTTGTCCCTCAAAAGGTTCGTTTTTCAGCAGCACAAAGCTTTCGGCGGCAATCCGGCGTGCGGCGTCGCGGTGCTCGCGCGTGAAGATGTCGCGTGCGGGACGGCTGAGGTCGCAGTATTTGTAAGGGTCATCGAACAGCCCTAACTTGTATTTCGCTTCAAGGATGCGGCGGCAGGCTGCATTCAGCGTCTTCATGGTTATTTTGCCTTCGGTGAGCGACTTTTTCAACGTGCCCACGAAACCTTCGCTCACCATATCCATGTCCACACCGGCGTTGAGCGCACGGGCGGAAACGGTCTGCAGGTCACCGATGCTGTGCTCCACCATTTCGGAGATACCGGTAAAGTCGGTCACCACAAAACCGTTGAAGCCCCATTGTTTGCGCAGCACGTCTGTCATCAGCCAGCGGTTGGCGGTGGCGGGCACACCGTCCACTTCGTTGAAAGAGGCCATTACACTGCCCACTCCGGCGCGGACGGCTGCTTCATAGGGGTACATGTATTCGTTGAACATGCGGTTGCGGCTCATGTCTACGGTGTTGTAGTCGCGTCCGGCTTCTCCGGCACCGTACAGTGCGAAGTGCTTGACGCATGCCATGATTTCGTCGTTCCGTGTCAGTTGGTCGTTCAGGTCTTTTCCCTGATACCCCAACACCATGGCGCGGGCGATGGCGCCTCCGAGGAACGGGTCTTCGCCCGACCCTTCGGATACACGTCCCCAGCGCGGGTCACGGCTGATGTCCACCATCGGGCTGAAGGTCCATGAGATGCCGTCGGCACTGGCTTCGATGGCGGCGATGCGGGCAGACTGCCCGATGGCTGCCATGTCCCACGTGCAGGAGAGGCCGAGGGGGATGGGGAAGATGGTCTCATAGCCATGTATCACATCCATGCCGAACAGCAGGGGGATGCCCAGGCGGGAGTTCTCTACGGCCAGTTTCTGTACGTCGCGTATCTTGGCCACTCCTTTCAGATTGAAAAGCCCTCCCACGAGCCCCTGCTCAATCTTCTTGGCCACGTCGCTGTTCTTTGCCTGACCGGTAGTGATCTCTCCGGTCACGGGCAGGTTGAGCTGGCCGATTTTCTCTTCCACAGTCATCCGACGCATCAGTGCGTCGATGAAGCGGTCCATGTCCTGCGGAGACTTCTGCGCCTGCACGGTGGCGGTGACACCTATTAAAGCGGTTGCGAGCAGCAGACTTGTTCTCTTGAAAATTTTCTTCATATTCATATTGAATTAATTGTTTGTAAGTATGTTCCCTTCATTGTTTTTAGATTGCCGTCACTCTATTGCAGTAGCGCTATGACTTCTTTGCAACGGTGCTGCAATTTCTCTGCAGTGATACTGCAAACGGTTTGCAGCGCTACTGCAACTGCTTTGCAGCGACACTGCAACTGTTGTGCAGTGCTACTGCAACACTTTTGCAGTGCCACTGCAAAAAGTTTGCAGCTCTTTGCAGTAGCAATGCTTTGATTGAGAGCAAGTTATGAAATAGACCTTTTGCCATTGATTGGATCGGCTGTTTCCTTTGGCCGGGTATCAATAGTCGGGGTTCTGTACCAGTACTCCGTTCGATTTGTCTATCTCTGTCTGGGGCAGAGGCAGTAGTGCATTCTTGTCCTGGTAATTCTTTCCGGCAGCTTGCAGCACTTCTTTGGCAATGCCCCAGCGCACGAGGTCGTAGAAGCGGTCGGGTTCCAGTGCCAGCTCTACGCGGCGTTCGTGGCGAATGGCGTCACGCAGCACAGACTGGCTGGCAGATTCTACCTTCGGAAGCACGTCTGCCAGTGTGCCGCGGGCATGGGCGCGTACTTGTTCCAGATACCCGGCGGCTTCGCCTGTCAGCCCTTTCTCGTTGGCGGCTTCGGCAGCCATCAGCAGCACGTCCGGATAGCGGATGAGGCGGATGTTTACCCAGAAACCCATACGGCTGTACTTGCGGCGCAGTGTTGGGTCCGTGTAGGCCTTCTTGTTGAAGTAGGCACCCATGGCGGTGGATACGGGTGACTCGCCATAAGGCTGGTTGGTATTCTCCGGTGTAATGGGTTCGTCCGTGCTGTGACGGAAGTAGAGCAATGTGGCGTTCCGGCGCGGGTCGCCCGGCTCAAAGGCCTTGCCCATCAGTGAGGTGGCCATGTGCCAGCCCCATCCCAGGTCCCACTCGCCGGCTCCGCGCACCCCTTGCACCTGGCAGAACTGGCTGCCGATGCTGGCATCCTCTTTCATGGCGTCGGTGGCTTCGCATTGCAGTTCGAAGATGCTCTCACCGCAATTCTCCCCTTCTACGGTGAAGACTTTGTCGACCGGTGTATTCAGGTTGTAGATGCCCGACTTTATCACTTCGGTGGAGGCTGTGTACATATTGTCCCAATCGTTCCGCATCATATAGGTGCGTGCGTGCAGGGAGCGTGCGGCGCCCCAGGTCAGCCGTCCCGTATAGTCGCTGTCCCACCGCAGGGGCAGGCATTCTTCGGCTTCGGTCAGGTCTTTGTCAATCTGTTCGTATATCTTTTCCGCCGTGGTCTTGGGCACGTTGGCATCGGAGGCTTCCACTACCTTGATGGTGACCAGCGGCACTTCGCCAAAGGCGCGTACCAGGTTGAAGTAGCACCAGGCACGGAAAAAGAGCGCTTCGCCACGGTTACGGATGGCTTCGGTGTCGTCCTTGTGTCCGCTCTTCTCAATGTCGTCCAGGATTTCGTTGCACTGGTAGATGATTTTGTAGTTCTGTCCCCAATAGGCACTCAGAGGGCCGTTGGAGGCAGTGTATTCGAAGTCGTCCCACATGGCGGCCTCGTTGCTGCCGTCGCCGGCATCACTGCCTTTCTCGGAGTCCTCGCTGCGCACCATGTGCACCATAAAAGCAGGAATACCGGCAGTGATATCGTACGAGCGCATCAGGTAGTAGACGTTGAATATCTTTCCGCCTACAAGGGCGTTAGGAGAGTCATCTTCCGTGAACTGCCCCAGCGGGTCGCGGTCCAGGAAGTCGTTGCAGGATGTCAGTGAGAGGGCTGTTGCACCCACCAGCAATGTAAATATGTATTTTATCAGTTTCATAAATTTATATTTTTCATTCCCCGTTTCCTTTGAAGGGGGCGGGGGAGGTTTGAAGTTACTCTTTCTTATTTAGGGGAGGGCTTTTAGAACGTCAGATTAAATCCGAACGTATAAATCGCCGGCATCGGATAACTGCCGTCGTCCACCCCGAAAGCGATGGCCGAGCCGCCCAGTTCCGGGGTATATCCGGTGTTGTGCTTCCAGGTCTTCAGGTTCTGTATGTTCACGTAGAGCTTCAGTGCCTGCATGCCTATCTTCGAAATCAGCGCCTTGTCGAAGTTGTACGCCAGCGACACGTTGCGGATGCGGAAGAAGGAGCCGTCCTCTATGTAATACTCGGAGTTCAGATTGTTGATGGTATGCTTGGTGTTCAGCAGTGGCTGGGTGTTGCTGGTCCCTTCGCCGTGCCAGCGGTCCATGCGTTGCTCCATGAAGTTGAACTGGCTCCAGTTGTAGTTGTCCCACGTGCGGTAAATCTGATTGCCGCCCTGCCCCATCATGTCAACGGCAAGCTCCCAGTTCTTGTAACCCAGTCCGAGCGTGAAGCCGTAGGTGATGTCGGGGGTGGGGTTACCAATCATCGTACGGTCTGCCGTGGTGATTTCTCCGTCACCGTTCACGTCGCGGAATTTCAGGTCGCCCGGGGTGACGGTTGCCAGTGTGTTCTTGGGAGAGTGCTCAATCTCCTCCTGGGTCTGGTAGACGCCTTCCACCTTGTAGCCGTAGAAGTAGCCGATGGGGTATCCTGCCATTGTGTAGCTCTGCTGCTTGTCTCCGGCTATGATGGAGTAGCCTTCCTGCACGAGGCTCAGTACCTTGTTCTTGATGGTGGCAAGGTTCATTCCGATGTTGTAGTTCCAGTCGCCTATCCGGTCGCGCCAGCTCAAGGCAAGCTCTACGCCCGAATTCTCGATGGAGCCAAGGTTTCCGATACCCGGTACGGTGCCCGAGATGCCCGGCACTTCGGCCAGCAGGTCTTTGGTTTTCTTCTTGTAGTACACCCCTTCAAAGTGCAGGCGGTTGCGGAGGAAGTTGGCTTCTGCACCGGCTTCCCAGGCTTCCACCTTCTCCCAGCGCAGTTTGGGGTTGGGCAGGTAGGCAAGCTGGTAGCCCGGGTAGATGGCGGACGGGGTGCCGAACACGGCGGAGTAGGCATTCGTCAGCAACGGTTCGGCGGGATAGGCGCGGTCCAGGTTCTGGTTGCCCAGTGTGCCCCATGAGCCTTTCAGTTTCAGCATATCCAGCCAGGTGATGTCCTTCATCCATGCTTCCTCGCTCATCAGCCAGCCCAGGCCGACGGAGTAGAAGTTCTGCCACTGGTTGCCGGTGTAGGAGAAGGCGGAAGAACCGTCGCGGCGGTAGGAGCCGTTGAACAGGTACTTGCCCTTGTAGTTGTAGAGCACGCGTGCCAGCACGGACACGGTGGAGCGCTCCCACTGCGTACTGCCGTTGGTGGCGGTGGCTGCGTCGCCGATACTTACGTACCATTTGTCGGGATTGTCCGGAATGACCAGGCCTACCCCTTGGGTACGGGCGCCGTTCAGATTCTCGAGCTTGTTGTAGTAGGTGGTGAAACCGGCTGTGGCCGTCACGCTGTGGTCTCCCCAGGAGTTGGTGTAGGTCAGCAGATAGTCGCTCTGTACCTTCATTTCCGTTTCTTTGGCTTGGGACACTCCGGTCTTGCCGTTGCCCAGCGTGGCTATGTCTCCCTCGACGCTTGCGTCATATACCTGGATAACCGGGGTGTATGTCCGTGTGCTGTTCGAGGCATAGTCCAGGGAGAACATGGCCTTGAACTGGAAGTGTTTCAGGAAATCCCATTGCCCGTACACGTTGCCCGAGCCACGGTAGTTCTCGGCTTTCGTGGTATTCGCCTTCAGGTCTACGTCCACCATCGGGTTGTTCATCTGTGCCTTCTGGAATCCGGGCAGTGAGGTGTAGAGGCCGTACTCGGAGTTGAATACATGCGCCACCGGAGCTGCGCGCAGGGCAGTGGCAACGCTCTTCGTGTCGGCGGGCAGCATGCGTGCCCCGTTGAATTGGAAACCTACCTTGAGGTTGTCCGTCACTTTATAGTCGTTGCTGATGTTCAGCGTGATTTTGCTGTACTTCTCGTGCTTGATGTTGCCTTGCTCGTAAGCATAGCCCGCACCGAGATAGAAGCTGTTCTTGTCCGAGGCACCCGTGATGCTGATGTTGTTGTTGGTGATGAACCCAGTCTGGAAGATTTCATCCTGCCAGTTGGTGTTTCCCGTCCAGTCCGAGAAGTTGTATTCCGGGTTGCCCTCGTTCCTCAACTGTTCGTTGTACAGCAGTTTGAAGCCTTCGGCATCCGTCAGTGCAATTTTGTCGGTGATGGACTTGAAACCGAACGAGCCGTTGATATTGACGCGTGTCTGTCCCTCTTTCGCCTTCTTGGTGGTGATGATAATCACGCCGTTGGCACCGCGCACACCGAAGATGGCGAGCGACGACGGGTCTTTTAGTATCTCCATGGATTCGATGTCCTGCGGATTCAGGAAGTTGATGTTGTCGTTGAACAGTCCGTCCACCACATAGAGTGGCTTGTAGCCGTTGATGGAGTTTGTTCCGCGTACACGGATTTCCGGGTCGGAGCCTGCCTTGCCGGAGTTTATCACCTGCACGCCGGCAATCTTGCCTTGCAGTGCGGATACGGGGTTGACCACCGGCTTGTTGGCGATTTCGTCGCCTTTAATGTTGGTGATGGAGCCCGTAAGGTCTCGCTTCTTGGCGCTGCCATAACCGATGACAACGGTTTCGGCCAGCATCTGCGAGTCGTCTTTCATCTGGACGTTGATTACCGACTGGCTGCCTACCTTGACAGCTTGCTTCACCATGCCTACATAGGAAAAATCCAATGTGTTCTCCGGGGTGGCCTGGATGGAGTACCGGCCGTCTATGTCGGTAATCACGCCATTGGAGGTTCCCTGCACCAATACGGTGGCGCCAATCAGTGGGTCACCCAGTGCGTCGGTCACGGTGCCGGTTACTGTTTTCTCCTGTGCCGATGCAGCGGTACTTGCCAGCAGGCACACCGTCAGAAACAGGTTTCTCAGTCTTCCGGTTTTCTTCTTGGGAAGGTTTAGGTTCTTCTTCATTACATTGATTTTTTAGTGGATAAATCATTCAGTTTCTCCTCTGAACAATCAAAATGCAAAAAAGATTTGGTGACGGTGTTAAAAAAGGGCAGCCCGGTTTTCGCGGACTGCCCTCTTACCTAAAAGCAAAACTATACCTATTTCAACTCAAAACTCGTAGTCTTTACATCGCGGCTGTTGGGTCCAATCATTACATGGAACTCACCGGGTTCGTATACATACTGTATGTCGTAGTTGTAGAACTTCAGCAATTCGGGGGTAATGGTGAAGGTCACCTGCTTGCTTTCGCCTTTTTTCAGGTGGATGCGCTCGAAGCCTTTCAGCTCTTTCACGGGGCGGGTAATGCTGCCCACCAGGTCGCGGATATAGAGCTGCACGATTTCATCCGCATCGTAGTTGCCCGTATTGGTTACGGTTACGGAAGCGGTCAGCTTGCCGTCCGCATTCAGTTGCTTGGAGCTGAGCGTGATGTCACTGTACCGGAAGGTGGTGTAGCTCAAGCCATAGCCGAAAGGATACAGCGGGTCATTGCTCACATCCAGGTAGTTGCTGCGGAACTTCTCGAACCATTTGCCTTCTTTCAGAGGACGACCGGTATTCTTGTGGTTGTATGCCATAGGCAACTGGCCCACATTCTGCGGGAAGGTGGTGGTCAGCTTACCGCTGGGGCAAACGTCTCCGAACACTACGTCGGCAATGGCGTCGGCAGCTTCACTACCTCCGAACCATACATTTAGGATGGCGGGAACATTTTCATTCTCCCAAGTCAGCACTACGGGACGTCCGGAGAACAATACCAATACTACGGGTTTGCCCGTTTTCAGCAATGCTTCCAGCAGGTGTCGCTGTGTGTCCGGCATTTCCAGTTCGGAACGGCTGCTGCTCTCACCACTCATCTCGGAAGACTCGCCGAGGGCGGCTACAATGACATCGGCTTGTGCGGCTACTTTCAGGGCCTCGTCCAGCAGTTCTTGGTCATTGCCGCGGGGCAGTTCACGGCCGAACATCGTGGCGCGTGTCTGGTAGTCGGCATCGTACATCAGGTTGCTGCCTTGTGCATAGAGAATGTTGGCCTTGGAGCCGACAGAATTCTTGAAACCTTCCAGCAGGGTGCTGTATTTGTCTGCTGTGGCTGCCACACTCCAAGTGCCCGGCATGTTGGCACGGGTGTTGGCAAGCGGGCCAATCAAGGCGATGTTGCCTTTGCGTTGCAAGGGCAGTAGGTTGTCCTGGTTCTTCAGCAGCACGAATGTCTCTGTGGCAATCTGGCGGGCAATGGAGCGGTGCTCGGGAGTGAACACTTCTTTTTCGGCACGCTTCACGTCGCAGTATTTGTACGGGTTGGCAAACAGTCCCAGCTTGTATTTGGCTTCTAGGATGCGTCGGCAGGCTTTGTCAATGTCGGCCTCAGTCACTTTGCCTTCTTTCAGGGATTTTTCCAGTGTGCCGATAAATCCGTCGGCTACCATGTCCATGTCTGTTCCGGCGGTCAAGGCACGTGCGGATACTTCCTGCAGGTCGCCGATTCCGTGGTCTATCATTTCGGAGATGGCTGTATAGTCTGTCACCACGAAGCCGTCGAAGCCCCATTGGTTGCGCAGTACGTCGGTCAGCAGCCAGTGGTTGGCAGTGGCGGGTACTCCGTCAATTTCATTGAAGGAGGTCATTGCGCTACCCACACCGGCTTCTACGGCAGCCTTGTAGGGAGGGAAGTATTCGTTGAACATACGGTTGCGGCTCATATCCACCGTGTTGTAGTCGCGGCCGGCTTCTCCGGCGCCATACAGTGCGAAGTGCTTTACGCAAGCCATTATCTCGTTGTTGGCACTCATATCCTTGCCCTGATAACCGCGAATCATGGCTTGTGCAATGGCTGAACCCAGGAAGGGGTCTTCACCGTTGCCTTCTGATACACGTCCCCAACGGGCATCGCGGCAGATGTCCACCATCGGGCTGAACGTCCAGCAGATACCGTCTGCACTCGACTCAATGGCGGCGATACGGGCCGATTTCTCTATAGCCTCCATGTCCCAACTGCACGAGAGTGCCAAGGGGATGGGGAATACCGTTTCGTAACCGTGAATCACGTCCATACCGAACAGCAAGGGGATGCCCAGGCGGCTGTTCTCTACGGCAAGTTTCTGCACTTCGCGGATGTTCTTCACGCCTTTCAGGTTGAACAGACCTCCGACTTCACCGTTGCGGATTTTACCGGCAACGTCGCTGCTCTTGGCTTGTCCGGTGACGATGTTTCCCGTTACCGGCAGGTTGAGCTGACCGATTTTCTCGTGCAGCGTCATTTTGCCCATCAGCTCCGTAATGAATTTATCCATCTCCTGCGGATTGCCTTGGGATGTGTTTTCTTTGGGCGTTGCCGTCACGGTGAGGGCAGAGAAAGCCAAGGCTGCTAATAATGTGTATTTCTTCATATGATATAATTTTGATTATCCCCTCCGGCCCCCTGAAGGGGGAGGGGAATAGTGATATAGAAATTCAACTTAAGCTTAGCTGCTCCATCATGTCGCATACTAACTTCAATCGTAAATCCCTAAGCCTTAAATCCCAGCTTCTGCAATCCTTCCTGAACCTCGGGACAGCTCATGAAGAGTTTCCACAACAAGCCGGAACGATAGTTCTCAATCATCGGGGCAATGGTGCATTGGTCGATGGCAAGATAGCGGGGCACCGTCCAGTCACTTCCCTCGGAGAAGGCATCGTAGAATCCGTACTTGCCCCAAATCCAGTCGCCTTTGGAATAGAAATACTTCAGTGCACGCATGGATTCCTCCGGTGTGTAGGGAAAACTGGACAAGGCTGCTGTCGGTGTGATGACACCATGGTCGTTGTCGCCCGGGCAGTGGGCTGCATAGCCTTTGGTAGAGTAGCTGGCGGTCAGTCCCCAGCAGTCCTCGCCGTAACCTTTGTATTGTTTGGGATTCTCCACGCAGTAGCGGTAGTTGGAGAGGGCATGGTTGCGCACCACGTTCCAGTAGTTGGCATAGCGGTCGCTCAGGTTGCGCGGGTCCAGACCGATGTGCGAGTATTGTGCCCAGAACAAGGGACCGCCCAGTTTCTCGGCTCCGTTGTGTTTCAATTCCAAAGGCAGGCCGTAGGGGGCAGAGTCGGACTTGATGCCGCCGCCGCGTGCCCAGCCGTTGTGGTAGGCTGAAGCCGGAACGGGATAAGTGGGGGAGGAGGCTGCGAGCACATACACAATCAATGCTTCGTTGTAGCCTTCCAGCGGGAAGTTCATTTCCCAGTTGTATTCGGGAGACCAGTGCCAGTAGATGACATCCTTGCCATTCTGATACCAGCTGAACTCCATCTCTTTCCACAATTGGTCAATCTTCTCTGCCAGCGCCTTTTCCTGCTCGTTGCCGTCGCGGAAGTATTGGCGTACGCAAAGCAAGCTTTGCATCAGGAAGCAGCTTTCCACCAAGTCTCCGCCGTTATCTTTTTGTCCGAAAGGTTTCACCTTGCCGGTAGGGCCGTACAACCAATGGGGCCATACGCCGTGGAAGCGGTCGGCGCGTTTCAGGTAATCGGCAATCTTGGTCAGGCGCTTCACGCCTTCTTCCCTGGGGATGAAGCCGCGTTCGATGCCTACCAGCAGTCCGGCTATACCAAATCCGCTGCCGCCGGTGGTGACAACATTCTGGTCCTTTTCGGGATAATCCCCATCCAGGTGGATGCGTTCGCGTGCCAGTCCGGAGGTCGGTTCCGCACCGTCCCACATGTAGTTCAAATGTACCTTCTGGATGTAATCAAGCATTTCGTCATCCGAAGCGAATGATTCGGGACGTACTTCCTCTGTGTCGGGCTTTTCCTCTTTTCCGTTCTCTTTCCCGTTTTCCTTCAAGTCGGAAGAGCAGGATGCACAGCCCGCCAATGTGGAAATCAGGAACAAAGCCAGCACATGTATCATTATTGGTTTTTTCATATCTTTATTTCTTGTGTTTAATTTTTTGTCGTCTTGCACAATGGCGAGCGGCCGTTTTCGTTCAGCGCCTCGATAGTGAAGTAATAGTCCGTGTCCGCATCCAGTCCGCGGAAGTCATATTCCGTCTGTCCCAGTACCGTGATGGCATTGTACATCTTGCCTTCGGCGGTGCCGTAGTAGATGTTGTAGCCATAGGCGCTTGCTTCGGGTTGCCAGGAGATAAGGGCATTCCGGCGGTCTTTCCTGTCACGTTTCACAGTCAGTCCTTTCACGGCTTGCGGGACATCGCCGTCACCGTTCCCGAAGACGCGGAAGCCGGACAAGGCGACATTTCCCGTAGGCATGTGCACATTCTCGTATTTCAGATAACGGGCACGCAACGGCTCGTTGAGCTCGATGTAGTCGTGCGGACAATCCTTGTCACTGTCGCTCTTGTCTATGACCAATGTCCATTCTTTTCCGTCTTCGGAAGCAAAAATACGGTATTGGTGATAAATATCCATGGCACGGTTGTATTGAACCGCTTTATGGTCGTAGAAGTTCAACTGCACGGCACGTACATTCTTTGTACTGCCCAGGTCTATCCCGGCCCATTCGCCGGGGTTGCCGGAACGGGCTGCCCAGTAGGTGCGCATACTTTCGTCCGTCAGGTTGGAAGCTGCATGGATGCTATCCGTAGATGATACCTCCACCGGTTTGCCGTAGGACAGAAGCATCCATCCCGTGAAACGCTCTGCAGGGTTCTTTACGTCCATCGGTGCTGCCCAGTTGGGATAATCGCCGAAGGCAGTGGACGAATACATGACACCATCCTTGTCGAAAGCCACCGGATAAAGACCGATGCGGCGTTCGAACTTGTACTTCAGGGAGAGCATGCAGGTGGCAACGTGCCAGTAATTGCCTTTCACGTCGCGAAACGTGCCTCCATGACCGGCACCTTGCACATAACCGCCCGGCTTGTAGCACATCGGGTTATGCTTCTGGTAGACAAACGGGCCCAGCGGGGAATCCGAAACATATACGCCATCGGCATAGACTTTGAATTCAGTGCCCGGAGCACCATATTGGAAATAATATTTGCCATTGTGTTTGGTCATGTAAGCGCCCTCTGTGAATGGGCGGAGTGTCACTTCATCGTCATTGTTCATGCCGAAACGTTCCCAGCCGTGTTCTTCGGGGCGGAGCATCATCACGTCGTGAATCTTGCTGATGGGATAGAAATCATTCCGGTCCAGTTCCACCGCCTTTAGCGGATATTCATTGCTGGAGCCATAATACATATACAGTCTGCCGTCATCGTCCAGAAACATGCAGGGGTCCCATGTGGGAAGCACATTCTTTTCGATGGCACGTTTGAAACGTCCCGTTTTGGGGTGTGTGCTGTACCACACGGCGAGGCCTTCGTAGGTGGAGCCGGTATAGAACAGCGTGTCACCGCTTACATAGGCTGCCGGTGCGCACTGGTCGTCGTCCGTAGGCTTGCGTTGGAAGCCGGCAGGAACGAAATCCCAATCCACCAGGTTCTTGGAATAGTGAAAACCGCCCTGGTTGGTGGAGAACAGAAAGTATTCTCCCTTGTATTCCACCGCCATCGGGTCGGCAGAGGAACGGAACGAACCGTTGGGACGCACATTGTTGTTGAAAGGCTCGAAGTTATAACTGATGTTCATCGGATTGCAGAAGGTGCGCGACAGAGGCGCCTGCGGGTCATACCACCGGGTCGCCTGGGCGGGACGGCGGATTGCGGTTGCCTTGTGTACCTCTTCTTCCATCACTACCTCAATATCGGTTTCATCCAGTGCCAGGATTCTGTTCACTATCTTTTTCCCGGGATAGTAGACATACAGGTGCACGTCGTTCTTCGCTCCTTTGATGGCAAAGCTGCCGTCGTGGGCAGTGGTATTGTGCATGGGACTTGCGAAGAACATGACTGTGGCGCCTGCGAGTGGCTGGCGGTTGGTGTCCAGTACGTGTCCTTTTACGATACGGTCTTGGGTTACAGTGATGTAATAGTCACTGACTTGCCCCTTCACCACTTTGATGGAATCGTCAGGGGTTGCCTTTGCCGCCAGAGCGGCAAAGGCTATTCCACAACTGATTAGGAATCTTTTTACCATATTGGAACGGATTTATTCGGCAATTCCGTCAATGGGTTCCAGCTTCAAATCAGGAAGGTCGTCCAACTGGTTGGCCGGTATGGGCCAATAAGTCTTTTCTGCTGTCCATCCTTTGGGACCGAGTACGGTGGCGGCATCGCCGGTACGCACCAAGTCCACATAACGGGCACACCATTCGCCGCAAAGTTCCATCCGGCGTTCGTCCATCACGTCTTTCAGGGTAACACCGGTTTTGGTGCTCATGCCTGCACGCCGGCGCACTTCGTTGTAGCCTGCGTCTCCATCCTTGCCCAGTCTGACTTTGGCTTCGGAGTTCATCAGCAGTACTTCGGCATAGCGGATGATACGCACATTGTTGTTGGCTCCGTAGGTTGTACGTGGAAGAGTCATCTGATTGTAGGGAAGGTAACCTTTGCCGTTCCAACAGTCGGTCTTGGTGGCCGATGTGGGACCTACCTGCCAACCCTCGCGCGTCTTGCTCAGGGCTTTCAGGAAAGAAGTTTCGGCACGCACACCTTCGCCACGGGCTTCGGCCCATGCCACGAACTCGGGTTCATAGCCTATGAAATTCCAGCCGCCTATGGACTTGGTGCCTTCGGCTTGCTTGTAGCTGATGGTACCGTCTGCGTTCACTACTTCATCATACCTCTCTGCCATGTTCGGACCCTGGAAATTGAACCATTGGTCTACGCCCAGGTAATCGCCGGAACCATTGCCGTAGTCTGTTACCTGGCATTCGAACAAAGATTCGTCACACAACTTTCCGGGAATTTTGAACAGCTGGTAGAAGTCGTCGTAGAGACGGAATCCACCGTTCTTGATGATGTCATCGGTCAGTGTCTCCACTTGTGCATAGTCTCCTTTCAGCAGATAGATGCGGGCGGCCAATGCTTGGGCGGTGAAGGCTGTCACGGCTCCCTTGTGTTCCATCTGGTTGGGACGCATGCGGGGCAGTTTGTCGATGGCGTAGTTCAAATCTTCCAGCATATAATTATATACGGCCTCTACGGTAGAACGGCGAAAATCGGTCTGCAGGTTGTCACGGTAGATGACGGTGGGACCGAAATTGGTCACCAGACAATAGTAGGCCCATGCACGGATGGTACGTACTTCGCCGCAATAGGATTCGTAGGTTTTGTAATCTTCGCTTCCTGCAGCAAGATATTCGGCATAACCGTCGAGGCTTTGCAGGGCGGCATTGGTGATGCGGATGATGTCGTAGAAGTTCATCCATACCTGGTTCAGTGCCCAGAATGAGTTGTTGTAGTTGAACTTGCGTCCGAAGGCCACGGCATCGCCCTGGTCATCGGTACGGCCCGACCACACGTCACCGTCGCGGGTGAACATCAATAGTGCGTTGCACCAGTGCATGCCCTGTGTGCGTACTTTGGAGTAGGCACCCACTACGGGTTGGTACATATTGTTCTTGTTGGTAAAGTCCACGCCTTGTTCGGGAACTTTGTTCTCCGGATCGATTTCTATGAAATCGGTGCAAGCGGTGGCTCCTCCCAGCACCATCATGGCGGGAAGTATATATGCGAATGTTTTCTTTAAGAATTTCATTGTTTTACGTTTTAGGGTTTAGAAATCTATTTGCACTCCGAAAGTATAGGTTGAAGTCAGAGGGTATACTTCGGTATCCCAACCTTCGGCATCCGACACTTCGGGTGTGAAGCTGTTCGCCTTGAAGGTAGTGAAGGGGCGGTCGGCGGTCAGTGAGAGGCGGAGTCCCGGCATCACGTAGCTGCCTATCTTCAGGTTCTTGAACGAGTAGCCCAGCGTGATGTTCTGGATGCGGAAGTAATCGGAGCTTTCCACGAAATAGGAAGCGTTGTTGCTGTCCGACTTGTTCCAGGTTTTGAGAAGAGCCTTGGCCGACGGATGTTCGTTGGTAGAGCCTGCACCCGTCCAGCGGTTCTCATACTGTGCACGGTCAAAGTTATAGTAGTCGGCTGCATAGCGCAGGGCACGCTTACGGTTCCACAGTTCGCCGCCTGCTTGTCCGTAGGTAGTGAGGCTGAAGTCGAAGTTCTTATAAGAGAATCCGGCATTGAAGCCATAAGTAAAGCTGGGCACGTATGAGCCCAACACCTGCTTGTCGTTTCCGTCTATCACATGGTCGCCGTTCACGTCCTCGTAGATGAAGTCGCCGGGTTCCAGTCCGTTGGCCACGGCGATGGGGTCGGCAGCACATTGTTCAGGAGTCTGGTAGATGCCGATGACCTTGTAGCCATAGAATGAGTTCATCGTCTCGCCCACCATATTCACGGTCTTTCCGCCTTTGATGATTTTCATGTTTCCTTTCAGGCTTTTCACTTCGTTGTGCAGATAAGAGAGATTGACACCGATGTTGTAATTGAAGTCCTTGCCAATCTTGTCGTTCCAGTTCAAGGAGAGGTCGATACCGGTATTCAGAATCTGTCCGTTGTTGCCGGCCAGCAGCTCGCCACTCATCGGGAGCTTGGGCGAAATCACGGCGTTGTCGGTCAGGCGGTAGTACCAGTCGATGTCGGCATTCAGGCGGTTCTTCAGCGTGCTGAAGTTGATGCCCACGTTGGTTTCGTTCACTACTTCCCAACCCAGCCAGCTGAAGTTGGTGGTGTTGATGAATCCGTCGATGGCGGTATTGGGGCCGAATACGGACTGTACGTTCTGTATGCTTGCGAAACCTGCACTGGCGGCAATCTTGTCGTTACCCAGCTTACCCCAGCTGGCACGCAGCTTCATGTAGTCGAAGATGTTCTGGTTCTTCATGAACGGTTCCTGCGAGATGACCCATGCGGCACCGATGGAGGGGAAGTAGCCCCATTTGTCGTTGTACTTGGACGAGCCGTCGGCACGGAAAGTGAACATCAGCATGTACTTGTCGTTGTAGTTATAGTTCAGCCGGGTGAAATAGGAGAGGCCGCGGTATTTCCAGCCGTCGTCTTTCACCGTAGCGCCTTCCTTGTTGCCCAGTGCGATGTATTTCCATACGTCTGCACCTTCGGGTACGTTGGTGGCAGTACCTTCGAGCAGGCGGTATTGCTCTTGGCGCATGGAAGCGCCCAGCATGCCGGTAAAGGAGTGCTTGCCCCACTTGTCGGTGTAGGTGGCAACGTTGTCCCATATCCATTTGTAGTAGTTGGTGTTCTTCTTGGTGAGTTCGGTAACCTCTTTCTTCTGGTTGGTGCCTACATAGTAGGTAGGGGTGAACTCGGAACCGCGAATCATCGAGTAGTCGTAGCTGTAGCTGCTGCGTATGTTCAGCTTGTCGGGGATGAGGTTGAGTTGTGCATAGAAGTTGCTCAGCACTTGGTAGGTCTCGTTCCGGTTGTCGTAATAGTTGGCAGTGGCTATGGGGTTGTTGAAGTTGTTGGTCAGGCCCACTTGCTCGGGTGATGTGTACTTTTTGGGGAACACCGTGTCGTCGCGGCGGTCGTCATACACCGGGATGATGGACGGTGTGTTGTATGCCTGTTGCCATGCGGCATTCTTGGGCAGTTGCTGCTGCGAGTTGCTGAACACGCCGTTGAAACCTATCTTCAGCCATTTGCGGGCTTCGTAGTCAAGGGCGGCGCGGAAGTTCAGACGGCGGTAGTAGTTTTCCACGTCCATGATACCGTCTTGTGCCAGATAGCTCATGCCGGCAGAGTAGGTTGCCTTTTCCGTACCACCGGAGACGTTCAGGCTGTGGTTGGTCATCATGGCTGTGCGCAGCAGTTCGTCATACCAGTTGGTATCGGCATTGAATTGCAGGTTTTCCATGTTTCCGCCGAATTCGGCCACTGAATTCTCAAAAATCGCCCGGTAAGCTTCCGGATTGGCTTCAAGCATCATGGTGGCATATTCGTGGGAGTTACACATCTCCAGCAGGTTGGTGGCTTTCTGGATGCCCACATAACCGTTGTAGGTGATTTTGGCATCCTGGTTGCGGGTACCTTTCTTGGTGGTGATGATTACCACACCGTTGGCGGCACGCACACCGTAGATGGCCGATGCGGATGCATCTTTCAGGATGGTCATGTCCTGAATGTCGGAGTTGTTCAGGAAGTTGATGTTGTCGTAGAACATGCCGTCCACTACATAAAGGGGAGAGGTGTCGCCGAAAGAACCCATACCGCGGATGGTCACTTTAGGACCGTCGCCCGGTGTTCCCGAATTGATGATGTTGACACCCGGTACCTTTCCCTGCAATGCTGCCATCGGGGAGGAGGTGGGAACATTGATGAGTTCTTTTTCTTTAACGACATCAATCGGGGCTGTCAGGTCTTTTGCCTTGGCCGAGCCGTAACCGATAACCACGACTTCTTCCAGCAGTTGTGCGTCTTCACGTAGTTTTACGTTGATGACGGATTGCCCCGCAGCGCTTATCTCCTGCGGCAACATGCCCAAATAGTTGAATACGAGAGTTGCGTCTTCGGGGACGCCGTTCAGTACATAGTTACCGTCGAGGTCGGTAGCTGCTCCAATAGTAGAGCCTTTTACTACAACCGTGGCTCCAATAATCGGTTCGTTGTTCTGATCAACAACAGTTCCTTTAACTGTCTTTGTTCCTTGTGCCAAAACTGTCAGTGGCAATGAGAACAAAATCATGAATAGAAGAAATAAAGTTTGCCTTCTCATAAACTAAATTTAAGAGTTAATAATTCTGCCGGCAAAGGAAGTAATTACGGTAAGTAAGGCAAAAAAAAACACTACCACGATAATACGTTTAGGGTAAAAATGGGTACCGTTTTACTACGTTTTCGTGTTACTTGTTTCTAATAATCAGTTTGTTGTGATTGAATGATTTGTAGCCGCTTTATTTCAAGTCGATGAGAAAATCCACTAATCCCGTTCCGTCGGGGATATCCAGTTTCTTGCGCAAACGGTAGCGTGCTGCCTCTACTCCCCGGATAGTGAGGTTGGTCATTTGCGCAATGTCTTTCGTAGAAAGATTCAGGCGCAGCAGCGCACAAAAACGGAGGTCGGTAGCGGTAAGACTGGGATAACGTTCGCGCAAATTACGGAAGAATTTCTCATGAATCAGGTCGAAATTGTTCTGGAATACATCCCAAAATTCCTGTGTCTCGATGTTTTCGTTGATGAGCTTCAGCAGAGATTCGAGGTTCTTGCGTCCATATTGCCCTTTCACCAGGGACTCTTGTACGACAGTACGAAGTTTCTCCAGGACCTCGTTCTTGGCAAATACACCCAGTGCCATGCTGGCAAGGTCTTTACTCTTTGCCGACAACTCGGCTTCCAGCAATTGCTGTTGCTGCAGAGTTATCAGATGCTCCTGCTCGCGCATCTTGATGTTCTGCTGCACCTGCTCTGCCTCATACTCCTTCCGTTTCTTTTCCATGGCACGGTTGGCGCGCCACTTGGAGAAAAAGTAGACAAGCGCTGTGAGAACTATGAGATAGAGCGCAAAGGCATAATAGGAGAGGTAGAAAGGGCGGGCTATGGCAAAATGATATTCCACCTCACCGATTTTCTGTCCCAAATCATTATAGGCTTCTGCCTGGAATGTGTATTCTCCGTAATCCAGGCTACCGTAGCGGATTTCGGGCTCTTTCAGGTCCGATGTCAGCGCCATGCCTTGTCCTCCTTGCAGGACATAATGGAAATGTACGGACAATTTATTGTAATGCGGCAGGCTTACTGAGAACAGCAAATCCCGGTAATTGCTTTCCAGTTCGACATTTCCAGACAGAGGCAGGCGTTTCTCCTTTTTATCGGAAGAGGAAGCAGTGACCGAGCTCAGTGAGAGGGCGGACTCCAGAGTAGGACTAAGGCTGTCTGTGTTTTTGCTGTAACTGGCGATTCCGTTGTTCAGATTAAAATAGACGACGTCATTGTCGACGAACACATTGTTGTAGTTCTCTATGCATGGAGAATCAAACAGTTCGATGAGGATGCGCTGCTTCACGATGTACTCTCCTTCTGCGTACTCTACCAATACGTACTCATGTGAACCGGACAGCCAGAAGCGGTCGTTCGTGACGGATACCACAGAATGAGCATTCCTGATGTAAGGCAGAATGGCATTCAGCTTTTGGAAGGGGATAATCTGCCGGGTGATGTCGTCATAGGTATAGAAGCCGTTGGGACTGGAAAAGACGATACGTCCTCGCATTTTCATTACTTGGATAGGGCCGATGATATATTCCGAGCCTAAATGGGAGATGTGCCGTACGCTTTTTACAGCCGACAAGTCATCGCTCAAGACTATTTTATAGACTCCCTGATACATGTGTGAAGCCCAGATGACACCGCTTTGGTCCACCTCCAAGTGCATGACCGGTGCAATGAAGCCGTCTATGACATGCGAAAAGGTCCATTGCCCGTTCTTCTTTTTATAGATACGCAAATTGGCGTAGGATGATTCCAACAGTATCTCTTCGCCATAGAGGGTGCACTTTATCAGACACGTACTGCTGTTGGTATTGCTTATGACGGAAACATTCCCTTTTTCGCCTATTAATAAGGTATGGGCATTGTTGCCTGCAAAGAGTTGCCCGTCAATGTCCTTCACATACCAGTTCTGTCCTTCAGTATGGGGAAGCAGGCGCAGATTCTCGGTAACCTGGTGGTATTCGTACAAGCCCTGGTTGGTGGCCAGATAGAAACAGTCGCCCCGGTGGGCTATGTCGTACACCATGCCCAGTTTGGTTTCATGGTTGGCAGGAGTCAGCAGCATGACGGGTGAGTTGTGGTGGATGTATGCGATGCCGTCGTCCAATGCTGCCCATACGTTGTTATCTTTGTCACAGAACAAGCCCAGGACTGTGTTGTTGTCCAGACGGTTATCCAGATTGAAGTGCCAGAGGCAATGTCCTTTGCGGTCGATGGCGTATATGCCATTCAAGACTGTACCTATCATGAATATGGAATCATTGGTCATGACGGCGCGGTTCACCCGCTGTTTCTTCAGCTCTGCATCAATGTCTGTTTTCCAGGGGGTGATGTCACCGTTGTAGCGGAACAATCCGTTATTCTCTGTGACCATCAGGAAGCTGTCGTCCCCGTCGGGCAGTAATGCCACTACATTGTCATCGTTCACTTGGCTGCGGGGGAAGAGATGAAGGAAATCCTTGCCGTCGAATTCATAGAAGTCCTCATCAATCATCTGTGTGTAGATATGTCCGTTTTGGGTGTAGAAGTAGAGCGGCTGTTGCTGTCTGTTGCGGAAAGCGTGTACCATCTTCCCGTCGTAGGAGAACCAGGCGCTGAACGACTGGAAGTAGATGCGACCGTCCAGCTCTACAATGTTCCATATCTCGTTGTTCTCCATGGGGAAATTTTTCAGGAATTTGCTCAAAGAATGGTACCGGAGAGTGCCTGCCTCCGAATACTTGAAATAGCCGAATTCCTCGAATGCCCCCACATAGATACGGTCTTCTTTCACATACACCGAACGGACAATATGGTTCCCCGGCACTTTGTGGAGAGTCCAGCGATAACCGTCATATACCAGGAGCCCCTGGCTGTTGCCGAAATACATTTCGCCGTTGCTGCCTTGCGCACATGCCCAGTTCTGATAACCGGCTTCATAGTCTTTGGCAAGATAGTTGGTGACGGCGGGCATGAAGGAAGAAGCCCTGGCCTGGATGAAGAGGATGAACAATAGAAGGCACACTACCCAATACTTGAAAAGCATCGGTCTTATCGTATTTTGTTTCATTTTTTCAGGTTAATCGAAGTGTTTCTTGGAAGCAAAGATACAATAAGTATTCTAAATATTGTGTTTTGATGAGATAAAAAAGGTACTTGAAGCGGTTAGGGAGGATGTTTCTTAATGAATATCCTCCCCTCTTAGTTGTTTGTCTTTTGAAATTTATTATAGGGATTGTGCGGATGATAGGACTCGAACCTACACGCCTCACGGCACCAGATCCTAAGTCTGGCGCGGCTGCCAATTACGCCACATCCGCGGAATAATTCCGATTAGCGGGAGCAAAGATAGAAAGAATTTTCGTTTTGGCAAATTGTTTTGTAGATAAAGTCGTTTTAGAAAGTCACTTTCAGTATTTTTCTTGCTTCCTCAATGATGGTGTCCAAGTCATTGTTCTCATCTTCTTTGCTCATATCCACTTTCTTGTCCGGGTCGATGCCGAACTCGATATGCTGTTTTTGGGCATCGAGGTGCGGGCTGGCAGAAAAGCGTACCCCCCATCCGTTGGGCAGTTCCGAAGAGAATGGCAGGCCCGACCCGCCGCCGGTTTTGTCACCAACCAGGGTGACATTGGGAAAACAGCGCATGGAGTTGACAAAATCATTGGTTGCACTATAGGAATGACGGTTGGTCAGGACAATTACCTTTTTTTGCCAGCGGATACTGTTGGAAGGTTCCACATAAATGGGAGTCGGATCTGAAAAATCGCTATGGCCTTTGCCGGTCTTGTGCTGAATATATCCCGTCAGTACTTTTTCATTCGTGAAGCGTTGTGCCATTCGGGTGGCGTTTGTCAGGTTGCCGCCACCATTGTTGCGCACGTCGATAATCAGGCCGTTACAAGCGGAAAGGTATAACAGAATCTCATCCAGGTTGCCGTTTCCGATGCCGCTGGAGAAATCACCGTAATAGATATATCCTATGTTGTCCTCCAATATGGTATATTTGGCGCCTCCAGCAATGCGGTAGTCTCTTCCCAGGTACTTTTCAATGATACTTTCGTTGAAGTTACGAGGATAATCCAGATACCAGTCCCAGTAGCGCGCCATGTTGGAAGAAGAGTACAAGTTGACATGTCCGTCTTTTAACTCGGCAAGCATGTTACCTAATATTTCAAATAGACCGTCGTAGCTCATTCCCGGGGTAATGAGTGGCTGATACTTGTCATGGATGGCATCCCAGTCTATTTGCTTGTAGTCCAGGAAGCAGTACTGTTCGTCTATTATTTTCCACAAGGCTTCGAAATTGCCTTGTGGGGTATTGTCGAACTCTTCCTCACGAATACATCCGTTCAATAGGGGCAATAACGTGAGTAGGATACTCCAAATTATTAAAATATATCTTCTTTTCATGCACATTATCCTTATCATCTTATCGTTTATCACCTTGTCACTTTTTACTTTCTCTTGTTAGGAAACAGATAGAGTTCCTTTACGAACCCCACCATGAATACATGCGAGTAAGTATGTGTCTTTATTTCATTTACTTTGGACTGTTGTGCGTCCCATATGTAAGCGAAACGCATCCGGGCACGTCCCACCGGAAAGTCTGCGGTCAGCATTTGTCTCAGAGAGGGCTGGTTGTGCAGGGAGGTGAAGTTCACTACTCCGTCCCAATGTCCTAACGTAAATATCTCGTAGTAGGACTGTCCATAGTTGGGCATGAACATGATACCTGCCAAAGGAAGATTTACCTGATAGCGTAGTGTGATGGGACGGTTCTTGATGCGCAAGTCCCAAATAGCCATTCCAGATGCGGCAAGGTTGATATAGGCACGTGCTTGGGCGGGGTTGTTTCCGTTGCGCAGATTATAGACAAAGCCACCGTTGAAGTCGCCGACTCCTCCGGCAAGCAGTTTGAAATTGCCCGTGATTGGAAAATTATAATGCAGGCCGTAGTTCCAGTTGGCCAGTCCGGAGAATGTATTGTTATTGTCTACTTTGTTGTGTGTATATCCCAAGTCTGCCTGGAAGAAAGTTTGCAGAGACACGTTGCCGTCCATCAACCGTGTCATCCGCATGCTTTCGCGGGAGATACGGAAATCGATTCCCTTATACTCCTGAGGTGAAAGATAAGTGTCGAACACGTTGGTGAAGCCGACACCATACATGGTGGCACGGGTGATAATACGGTTACGGTTGGTGGAGTCAGCCCGTAGCTTCCGGTCGATGCTGCATTGTGCTTCTTGTGCTTTCAGTCCGACACTTCCCAAGAGCAGTCCGCATAGGATTATTATCTTGTATATGTACATATTAAATTATCAATTACAAATTAGTAATCGTTAGCCACTAATACTTCATTTCCGTCCTTCATCAAAAGAGTTTCATCTGTCCTGTCATCTCGTCCAGTATGTCCCCTTCGCTTTTACCGTGGTCGGGGTCCAGAATTTCCGGTTCTTCATCCGTTTCCTGCTCTTCGGTTTTCTGCGAGGGTTCAGGTTGGCGGGTAGGCTCTAATTCGTTGATGGTTTCTATAGTATAGGTGGTCAGGCGCTTACCTTTTGCTTTGAAGCCTTTCACGGCGATGAATTCGTCGGCTTCCACCACCATCGGCTCTCGGAAATTGTCGTGGCCGCCAAACACCACCTCTAAACGCGGGTAGCACTCGTCTGTCAGCAGAATGAGGCTGCTGTTCTTGTTTTCTCCCAAGTAGTTTTGCTTGCGGGCGGTTGCCTCGAAGCAGAAACGCTTGATGTAAGGATAGTTCTGCTGGTCGGCATCGTAGAGTACGGCGGTCCATACTTTGTTCGGATCGTATTTCTCCAATACGCGTATGCCATCGTCATAGTGATTGTTCAAGTCGAAGTTGGTGGCATAGAACTCTCCGCTGTTCTGTACGACAAGGATGGTGTCTTCGCTCTGGAATTCTCCGAGATATTCTCCGCGCCCGTCGTAGTTGAGACGTAGCACATCACGGTCGAACCAGACTTTCCGTCCACCCAGCGTGGAGCCTCCACGTTGTTTCAAGGCTATCTTGTGTACGGGGAGTTTCGTGAGTATATTTCCCATGGCCTGCCGTCCCTTGATATTGATGTTGCTGAAATCCTCCTCGAAGATAATACGGCGTACACGGGGATTGGGTTTCAGGGTTACCTTGATGATTTCAGCTTCTCCATTGGGATTGGCGGTGAAGTAGGTGATACGGGAGTCGGGAGTACCTTGCGTCACATCGTATTCGCGGTCACGCACCACGGAAGTGATGGCAAAACGCTTGATATAGCTTGTCCCCTCCTTGCCGTCACGGTAGCAGACATTGTAGATGGTACGTTTGTCGTTCTTCTTAAAAATGTTGGCATAAAGTATATTCTTGCCCACGAACTTCTTGTCGGCCACCGGTGTGATGATATATTTTCCATCGCGGAAGAAGATAATCACGTCATCTATGGGCGAGCAGTTGCCTATGAATTCGTCTTTCTTCAATCCAGTTCCGATGAAACCCTCTTCGCGGTTGATGTACAGCTTTTCGTTGGCTTCGATGACTTTGGTTGCTTCGATGGTGTCGAAGTTACGCAGTTCCGTGCGGCGGGGGAAGGCTTTGCCGTACTTGTCCTTCAACATACGGAACCAGTCGACGGTATATTCCACGATGTTTGCCAGATGGCAGTCTATCTCCTCTATGTCCTTTCGCATGCGTGCTATCAGTTCCTCTGCCTTGTCGGAGTTGAATTTGAGGATACGTGCCATCTTTATCTCCATCAGCCGGAGGATGTCTTCCTTGGTCACTTCGCGGATAAAAGTCGGGTAGTAGGGAGTCAGGCGCTCATCGATATGTTCGCAGGCGGCATCCATGTTTTTGGCTTGTTCAAACTCCTTATCCTTGTAAATACGTTCTTCAATGAATATCTTTTCGAGTGAAGCGAAATGCAGGCTTTCCAGTATCTCTCCCTTACGGATTTCCAGTTCCTGGCGTAGCAGTGCCAATGTGTTGTCGACTGATTTGCGCAATACATCACTCACGGTGAGGAAGTGGGGCTTTTGGTCGTCGATGACACAGCAGTTGGGAGAGATGCTCACTTCACAGTCGGTGAAGGCATAGAGGGCATCGATGGTCTTGTCGGATGATACACCCGGGGCTAGATGCACTAATATTTCCACACTGCCGGATGTTAGGTCCTCTACCTTACGTATCTTGATTTTTCCTTTTTCGCTGGCCTTTACGATGGAGTCGCATACACTGGCCACCGTTTTCCCGTAAGGAATTTCCTTAATGGCAAGTGTCTTGTTGTCCATCTTTTCTATTTTGGAGCGCACGCGTATCGCACCGCCACGTTCACCGTCGTTGTATTTGGATACATCGATACTGCCTCCCGTCTGGAAGTCGGGGTACAGCTTGAATTCTTCGTTGTGCAGATAGCTGATGGAAGCATCGCACAGCTCATTGAAGTTATGTGGTAATATTTTGGATGACAGGCCTACGGCAATACCTTCCACACCTTGTGCAAGCAGCAGTGGGAATTTTACCGGTAGTGTAACCGGTTCTTTGTTTCGCCCGTCATAAGAGAGTTTCCATTCGGTGGTCTTGGGGTTGAATACCACGTCCAGTGCGAACTTGGAGAGACGTGCTTCGATATAACGGGGGGCAGCGGCGCTGTCACCCGTCAGAATGTTACCCCAGTTTCCCTGGCAATCCACGAGCAAGTCCTTTTGTCCCAGTTGTACCAGAGCATCGCCGATAGAAGCATCACCGTGCGGATGGAACTGCATGGTATGTCCTACGATGTTCGCCACCTTGTTGTAGCGCCCGTCTTCCATGCGGCGCATGGAGTGGAGGATACGCCGCTGTACGGGTTTCAGACCATCCATGATATGGGGTACGGCACGTTCCAATATAACGTATGAGGCGTAGTCCAGAAACCAATTCTGGTACATGCCGCTCAGTTGGTGCTTTATATTGGCATCCTTTGCGTCCGCAGGTTTGTAATCCGAGTGTTCTTCGCTCCCGGCCGGGAGTTCCTTGTCCAAATCATCTTTCGGTGCTTCAAAATCTTCGCTCATATTTGTTCGGGAATTGTCTATTCTATGATATTACTGATTTTTCAGTCGCAGGCAAAAATACAATTTTTGTTCGATAAATGAGAATTTGCGCGGAACTATTGTGCCAAATCCTTCCCATTTTTTAAAACTTCTGCCCGTTAATGGAACCAATCTGTCTCTTTCCCGTTAGCGGAATTATATTGAGGACGTGCTTCCGCCTCTTTGCGGACAGCGATGTTGCTTTTGTCTTTCTTGCCGACAAGTTGGCAAGGTTTTGCCACCACATTGGCAAAGCTTTGCCAAAGGCATGGCAAAACTTTGCCAATATGGTGGCAAAACGCTGGCAAAGTAACTTGCTGGCTTGTTGTGTGTTGGCTCGAATTGTGCAGCGATATCATCACAAGGGTGAAGAGATACTGGGCAGATTCTGCCGACGGATTCATTATTTTGTGAATTTCCATTCGTCAAATAAGAACTTTCCGTTCCCGAATACGAAGTAAATGTCGTGTTTGCCTTTTATCCGTTTGTCCAACGGCTTTGTCAATGTTTGCCACGTATCGGTATCAAAGGTCAAGGTGGATAGGAGCGGACCGTCTGGACTGTCCATGTGTATTTCGATGGAGCCTTTCCCTTTTATCTTCATCTGTATGGCTTGAGGTGATTGCGGGAATTCTGCACCGCGGACACAGATGGCCTGTCCGCTCTTGTTTCCTACGGCAGACATGTTGCCTGTCTGTCCGGTAGGTTCAAAGGCAACGCCGCGTGTGGCGGCTGTGGTCTCGGCCTGTTGCTGCGCAAACGGGTCGAGAGGCTTGATTTGTGAAACGCCCTTGGCTGTGGCTGTGCCCATGTGGATAGTGAGGTCCTTTTCGTCCACCTCTATTTCTTCCACGCAGATACTGCGGACACCCACTTTGAGGTCGCGGCTGTCCTGCAAGCCCAGTGAGTGGTAGAAGAGATAGTACTTCCCTTGAAATTTTACCAGATGTGTATGGTTGTTGCTGTCGGACATGCCATAGTCGCCGGGATTTTTGAAGTAGTTGTCCCGATAGGTCCAGCTGTCTGTCTCAAGTGGCGTGCGACTCGTCATGTAGCTCATGCAGCACCGGCTCGGCTTGTCTATATCCTTGTGGGGCCATGCATCCCGGTTCTTCCAGTTGGTGTTGTAGGTGTAAATCCAAGTGCCGTTCAGATAGTTCAGTTCGTTTGCTTCAAAGTGGTATGGCGCTTTTATTTCAACTATTTCGCTGTCCAGCGTCTTCATGTCATTTGCCAGCCGCACGATGCGTGCGTCTCCGGGAATGTAGTCGTCGCTGTCGCCCCCGCCAAAGGAGAGCCAGCCGATGCCCTTGTCGTCGATGACTACTCCCGGATCGAAGGGAGCTTTACACTTGCCGAGTCCTGGAGTATTACCGTCTACCACACATTTGCCCAATGGGTCTGTCCAGGGCCCCACGGGGGAAGTGGCAGTCAGCATACCTACACCGGAACCGCTGTTGGAGTAGTACAGATAGAAGTGGGTTTTGCCGTCGGCCTCCTTGCGCGAAGCGATGGAAGGTGCCCACGAAGCCATTCCCCAGGGAGCCAGAGCCTTTACATTGATTACTCCGTGATAAGTCCAGTTCACCATGTCGTCAGAAGAGACCATCGTCAGCGAATGGATGTGCTGATAGGTGTTTTTCCCGTTACGGCCCACTACATCATATTGCTGGTGGTCGTTAGTGCCGTACACATAAATGCGGCCGTCGTGCACCACTGCTGTGGGGTCGGCCATGTATTGGAAGTCGAGAAGGGGATTGGCATTGCCGGTAGAGAACTTGGGCGAGAATTCAAAAGATTCTTCCAAAGCGCTGTCTGTAGAAACCGGAATGTTTTCAGAAGAGGCAATGCTGTCTGCCCGGAAAGGGGCTAAGGGGATGCCTTCCGTTGAAAAAAGGTTGCCTTGAGCAGCGTCACTGAAGCAGTAGCGAATGGAAACCGGGCTTTCGATTCCTTTTACCGGGACAATCAGCTTTCCCCCGTCTATCCTGGCCCGGGCCTCTTGCCATTCCTGGCCGGCTGCGGCCATCATCAGCCCCTCTATCCTTTTCCCGTGTACGGCCAGTCCGTTCTTTATGTCTTTGAAAGAGATTGTCACATGGTTGCCTTTGCGGCAGGCGCTTTCAAAGACCGGGCTTTTATAGGGGCCTGCATATATATGGTATGTATCGTCCAGTGCAAGATTGGCGAGACGTTTGCCTACGCTTCTTTTGTCACGTGGATGGATGTCCTGCACATTGTCCACCAAATCTGACACGGTAATCATCTTGACCTTGTCCAGCATTTCGGGCAACATGGCCTGCTGCTCGCGTAGCAGTGCCGGTCCGTTGTCTTTGGAGTGGTATTGGAAGGGGGCTATCTGGACCAGATAGAATGGGAATTCCTTGTTAAATCCGGTACGCCACGAGCCTATCAGCCGCTGCATCACCCGGGCGTAGGAGCTGGCACGGCCTTGGTTGGCTTCTCCCTGATACCAGATGCATCCGGCAATGCCGTAGGGCATCACGGGATAAATCATGCTGTTGTACAACGTGCCTGTTTCAGCCGGAAACCAAGGATTGGATTCATACGGATAGTCGCACAAGACCGGGTCGCTCATTACGCATTCGCGGGGCGTCCATGTCTCGGCGGTGGTTCCGCCCCATGCGGCTACGATGATTCCTACCGGCACGTCCAGCTCTTCCTGGATGTTGCGGCCGAAGAAGTAGGCCAGGGCACTCGTGCTGCGCATCGTTTCGGGCGTGCACTGTGTCCATTGCGAGAAACAGTTTTCTTGAGGGAACGGGGCGGCTATTCTGGCCACGTGAAAAATTCGGAGATTGGGACAATGGGCATTTGCCGTTTCCTCGTCTCCGTTCTTTATGCCGTGGTTGGCGCTCCATTCCATATTGGATTGTCCGCTGCACAGCCAAACTTCGCCTAGCATGACATCGGTCAAGGTTACTTCTGACGAGCCGCTGAAACGAATCTCATAAGGTCCGCCGGCTTCGCCGGAAGGTACACGGGCTGACCATTTCCCCGTATTATTGACTTGGGTTTTGATTATTTCTCCTTTCATCCATTCGGGGGCGATGGAAATTGTTTCTCCCGGAATACCCCATCCCCAGAAAGTAAGTTCTGAGTTACGTTGTAGCACCATATGGTTGGAAAATATGGCAGGGAGTTGTATCGCTGCTTGCAATTTCAGGATGCCGAGCAGCATAAATAAACTTAAAAGGGTAAGATAATGATGATATTTTTTCATACGAGTATTTATTTCCATAATGCAAATTAATAGCTGTTTTTAGAAACCATTACATTTTAACCGTTACTTTTTTCCCATTATAAGCCACTGCCTTTTTTGCGCCATCAGCAGTTACTATGTTGAATTTCCGTTCTTTCAACATACCGGAAAACTCTCCTTTCCGATTTTCAATAGTGAGCATGCGAGTACGGTCATTCCATTTCATCGTAATGGTGCTGTACATTCCTTTTTCATAATTGTAGTTGTCATTCTCGTCTTCGTAAAGTGTGAATTCGCCGTTACAACCGGGATACACTTTTATCTCCAAGTTGTCCCATGATTTTTCGGTGCTATACTGCACTTCGGGACCTATTGGCAGGATGGAACCTGCTTTCACATAAAGTGGTAAAATGTCAATAGGGGTATCTTTCACGATATATTGTCCGCCGGAGTGTTTCTGATTGGTCCAAAAATCATACCATTCCGTATTTTTAGGCAGATATATTCGCATAGACTTAACGGTACTGAAATCTTCTACACGGATGGTGTCCGAAACTGTTTGGGTATACATGGGTTGGGTTACAGGGCATACCAATAGGGATTTGCCAAACATATACTGATTGTGGATGTTCCACACGTTGCGATCGTGGGCAAAATCCATTGCCAAGGCACGCATGAAGCTGGACTGATTGGCAGTTACCTCCCAGGCAGTTGTGTAGATGTATGGTAACAAACTGTAGCGTAACCGAATGTATTTCTCAATCGCATCGTATATTGGCTCGCCTTTTTTGCCGAATTGATAGATTTCTCTGGGAGCACCTTCCCCATGTGATCGCATCATGGGACAGAATGTACCGAACTGTATCCAACGGGCATAAAGCTCGCGATAATCCGGGTCATCCAGCATCAAGGGATATTGCCATAGGAAGAATCCGCCGATATCGCTGTTCCAATGGGGAATGCCGCATAGTGAGAAGTTTAATCCCGCAGGTATTTGCTTCTCCAAAACTTCCCATGATGCTGTGATATCTCCTGTCCATGTATTGGCACCATAACGTTGCTGGCCGGCAAAGGCTGAGCGGGTAAGGATAAATACGCGTTTATCCGAAGTTACGGCACGCTGGTGGTCGTACACTCCACCTACACTCATTAAAGGGTAGGCATTGCGTACTTTACGGAATGACCCCAAATAGGTGGGCGTGTCAAAATCTTCAGGAATGGGGTGAAAATGGTCGGGTTCGGTAGAGTCCATCCACCAGCCGTCTATACCCACAGAACGTAGGTTCTCGTTCAGGTACTTCCAATAGATGTCGCGTGCTTGCGGATGGTAGGCATCGTACACGCGGGCACCGGATGGATAGTCCATATTGGGAGGCCACTTCTCGGAACCGGATTCGGGCCATGTGCGGAAGTTGAAGAGCATGTTCCCTTTATCCAACTCGTGATAGGGTTTGGTATGTGGTCCGAAAGCTGACCAAATGGAGATGATAATGTGGGCATTCATTCCGTGTATGTCTTCCATCATTTTTTTGGGGTCGGAGAATTCTTCGTTCAAAAAATCCATTGCGTTCCACAGGTAGTTGCTTCCCCAGTATCTCCAATCCTGGATAATTCCATCGAGGGGCACACCCAGTTCGCGGTATTTTTGCACTACGCCAACAATCTCTTTTTGGCTTTTGTAGCGTTCACGGCTTTGCCAGAATCCATATGTCCATAATGGAAACATGGGCACTTGTCCTGTGAGGTAGCGCATCTGGGCAACTACTCCATCGGCATTTTCGCCGTACATGAAATAGTAGTCAATGCAGTCGCCGACTTCAGAAAGGAAGGATGTCTCTTCTTGATTGTCTTTGAAGATGGTTGGCGAATAGTTGTCCCAAAAGAGACCGTAGCCTTTGACGGACTGGAAGAAGGGAATCACATCCTCAAGATTGTCTTGGATAAGGCGTTTGGTCTGGTTACGTTGCGACATTTTGCCGTTTTGCAATTGTCCCAATCCATAAATAGCTTCGTCTTTCTCTAAGGTGAACGATTGATAAACGCTGAAGGTTTTTGTGCCGGCATCGTTGAAATCATCAAAACGTGCGCCTTTATTTTGTTCCTGCAACAGCGATTTTCCATCGGAAGAGGCAAAAGTTATTTGTCCGGTCTCTTCGTTGAGATGGACTGTAAGCTGATGGCTTTTGATAGTCAATATGCCCCCTTTCGAAGAGACGGATAGTTTTACTTTTTCCGGTTGCCCGATGACCGACAAACTTTCTTTGGTATACTTCCAGCCGTCAGGCGATTTTAAGATTCTCACTGTGACAGGAGAGAAGAAGCTAATATCTATATTTATACCTTGCACAGTGCTTTTTATGCCTTGTGAGGTGCGTTGGTAGGTTTGTGCTCTGCCTTGTTCTGCTATGAAAAATGTCAGCATCAGCAGGACAAATAGTCTTAAAAAAAATCCCTTTTTCATACAATATCAGCAGTTTAACGGTTAGTGATTTTCAGTACCAAAGAAATAGGATTGGGTGTCTTGTCTTTGGGAAGGTCAATAAGCAAGCCTTTGGAAGTTCTTCTGAACTTTGCCTTTCCGCCTCCTAATAATTCTACCTTTTCGATTTCTCCTTTGCAGTAGGGACTGCCGGTAGCCAGTGATTTTATCTGTATTTTTCCGTCTGAGGGCCATTTCATGATATGGGCATACAAGTATTTCCCTTTTTTCACAAACCGGATGTCGGCAGAAGTGTAGGGTGCGTTCTTGCCTTCGTTGAATCCTGCTCCGTCCAAAGGTATTGCTGTTTCTGTGGAGGGACCTTCACCATAAATACACCAGGGACGTGTGTCGAATATTCCTTCTCCGTTCACCTCCATCCAGGCGGCTATGTCTTCCAGAATTTTTTCTTCCTTGTCGTCGATGGTGCCGTTTCCTTTCATTGGTACGCTTAGTAATAGGTTGCCATTTTTACTGACGATGTCAATGAGCATGTGGATGACGGTCTCGGCTGATTTATACCAGTTGTCTTCGTAAGCAGAGCGGTTATAGTGCCAAGTACCGAGGCAACTACAGGTTTGCCACGCCTTGTCCTGGCATTCCGATGGAACCCCTTTTTCTACATCCCATACGATGGCCTCTTTATGTTTAGCTTCCAGCTTCTTTCCGAAGACTACGGCATTGAGATTGCCCTTGTGAAGCTTCATGTTTTGGTTATAGTAGTGCGACACGACTTTCAGCCCCGTATCGTTGATGGGCCAGAAGGGGAGTACGCTGTCGTCGAAATAGACCAGGTCGGGATGATATTTGTTTATCATGTCCACTGTGCGGTCGAAGAAGTTGTCGTAGTAGCTCTGTGGGGGGACAGAGGTTCCTTCGGGCCAGTCCCATGCCACCCAAGCATGTCCGCTCAGGGCATGATTCTGTACGTATAGCTCTTGCGGGTCGTAGCCTTCCCACCATTTTCCCTTGCCGTCTTCCTTAGTCACTACGCGGGCATCGTAGGAGATTCCTGCGTATGGGCCTTTCTTGTCGGCTCCTTGTGCAGTTTCATACCATGTCCAAGCATGGGAGGAGTGGATGCTGACACCGAAGGGCAGTTTGTTTTTGCGAGCCGCTTTCTCCCATTCACCCAGTACGTTTCGCTTGGGGCCCATGTTGACGGAGTTCCATGACTGGTATTTACTGTCCCACAAGTCCATGTTGTCGTGATGGTTGCCCATGGCAAAGAAATATCGGGCACCGGTTTTCTTGAAAAGGGCTACCAGCCTCTCCGGGTTCCATTTTTCGGCTTTCCATTCGTTGATTACATCCTTGAAGCCGAATTCCGAAGGATGTCCGTAATGCTCCAAGTGCCACTTGTAGGCAGCACCACCCTCTTCGTACATGCCACGACCGTACCAGTCGCCGGCTTCGGGTTGGCATTGCGGACCCCAGTGTGCCCATATGCCGAATTTGGCGTTGCGGAACCATTCGGGCACTTCGTATTGGGACAATGACTCCCAGGTAGGTGAGAACTTGCCCGGTTCTGCTTTCTCTTGTTGTGCCAATGCACTGCCCCCTTGCAGGATGCAGGCGGATAGGAGAATTGTTTTAAAGATGTTTCTTTTCATACCTTTATTGTTGTTTACAAAATGTTTATTCCCTTTTTGAATGCATTGATGAACGGATTATTCTGTTTTGTCCATATACTCCATGATAAACCCATACCGGTAAGAGCGATTGCCGTCAATGGTGTATGGCTTCATGGTCTGTGCGCCCCATCCGTCGTTTCCACCTACTCCGTGTATGTTGGAGTCGATATTCAGGTTGATGAAGTCGCGTTCGGGCAGTTCGTGCGCATGCTCTTTCCCTTCCAGGTCTTCTTCCCCGTAGGGCCATATACGGAAACATAGGGGTTGCAGGCCTTTGACTTGTATTTTCCATCGCTCACTGTCTCCCAGCATGAACCAGCGTGTATCGCACCGGTTGGCATTGTCTTGCGGTACGATGTAGTTCGTGATAAATTCGTGTATGCCACACTCGTAGACTCCCAGGAAAGCAGCGCTCTTGCGGTCGGGATAGTTCTCGAACTTGCCGCGTCCGTACCAGGCTATCCGGTTCAGCGCCGAGGGCATTCTCATGCGCATACCGAATTTGGGCATCAGCGGAATATCTTCCTTTTCAGGCTGATAGGTTGCTTCTACTTGTATGCGGCCTTTGCCGTCCACAGTGTAGCGGAGATGGTAACCGGCTCCTATCCGGGGGAGGGAGAGACTGGCATCCACTATCACCATACCATCGTTTACGGTTGCTTGGTATACCTTTACGATACGTTTTTGCTCTGCATTTTTCCAAGCGCTCAAACGTTCATTGTAGCCGTTGCGGACCTGAATGTCATTTGCCGGTTTCCAAAAATAGGGTTCCAAGGCACTGTGCAACAACTCTTCTCCCTTGACTCGCCAACTCACCAAAGCACCGGTACCTTTTTCTATGGTGAACAAGGCATCGGCGGCTATAATTTCCACCGCTTCGGGTGTCTCCTTAAATGTGGCCTTCCCGCCGTCATCCTTCAATTGTGGGAATTCATAGTCATGATACGTAAGTTGTTCCTTGGCAACTTTGAAGCCCTTCTCTGCCCACGTCGTGGATTCCTTCAACGTGGCATATACATTGAGGCAAAGTTCCCCACACTTATCCGGTCTTGAAGGTACCTCCAGCAGATTCCCTTCGGACAAGTGGAGGTCGCCGTTGCGTACAGCCTTTCCGTTACATATCCACTCATAGCTGTAATCGAATTCATCCAAATCGGAAAATGCATACCCGTTGGTCAATTTGATTTGCTGTGTTCCCTTCTTTTCAAACTTGATGTATTGATATACTTTTTGTACTTCATAGTAATGGGGGTGAGGCACCCGGTCGGGAGATACCAGCCCGTTAATGCCGGTGGGACCGTCGTTGGGATAGTCCCCGAAATCTCCTCCATACGCCCAGAATTCATCGGGCAGTAATGGGAGTGACGAGGGGCTCTCGCCGAAACTTAACGGTGCACCGTTCAGCTTTTTAGGAATGCCTTGGTCTACCCAGCACCAAATGGCAGCTCCGATAATACTCTCGTCCTTTTCAATCACATCCCAATACTCCTTGAGGTTGCCGATGGAATTTCCCATGGCGTAGGCATATTCTCTCATGAATACGGGGCGGTCGGTTATTTTCTTGCCAAGTTCCTTCAAAGCGTCGGGATGCAGATAGGCTTCGTCATAGACATCGGATACCGTGCGGTCTGTATCGTCGTATATCGGCCTGGTGGGGTCTAAGGCACGGACTGTGTCTGCCATGGCTCGCAAATTGGCTCCGCTTCCGCCCTCGTTGCCCAACGACCAGAATAGGATGCACGGATGGTTCTTGTCCCTTGCCACCACGGCCACTGCCCTGTCCACATGGGCCAGTGTCCATTGCGGGTTGTCCCCTAATGCTTTGTTCCCCAAACCGTAGGCGTGACTTTCGTGGTTCGCTTCGTCCATTACGTAGATTCCATACTTGTCACATAGTTCGTACAGCAATGGTAGATGTGGATAGTGGGACGTGCGTATCATGTTGATGTTGGCTTGTTTAATCAACCGGATATCTCTTTCCATCGTCTGGCTGTCGACAAAGAATCCCATACGGGGATGAAAGTCGTGACGGTTCACTCCTTTCAGCTTGACGGCTTTCCCGTTGACTTTGAAGACGTCTCCCGCGATTTCTATTTTCCGTATGCCCCAATGGTATTCGAACGATTCCAAAAGTTCATTCTTCCTGCGAAGCTTGATGTGGATGTCATATAGATGCGGTTTTTCGGCAGACCATAGTTGAGGCTCCCGGAGCATTTCGGACAGTGTGACGCTCGTTTCAGAAAAGGCCTGAATAGTACCTACGGGAGCCACCATTTTTTTGTCGAGTTTATTTCCTCTGTTGTCTTTCCCCACCAGGTTTATTTCTACGGTCAGGTCTTTTACTTTGCGGTCGGTCTGGTTTCTTATCCAAATTTCGGTTCCGAATGTAGCTGAACGCATGTCGTCCGACAAGTCGCTGCTGAACCTATAGTCCCGGATATTTGTCTGGGGACGTACCCATAGCTCTACCGGCCTGAGTATTCCACTAAGCCGCCACATGTCCTGGTCTTCCAGATAACTGCCGTCCGACCACCGATACACTTCCACTGCCAGACGATTGGTTCCGTTCTTCACAAATTCGGTTATGTCAAACTCGGCAGGCGACATCGAATTCTGGCTGTAGCCTACCCGCTCTCCGTTTACCCAGACATACATGGCCGATTTTACTCCTTCAAAGTGAAGGTATAGGCACTTGTCTTTCATATCGGGCGTCACTTCGAACGTGGTGACATAAGAGCCTGTGGGATTTCTGTGCCCGTAACTGTAATATTCGGCGGGAGGCTCGCTTGTCACTTTGGGTGCATCCTTCTGGAAGGGATAGTTTACGTTGGAATAGATAGGTTTCCCATAACCTTGCAATTGCCATGCTCCCGGTACTGTGATGGTATCCCATGTGTCGGTATTGAAATCATTCTTGTAGAAGTCGGCCGGGCGCTTTCCCGGGTCGGCAGACCATTGGAATCGCCACTTGCCGTTCAGGGATATGATTTCTTTGCAATCGGCTTTTTGCGAAGGCAATGTCAGTGTGGCATGATACGGCTCTTTGTTGATGCCGACTACAATAGGATTCTCCCAGTCTGGAACTTCTTGGGCGCCGGCATATAGGGCACTTAGCAATAGAAAGGCAAATATCTTTTTTCTCATTTTTTCTCATTTTTTCTGATGGTCAATAAACTTCCATGATGAGAACTCCCCAGGGGGGCAATGTTATATGGTCTCCTTCTTTTACAGTCTTGCCGGAAATCAGCTCTTTGGACGTCGGATAGTTATGAGTGATTTCTTTGCTCTCGCTGCTGTAATTGAAGAAGTAACGGATGGCTTTTCCGGCTTTGTTTATTCCCGAACGCTGTATGATGGGGAACACGTCGCTCTCTGAAGAGATGATACCGGCATGGATGGCTGCCTTTCGCACGATGGCATTCAGCAATTCCTGCGAAGGGTAGGCTCCTATGTAGGTCAGTTTGCCTTTGCCATACTTGTTTTCGGTGACAACGGGCCATTTGCCGAAGAACGGATGCTCTGCATAAGCCAACGGGGTGGCTGTCTCGGGAATCAGGAATTCATACCAGTCGCTTATCTGGTTCTTTCCCTCTAATTGAAAGGGGTTATCCTTTAATGATAAGTCACCGATAGTGGAGAATTCCTGGTAATGGAAGCCGCAGGCTTTGCGTAGCGGCCCGGGAGCCAAGGTGGCCCGAACTGCGGAGTGCTCATTGCAGTAACCGCTTTTGTGCATCATTACCACGTGTCCGCCGGACTGTACGAATTCATCAATGGCTAATAGCAATTGGTCGGTAGCCACATACAAAGGGGGAATGACAAGCATGTCATATCCGCTGAAATCGGTTGTCTTGTCACAAGGGATGATGTCCGTTTCTATGTTTTGGAAATAGAGGGCTTTATGCACCATATCAATGGGATAATTGCTCTTGTAAGTGTAGGGCATGAAGCCGAGAGCATGATAAGAATCATGACTGTAGAGGATAGCTACCCGGTTTTTCTTTTTCAAGTTCACGATGTGGCTGCCTATTCTTTCCAACTCTTTGGCGGTGGTGGTGAATTCCTTGTATATGCGGTTGGGCTGGAGGTCATGGCCCAGCACGCCTCGCCAGTATGTCTCCTGCCCGTAGTGCAGGGTAGACCAGTGCCAGTATTCCACCATATTGGCTCCGGAAGCATAATGTGCGTACACATTCTGCCGCAACTGGTTGTCGTAGGGAGGAAACTGAGTCCGGGCATCCCATCCGATACCTTGTGCATTGGTCTCCATGACGATATAATTATTTTTGGCTACTGTGCGCACGTAGTCACCGGCATAAGCGATACGTTGGCCGTCTTGTTTATCTTGTACGTCGTGATAGATGTTGATTGCAGGATATTGCATCTGTTTGAAACTTTCCACTTGGTCTATGTTATGGAAGTCGGGCATGAAACAATGGGTGACAAACTGGTCTTTGCGTTTATACTTATTCACAAGGTCGCACTGCCAATTCAGGAAATCTGCCACTTCCTTCCGGTTATAACGTTCCCATTCATTCTTATAAGAGGGGCTTGTTACTCCATCGCGTGGATAGAACTCTTCCCAAGTGTTGATGTTCATCCCCCAGTAATTCAACCCCCACTCCTTGGCAAGCAGGTTCAAGTCATTGTTGAACTTGTGCTTAATGTAGTCTCTGAATCCGAAGAAATAGTCTCTGTTGTTCACTCCGCGTGCTTCTGTTTCGTTGTCTACTTGAAACCCGATTACCGCCGGATGCTGTGCATACCTTTCCAGCATCTTGCGGATAATTCGCTCGCAGTAGAATCGATAGGTCGGATTAGTGAAATCCATGTTCTGCCTAATTCCATAGTAGGCTTTGTTTCCCATGGTATGCTCGGCCATTACTTCCGGGTGTTTATATGCCAGCCATGCAGGAATAGAATAGGTGGGAGTTCCCAATATGACTTTAATTCCTGCTGTATGCATCTTGTCCAGAATACGGTCCATCCATTCAAATTCAAAATTTCCTTCTTGCGGCTCAAATACTCCCCAGGCAGATTCTCCAACGCGCACTACTGTCAGGCCGGCTCTTTTCATCAGCCGGATATCTTCATCCAGTCGCTTATAGGGCATATATTCATGATAGTAGGCTGCACCATAAAGCACGTTGTCGAATGAATACTGCGCTTTTATTTGTAAAGCGCTTAAAAACAACACTAATAGAATAAAGTAATTTTTGTTTTTCATAATCTTACCAGTCCGATACAATATTTTTATTTCATCATAGGTCTTATGCTGATGGTTCTCCGATATTCCTGCGGCATCGCCTTGTAAGCACCGAATACACCGCGGGCCGTACAGCCGACCCCGGTAGTGGCATAATCGAGATTCAGGGTCATGCCTTTCTGCTTCTGCAATTGGTAGGTATACATCGCTTTCGTCAGATTGTCTGTGCTGTACGGATAAATGTTGAAGTTGAACCATTCGTTCATCTTGAATTGAAGGCCGATGCCTTTGTCCGTGGTCAGTTGCAGCCAGCGTACATCTGTCCGCAATCCGTAATCTTGTGGCATTAGATAGGGCTCGTACATAGCTTGTACGGTAGAGGCATATATCCCCATCGGATAGCCGGTTTTCCGGTCCGGATAGTTCTCTTGCGGTCCTCGGCCGTACCATTTCACTTGGTCGAGCGCATCGCTTACGGTCAGCGTAAGTCCTATGCGAGGAAACCAAAGCGGCATTTTCCCTTCAGGCTTCAATACATGGCGTATCTCTATCGTCCCTTCACTATTGATAATATACTCATAGTGGTTGATGATGCCGTTGTTCTGTACTCCTTCGATGTAGAGGTCTTTTTTCTCTTTTTCTCCTTTGCCCATCAATTCCGCATCAATGATGTGTATATGTACGCCTTCGGTGGTTTCGGACACCGAAAAAGAGAGGGGCTGATGTGTCAGGCGGTCAATCCCTGCAGAATACATTTCTGTGGCTACCGTGTATCCGTAACCTTCTTTCCAGTTGGAGGAGCGGGCGCTGGAGGCATTCCAGTTGTCCAGCTCATTGGCCAGCGGGGCACGCCAAAGATTCAGCCGGAGCGGTGATTCCAGCAGTTCCATATCTTGAACAACCATCGACGTCAGTTGTCCGTCGGTACGGTTGAATACATATTTGAAGCCATCTCCGGAGACAACCAATTCTTTCTCCGAAAGTGAATAGGAAGGTACGCCTTGAGCCTTTTCTTCCGAAGAGCATGGCAGGCTCCAAGGCAGTTCAAGTTCTTCCCATGCCACCTCATGTCCGGCTTTTGCCCACAATTCATCTTTTTTCAGGACGGCATGAAGCATCAGGCGGTATTCTTTGCCGGGAATCAGGGCTGGCTTCTTATAAGGTATGTGCACCAGCTCTTGGCTAAGCGGCGCTGTTGAGAGTGCCAAGTCGCCCGATTGAATAACCTTGTCATCTTCTTTCAATTCCCATCGTATGGCATATCGGGAAGCATTTGTATAATGATTGCGATTCCATAACTCAACGACTCCCTCTGTCACATCCGACATGGAAAAAGAAAGAGGTTGTCCGGTTTTCTTCATTTGCCACATTTCGGGCTGTACGCTACGGTCGGGCCAGATGCTGCCGTACGTACGTGCACCGATGCCGTAACTGTAGAATGTACCATTTTCCGTCTCTTGCTCAAAATCTAGCCACAGAGCGGCTTCTTCCGGGTGAAAAGAGGAAGTCAGTGCCTTGGCGAAAATGCCGACTTCGTCCATTTGAGCATCGCAGATGTAGACCGAAGTCTCTTGGCCGTGTGTTTCTGCATTCCGACCGATGTTGACGGGGTAGGGGAAGTTCCGGATATTGCCCGATGCTTGTGTGGAGGCCTTTTCTGCTCCGTCTATATAGATGGACATTTTCTGTCCGTCGTAGACGCACGTCACTTGATGCCAGTTGTATTCCCAGTCAGTAGGCAAGGAGGCGCATACGGAATGCTTTTTATCAGTATAGATATAAAATTCCAGTTTGTCTTTACCGCGTTGTTGCAGCCCGAACTGATAATTGCCTTTTGTGATGAATGAGCCGCAACTGCTTACCAGTTTCCGGGGGTAGATTCTGCAAGTGAGTGTCAGTTCATTACTGTTCAACTCCACATTGTCTGCACGATAGACCTCTACCCATTGGTCGTGACCGTTCAAGTCCAGCACCGTGTTCTTTCCTTCCTTCACCAAGCGGGCATTTCCCATCAGATGGGCGGGAGTATGGAAGGGCGAAAGGTCGTCCACTTGCCTTATCCGTTCGGTCAGTCCCGGACTTACAAAATCCCAGATGGCCCCTCCTATCAGGCGGGGATGTCGGTAGATGGCTTCCCAATAATCGTCCAGGGCACCGCCGGCATTGCCTGCAACCGATAAGTATTCATCCATAAACGATGGTCGGGAATCCTCTCCTATGCCTACCTGCATTTCCAGTTCCATAGGAGTAGGGTAACGGGGTCCGATAATATCTTCTGCCGGATGGGAGAATGCATTTCCGCCATACATCCAGAAGCGGGTGGGGTCCAGCGATTTCCCTTCTTCAATGGTGTGGGTAATGTTGATACCTTCACCGCTTTCGTTTCCTGCGCTCCAGAACAAGACGCAGGGATGGTTTCTGTCCCGTAACACCATTCTGCGGCATCGCTCGCGATACATCTCTTCGTATTCCGGGAGACTTGAAATCCATTCCGAGGCATGGGCTTCATCGCCCACCTCGTCTATGATATAAAGCCCGTATTCATTGGCCAGTTCCAAATACTTATTCACCGGAGGATAGTGAGAGGTACGTACGGCATTGAAATTAAACTGTTTCAACAATTCAAAATCCTTGCGTATGGTGGCTTCGTCCATGACATGTCCCTCTTCGGGATGCTGCATGTGCGAATTTTGTGCATTGACTTTCAGTGGGATACCGTTAAGATAAAAAACACCGTCTTTGATTTCCGTCTTTTTGAATCCGATGACCGTTTCTATCTTGTCTTTCTGCAGACCGGCCGGATTGGATAATTCCAGACCGAGCGTATAAAGCTCGGGTGTCTCGGCTGTCCATTTCCGGGGTTCTTGTACCAAGGTATGCAACTGTATTGTCTTTTCCGCAGCGTCCATTTCAAATGGAGCTGCGGAAAAGTTACAGATAATCTTGCCGTTTTTATCCTTTAAGTAAGCTTTCAATCCATAATTCTCATTTGGCTTCTTTTGGTAGTCCTTGATTTTTACCTGAATACTTAACTGCGAATCGGTATACGTATTATCAAACTCTGTGATTACTTGCCAGTCGAATATCCTGACAGCAGGTGTGGCGTACAACCATACGTCGTCAAAGATTCCGGCCAGTCGCCAATAATCTTGTCCTTCCAGGTAATAGCCGTCCGAATACTTTAGTACACAGACAGCCAGCGTGTTTTCGCCCGGCTTCAAATAAGGAGTGATGTTGTATTCGGCAGGTTCTTGTGCTCCTTCATTGTAGCCCACTTCATGACCGTTGACCCATACAAAAGAAGCGGATGCCACTTTCTCGAACCTTAAAAATATCTGGTCTTTTGCTGCCCAACTTGCAGGTACCTTGAATGTTCGCCGGTATAGTCCGGTAGGGTTATACTCTTTGGGAGCATGTGGTGGATTCACCCCGAAGGGAGCAGATACATTTCTGAACAGCTTGTCACCATAACCTTGCATTTCCCAGTTTGAGGGAACTTTGATGTCGCCCCATTGCTTATCCGGGAATTCGGGGTTAAAAAAGTGTGCAGGTATCCCTTCCGGTGTATCGCACCAGAAAAACTTCCATGTCCCATTCAGTAGCATGCTCTTTTCGGGCATATGCCAAGCGTGTCCTTCCTCTTGTCCTTTTTCAAATACAGAAGGGTTGTCTATATACCAGAGCATATCCTTAAGGAAGGATTTGTCTTGTGCATAGGATTGCAGGCACAAGGCTACTGAACACAATGGCAGAAACAGTTTTCTCAGATTCATTTTTTTGTAATTCGTGCTGTCCATCCACCGCCGGGTGCCAGTTGTACATTGAGTTTGTCTTTGGCAGTGACGATGCGTACTTCTTTTTTATAGTCGGTAGCTTCACGGTCGGCATTGATGCCGTCGGCAAAGATTTCGGCTTCGTAGTTGCCTTCGCTGAGGAAGGAGAGGTCGATGGTGCAGCTACGCGGAGTCCAGTTGGTCATGCTGCCTACAAACCAAGTGTTTCCTTTGCGGCGTGCTATCGTGATGTATTCGGCTATTTTACCATCAAGAGCAATGGTTTCGTCAAAGGTAGTGGGAACCTTGGCGATGAAGTCGGTGCATTCCTGTTCCTTCATGTATTTGCTGGGACTGTCGGCAAGCATCTGCAAGGGTGCTTCGAAGACGGTGTACATAGCCATCTGGTGTACACGTGTACCTTGACTCATGGGGTGGTCGTTGACGGAGCGGAACAGGGAACGGGTGGCATTTACCATAGCTCCCGGCGTATAGTCCATCGGACCGGCGAGTTGGCGCAGATAGGGGGCGGTAACGTCGTAGCGCGGGAAGTCATGCAAGGGTGCACCGTTCACGATGGGCTCCCACTTGCTGTTTTCCAGTCCTTTCACACCTTCAAAGTTGAGGATGTTGGGATAGGCGCGCTGGATGCCGAAGGGTTTCAGTCCGTGTAGGTCAAGCAACATGTGATGCTTGGCGGCACATGCTGCGAGTTGTTCGGTAGAAGAGATGGCGAGTTGGTCGTCGCGGTCGAAGAAGTCAATTTTGAAACCTTTGATTCCCATTTGTGCGTAGTGGCTGATAACTTGTTCCACGGCAGGGGAGATGTCGCCTCCTCCCGTAAGATTGCGCCAGCTTGCCCAGAGGATGATGCCTATGCCCTTTTGGTTGCCGTATGCCACCAGTTCTTCGAGATTGATTTCGGGACTGATGTCTTCCATTAATGATTCCTTTCCGCTCCAACCTTCGTCGATGATGATATACTCCAGCTGGTTTTCGGCGGCAAAGTCGATGTATTTCTTATAGGTGGGCGTATTCATGCCTGCCTTGAAGTCCACGCCGGTCAGGTTACAAGTATTCCACCAGTCCCATGCCACTTTTCCGGGTTTAATCCAGGATGTGTCAGCGATGCGGCATTCGGGTGCGAGGCGTTGCATCATGTCGTTGTTGGCGAGTTGTGTGTCGTGGGTAACAACAAGCACGGCACGCCAAGGATAGGTCTGTTTCCCTGTGGGACGCCCGTTGGGGCAGAAGTAGGGGGCATTGTTGGGCTTGCTGATAACGTCGGCACGTTTGGTAGGGACGAGGTTCAAGCGGTCATAGCCTCCGATGACTGTTTCCAGTGGATAGGGGGCGAATTCTGCCTTCACTCCGTGGGGCATCTGTGGGTTGGCAGTGAGGAACATGCCGGGATAGTTGGACAATCCGGCTTCCATAATGACGGCTTTCTTTCCGTTCTCCAGTTCTACCATCAGCGGAGTAATGGCAAGCGAGTCTTTGTACATGCGAGAGAGGGGGGCCTCATCGTAGTAGGACTCGAAGGAGTAGCAGTAACGCTCGCCGGCGCGATTGTCGTTAATATAGGGCACGAAAGCGTGGTAATCGCGGTCGAAGTTGAACTCGGCAATCTCGTCCTTCACGCAGAAAGGTTTGCGCAGTTCGGAAACAAAACGATAGGCGGCTCCGTCGTCGTAGGCGCGGAACTGTATGCTATAGCCGTTACGGCATTTCAGCGTGAGTTGGTTATAAGTGTCCTTCACACTCGCCTTTTTGTAGAAAGGAGTGGGGAAGGAAGTGTCGACGGAAGTGCGGGTAGCTTTGGTCACCTTCACATCTTTGCCGAAGGTGAAAGCAATGGGCTTTCCCTCAGATTCAGTGCATTGCATGGCAATGTCTGAAGGCAAAAGAACGGTGGTACCGTCGTGGGCAATCGCCCAGTTGAGGGCTTGTCCGGCTTCGATGTTGACAATTAGTTTTCCGTCCGGTGAATTCAGTTGATATTGCTGTGCTTGTGCCGTCAATGCACAAGAAAGCAATAGGCTGGCGAAACAAGTGCTGATTCTGTTCATTTTTATTTGATTATTGATTATGAATATTTGTTTAATTCCGTGGATATTTAACCGGAATAGCCATCATTTCTTCTAAGAAGAGAGGGTCGTCGAACTGGCAAGTCTGTCGGTTGTATTGTCCCCCCGGAGTGTCCCATAGCATTGGGCACATGCCGCGCGAGTAGATGGCTTCGGTTACGGAAACACAGAAGAGTCTTATCACTTCCTTTGTTCTGTTTCTGGAGTCGGCGCAATATTCGCCTATGATGACGGGGATTCCTTTGTCTACGCAATTCTTCTTCAGTAGGTCCATATTGTCGTTCAGTTCCTTGAAGTCAGCTTCCGTTCCCCAGCTTTCCCGGCCTACACCCCAATCGACAACCTCGCCTCCACCCAGTATGGCAAAGTTTGCGGGAGTATAGTAATGCACTGTAAGAGCAAGTCGGTTTGCGGGATCATTCGGCATCTTGAACAAGGGGTCGTAAGCATACTCCAAGTTGGTGTTGTAGATTTCCACCAACAGATGACGTTTGGCGTTGTTGCCGCCACTGTTTCTTACTATGTCGACAAAGAGCTGGTTGAGGTCGTTCACGTATCCCAGTGCCTTTGCCTTGTCGGCTTCACTACCGCCCCACGGAGTCCAAATCTCATCGTATCCGATTTCATTCATTGGCTCGAACAGTAAGTGGTCACCGTACTTTTCGAAGCGTTCACATATCTGTTTCCAGATGGAAGTGAATTTTTCTTTTGCTTTGCTGTCGGTGGGTACTTGTTTAATCCATTCGTTTTCGTGGTGGATATTGATGATAGCCACCATGCCACAGTCGAGGGTCCAGTTTAGGATTTTCTCTACGCGGTCCATCAGGTCAGGATGCACTTTGAAGTCGTCGGACAGCAGATTGCCCCAGCTGACCGGTATGCGCAGAGATGAGTAGCCCGCTTTGGCATATCCTTCAATGATTTCTTGTGTGATAATAGGGCTTCCCCATGCTTGTTCGTAATTGAGAATGTTGCTTGGGTCTATCCAGTCGCCCACGGCATCCAGCGTGTTGCCTAGGTTGATGCCCAGTCCCATTTCGTTAATCAGTTGGTGGGTTGTGAGATTCTCGCGTACAGTGTATTTTTCCGGTTCATCGCTTTGGATATAGGCCACCTGCTCCACGTTGATTTCTTGTATATGCTCCTTTACGCTGACGGTGATGATGGCGTTGCGCACGTCGGGCGTAGTGTTGGGTTCTACGGTTATGTTATAGATTGCCTGTACGGGAGTGCTGCTTTCCGAGGTTACTTTGCACCATGCTTCCGAACTTTGGAAAGTGGCTGGTTCATTGGGGGTGATACCGAATTTCTTGCTACCACCCGTTTGTTCAAAATGGAAAGAAGTAGGCTCTACGATGATTTTCAGCTCCTTTTTATCGTCAGAGCAAGCTGTCATCAGAAATAGAACCAGGCTGGTTAATAAGGTTTTCTTGAAGATTTGTGTCATGGTATCGGTAAAATTTCGTTTTAATAATTTCGGTGTATTTATTTTTAGACGCTGATTCAATTGAATCAGCGTCTAAGAGTTTAAAAGAAGGTGTCACTTTGTGTAATCCTGTGCCAGAATTTAATTCAAATTATTGTATCTTGACAACTCGGAAATTATCAAAATACATTTCGATGTTGTATGGACCGTTTTCGCTGGGATTTGTCATCTGGAGTGCCAACTCGTCACCGTCACGTTTTTGGAACTCGCCCCAAGTGGTTTCGTCTACCAGTTCGGAGAGCGGAATGCTGCACTGCATCCATTGGCCTACTTCGGTTTTTCCGGTGAAGTCGCTCACCGGACGATAGTTCGTGTAGTTGTGAGCCTCATTCCCTTTGAGGTAGATGCGGAATACAGGACCTTCGCCATATTCCACTGCCACGAAGCATTCGAACTGCAAAGCCAGTTCGGAAGTCGGTGTATCGGTAGGCAGGAAGGCTGTGTCAATGCCCCATACGGCACCGTTCTGCAATTGGCCCCACCAGTAATTCCATGCTGAAAGTTCCCCTGATATGCTGTAGCATTTACCATCCGAGAAGAAAGGAGCTGCTGTACCGTCGGCAGTGACGGGTACAGCTTGCCCGCCCCAGGAGAACCAACCGATGTTGTCATAGTTCAATACTATATTCTCCAAAGGATAGAAGCCCGGAACTTCGGCAGTACCGCCCATTGTGGTAATGGCGAGTGAGCAAGTGCCTTGCGGTGCACGCGGCATGGTAAAGGTAAGCATATCGTTAGCTTCGCTTACGGTAACAGTAGAGAGATCTACCGAGCGATTGCCCATTGTGATGGAGGCGATATCCATAAAATTCTGTCCCAGTACGGTAACTGTGGTACCCGTGATAGGCATCATGGAGCTTACCTTGCTGATACTTGGTGGGAGGGCTGTGCGACGGAAGGGAGTAAATGCGGATGCGGTATAGCACTCCACTACCAGACTGCCTTCATCAATCAGGCCTGCGGGAGCATTGAATGATATTTCGTCAAAGTTCTTGTTTACCGTGTAGTCCGTTACTTCTACCGAAACAGGTGCATTGGTGATGTCGTCTACGGCAGTGGTGAAATAAACGCGCTGAATTTCGTAGAAGTTACCGCCCACGATGCGCAGAGGCGTGCCCGTCTCCACGGGGAAGGTTGTGGCTACACGGGTGATGTAGGGTGCGGGCGAGAGTACATGCATGGAGTACGTGGCAATGCCGTGCGAGGTCTCGATACGCAGTTCGCCTTTCAGTTCGGGGTTGGCACCCGTCAGTTGCAATTCGCCGGGGATAGTGAGGATGAGACTGGTGGAAGTGCCGTAGTTGCTATTGAACGAAACTTCTTGTTCGTTGATGAACACTTTCCGCACATCATTCAGATTTTCGCCGATGACTACAATCATGGTGCCCGGATTTACATCGGTGAACGTACTGTCGGCCTTCTCTGGGTCGACAAGACGGATGTGGTGGATTACGGGAACACCGCCGCCCTCGTCATCGTTGCAGGCGGTGAAAAGGTTGCATGCCAACAGGATGGTGAGCAACACAAAAGGAAAATGTATATATTTCATATTAAAGTCGTTATTTGAGATAATGAATGTATAACTTGGTTTATTCACTGAATTCGTATGCTACCGGTTCTTCGTTCAGTAGCGGATTCTGGATGACATCGCTTTCCGGATAAGGCATCAGGATGTTGCCGTGGTGGATTTCGATGTTCTCGCCCGGTTCCTGCCAATTTTCTATGCCTTCGAGGAAAGTGTCGCCTTCTTTCTTGCCGAAGTGGAGGTAACCGTCTTCGTCTTTCACGATGAGGTCTACTGTGTAGCCGCGGTGTTGGTTCTGGAAGTAATTCAGCATGTAGTCGGGTTTCCAGTGATACCACGATACCATGTCATACCAGTTACAATACTCCATCGAGAACTCTACGCGGCGTTCGCGAATGATGTCTTCGAAGGTTACGCGTTCCTTGCGGGGGATACGTGCACGGTCGCGCACCTGGTTCAATGCTTCCAGGCCGGGACCACCGGCCAGTTCTTCGCTGTTGCCCAGACAAGCTTCGGCATAGGTCAGGTAAACATCGGCAAGGCGTAGGATGTAGGTGTTGAGCGGAGAGTTCATGGACTGGATATAACCGTCATTGTCGTCGTCCGGACCGCCCGGTACACCTTTTTTAATGCAAGAGGTGGCGCCGTCGTAAGTATAACCACCGTCGGCAATGCAGATGTATGAATAGTATGTACCCGGTGTGCAAAAGGTGGCGTTGCGGCGGATAGTGTCGCCCAACTCATATTGCTGGAGCATATCTATACTTGCCTGATAGCTGCTCCATACGTTTACACCGCCGGTCATCTTGCTGTTGCCGGCGAGGTCGGCAAGCAGAGTGTTGCATACGCCCCAATCACCCAGTGGCACCCACTGCATGGCAATGAGCGATTCGGGATTGTTGTTGTGCTTATACTTGAAGAGGTCTTCATAGTTTTCGTAAAGGCTGATGCCGCTGTTGTTTATCACGTCGGCGGCCAGTTCCTTGGCTTTCTCCAGGTCGGCGTTGTCGCGTGTGCCTCCTTTCCAGCCTGAGCGGGCGAGGTAGACTTTGGCAAGCATGCCTTTTGCACCCCATGCGTTGACACGTCCTTTGGCGGTTGCCACTTCAGGAAGATTCTCGACTGCATAAGTGAGGTCACGAATAACGAGTTCCAGCACATCTTCTTCGCGGTGGAGCGGTTGCATGGGATTGGCAACCACTTTGTCGTTGTCTTCGATGATGATAACCGGTCCCCAGAGGCGAACCATGTAGAAGTAGGCACAAGCACGCATCAGGCGGGCTTCGGCAATGGCTGTGCGCTTGGCACGTTCGCTTACGCTGTTGCTACATTTGGTCTGCACATCACTGATAACTGCATTGGCCATTGTAATGACCGAGTAGAAACCTGTCCATGCATTGGCAAGGTTTTCGCTCAGGGCTGTCACCTTGAAGTTGGTGAACTCGGGAGCTCCCCAGCGACTGAAGTTATCGTTGGCACGGTTACTGCCCAGCGGCACGATGGCGCGGGAGTTGAGGTCGAACCATGCACGGTTGTAAAGCGGTGCAGTGGCTTGTTCGAGTGCATCGTCGGAAGTGTAGTATGTCACATCTACGTAGTTTCCTTCGGGAGCACGTTCCAAAAATGAGTCGCTGCATGCCGTAAGCAGAAGGAGCGATGATATAAGGGTTAGAAATCTGTGTTTCATAACTATATTGAGATTTTAAATGATAAATGATTTGTCTGGCTCATTAGAAATTGAAGTTAAGGCCAAATGTATAGATACGTTGCGAAGGATAGCGCGCATCGTCCACACCACGTAGCAATACATTGTAGTTCAAAGCGCCTATTTCGGGATCGTAGCCTTTGTAGCCTGTGATGGTACAGAGGTTCTGGATGTTGACGTAGAGGCGCAGATGGTCTATCTGCAAACGGCGCAACCATTTCTGTGGGAAGGTGTACCCCAGCGAGATGTTTTTTATGCGGAGGTAGGAAGCGTCTTCAACAAAGCGGTCGGAGATACGGTTGTTGTCGTTGGCGCTACTGGTAGTGATGCGTTGTACTTTGGCTGCATCGGCGTTGGCCACGTAAACATTGGAAAGTACCTCGTCGCCCACTTCGGGGTCGTGCATGGCGATTTGGGCAATGCCGGTAGCTTCTTTCAGCAGGTTGCTGTTACGCATGGGATCGGTGAAGGTGCGGCGAATCAGGTTGATAGCCTTGTTGCCCACCGAGCCGTTCAGGAAGATGTTGAGGTCAAATCCTTTATAAGAAAGGTAGTTGTTGAAGCCGAACGTGAATTTGGGTGCCGGATTGCCGAGGAACGTGCGGTCTTTCTCATCAATTACACCGTTGTTGTCGCGGTCTTCATAGATGTAGTCACCTACCCAGATGCCCGATTTGCCGATGGTCTGGTCTTTCGGGATGGCTACTTGGATGCGGTTGCCCGTTTCGTCGAGCAGGAAGTTGCCGTCGGCACCTTTCTTGTAGAAATCTCCTTCTTCCTTGAACATACCGATTACTTTATAGCCGTAGAACTGCCCGACCGGTTCGCCCACCATGGTGTAGGTCAGTGTTTCCGAACCGTTGATTCCCGAAATAGCGGATGATTCGGAGTAGAGCTTCGTCACTTCGTTGTGGTTGATGGAGAAGGTGAGTCCTGAGGTCCAGGTGAAATCACGTGTCTGGATGTTGTGCGTGTTCAGGGTAAATTCTACACCTTTGTTGGTCATGGCACCGGCATTGACCCACGGTGCACGAATCAGACCGCTTACGTAGGTAGGAAGAGAAGCTTGCATCAGCAGATTGTCCGTTTTCTTGTAATAAGCATCGGCGATGAACTCTATGCGGTTGTTGAAGAGGGCGAGGTCGAGTCCTACATTGAAGGAGTTTGTTTCTTCCCACTTCAGTTCACGATTAGGATAGTTGCCTGCATAGAAACCAGTACCCCAGATGGAGGCTGCCGAAGCCATGGTGACGCCGTAGGCATAGGAACCCGCCCATTGGTTACCTACTACACCCCAACCCAGGCGGAGTTTCAGTGAGTTGATGGCTTCCACATCTTTGAGGAAAGCTTCGTTGTTGACTTTCCAAGCCAATGCTACCGAAGGGAACCAACCCCAACGACTTTCTTTGGCAAACGAAGACGAACCGTCGGCACGGAGCGTAGCGGTCAGCAAGTAGCGGTCGTCGTAGTTGTAGTTCAGACGGCCGAAGTATGATTCGATGGCGGATGAACCACGGGAACTGTTGGCTTTTGCTGTTGTGGCATCACCCGCATCCAGTTCGTGTACGGAGTTGAAGAGGAAGTTGGTACGGCTGCCGCTCAGCGACTCGTACTTGTTTTCTTGCGCTTCGTGTCCCAGCATGGCAGAGAGGCCGTGTTTGCCGAAGGTATTATTATAAGTAAAGTAAGTTTTCAATGTCCAGTTGCTTCCGTTGCCGGCTCCACGGCTTGCTGACGACTGCTGCTTGAAGTGCTCGTAGTCGTAGGAGGGGGTAAACTTATAGTCGTTGCTGTAATTGAAGTTGGCGGCATATTCCGTGCGGAATACGAGTCCTTTCCACAGCTTGATGTCGGCAAAGGCGTTGACATAGACTTGTGTGTTGCGACTATAGTTTTCATTTTGGATAAGGTCGGAGAGGGGGTTGGAGAAGTAAGTTCCATACATGTTCTCCGTCTGCATGCCGAAACTGCCGTCCGGGTTGCGGGCAGGCACTTCGGGGAGCTGGTTCAGGGCATTGTAGATGGCACCCGAACCGTCTACGTTGTTGGTCTGCTGTGTACGGGCTACGGAGGCGCGCAAGCCGGTGGTGAGCCACTTGTTGATGTCGTTGTCCATGTTGACGCGGAAAGAGAAACGCTCAAAGTCCGAACCGAATACAATACCGTCTTGCTGCATGTAGCCGCCGGAGAGCGAGTATTTCATGCTCTTCGAACCTCCGGAGATGTTTATCTGATGGTTGTGCATCGGGGCAGTGCGGAAGATTTCATTCTGCCAGTCGGTACCGCGGCTGAGGAGTGAGGGGTCTTTGAACTCTTCGCGTGCACCGAAGCCGATGGTGGCGGCGCGGAGGTTCTGGTAAACTGCATATTCGGGGAGTGTCAGTGTTTCCAGTTTCTTGGGAAGCTGTTGCAAGGCATAGTAACCTTCGTAGGAGACCTTCGTTTTGCCCTCGTCGCCCTGACGGGTGGTGATGAGTACTACACCGTTGGAGGCGCGGCTACCATAGATGGCTGTGGCCGATGCATCTTTCAATACTTCCATGGAAACGATGTCTGCAGGGTTGATGGAACTGAGCACGCTGCTGTTGCTGGTGTTGTTGCCTGAGATGGCTACACCGTCGATAACGTAGAGCGGTTCGTTGCCGTTCAAGGAGTTGATACCACGGATGCTGACCGAGATACCGCCACCCGGAGTTCCGGAATTCTGGGTCACCTGCACACCGGCGGCACGTCCTTGCAAAGCTTGGTCGAGCGAGGTGACTACGGACTTTTTCAGTTCGTCACCCGTCACGCTGACTACGGAACCGGTCAGGTCACTGCGTTTCATCGTACCGTATCCCACTACTACTACTTCGTCCAGCATCTCATTGTCTTCTTGCAGCAGTATGTCGATGCGGGTGGTGCGCTCTACTTTCACCTCTTTGGTGCGGTAGCCGATGTAAGAGACTATCAATGTTTGTCCCAGATTTGCCTGGATGGTGTAACGGCCGTCGATGTCGGTAATGCCGCCCGTATTGGTTTCTTTCACTTTGACGGTGGCTCCTACAAGTGGCTCACCGCCCGATTCTGATTTAACGATACCGGATACTGTTTTGGTTTGTCCATACGTGGAAACAATACCCAAACCTAGTAACACGATAACAAGCAATTGTCTCAATTTTGTCCATTCCCATTGAGAGCATACATTTGCGTGTAACTTCATAATACTTTAATTTAAGATTTAAAAATAACTGTTATTAAAAGCTACTGCAAATATGGAAAGTTATCATAATAGCATAGGTCTATCATGTCTCAAATAACATACCTTTATGTTTCAAGTTATCATTTTAGACTGCGGATGTAATCAGATGGTGATATTCCAAATTCATTCTTGAAGTTTACAGTGAACCTTTTTGGAGAACTGAATCCCACCTCATAGGCAATTTCTGCAATTTGTTTCTGGCTTTCCTTTAGAAGTTGCTTACTGCGCTTCAAACGGATAATCCGGATGAATTCTGCCGGACCTTTACCGGTGATACACATCAGCTTTTTGTAGAGATGGCTACGACTCAACCCCAATTCTGCTCCTAACATTTCCACAGAGAAGTCGGAATCACTCATGCGCTCTTCTACTATTTTGATAGCTTTTTCAATAAATTGTTCGTCTAGTGGAGTGATTGTTATTTCATTAGGTGTCACTTCTATTTTCTGACTGAATTTACGATGGCTTTTTTCTGTCCATTCAATAAATTTCCTGATGCGCAGCTTTAGTAATTTGAAGTCAAAAGGCTTTACGATATAGTCATCGGCTCCTTGCTCAAATCCTTCACTTTTGTATTCTTCTGCCATACGGGCTGTAAGCAATATAACGGGAATGTGGGACCATTGCATGTTTGTTTTGATTTGCCGACATAGCTCTGTTCCATTCATCACTGGCATCATGATGTCGCTTATTACAATATTGACACTGTTTTTTTCTAATATCTTCAATGCCTCTGCTCCATTGTAGGCAACCTGTATGGCGTATTCATCGGACAGGTATTCAGACATGAAACTACAGAAATCCTTGTTGTCGTCCACCAACAAGATGGTATACCGCAATTCTTCCGCATTTGGAACGGGAAGCTCATTCGGAGCTTTGTCATTGTTTAGCAGTTCCGGAAGTAATTCCTCCTTTTCACTGGCATATGTGACGATAGGCAATTTAACGGTAAATACGGAACCTTTAGGAAAATTGTCTGTAACGGAGATTGTTCCTTTGTGTAGATGTACATACTCGTTTGCAATATGCAGGCCGATTCCACTGCCGGTTTTTTCCGAAGTTTGTTGCACTTGATAAAAACGTTCGAAGATATGTTTCTTGTCTTTGTCTATGATACCTTGTCCGTTGTCTGCCACACAGATACATACATTGTCATCTTCGCGATAAAGATGTACATTGATTTCTCCTTTATCAGGAGTGTATTTGAAGGCATTGGACAACAAGTTGTTCATTACTTTTTTTATTTTAACCGGATCGAAGGACATGTTCAGGTTTTCTACTTCGCACATGAAACAGAAGTTGATGGTATGGTCAAGAGCATACTCTTGAAAAGTACTGCAAATCTCGCGGATAAAGTTGACAATATCTCCCGATTTGTAATGGGCTGTCTCGGCTCCTACATCCAGTTTCCGGAAATCAAGCAGAGAATTTATTGATGTAAGTAATAGCTGTGCATTTTTATTGATTGTATTTAGTTTTTTGCGTATTCCGTCATCCAGGGTTTCTGATAATAACATTTGTAACGGGCTAATGATAAGCGTCAGTGGTGTACGTAAGTCATGACTTATATTTGTAAAGAACTTTAGCTTCATCTCATTCAGGAGCAACTTTTGTTCTTGCTCCAGTTTTGCTCGTTGTTGCTCCAGTCTTATGTAGTGATGCTTTTTGAATCGGTATATTACATAGGATATCATACCAATGGCAAACAATATGTATAAGATGATAGCAACATTACTTAAATATATTGGAGATGAAACGGTTATATTCAACTCACTAGCTTCGTCATTCCATATACCGTCACTGTTACAAGCTTTAATCAATAGTTTGTAATTGCCAGGAGGAAGGGTGGTGAAAGCCACTTTGTTTTCGTTTGTATAGTACCATTGGGTATTTAATCCTTTCAGTTTATAGGCATATCTTATTTTATCAGCATTCAGCAAATCGCCTGCGGCAAATTCGATGGAGATTAAATAATCGTCATATCTGACAGACAATGATGGGGCTCTGCCAAGTACAGTTGTTAATAGTTTGCGCCCTTCATATATTGAGTCTACTTCTATATGTTGATTGCCAATGGTCAGATTTGTAAAATACACCTTTGCCAGCGGTCGGCTCTTTTCGGTCAGCTTGTTCGGATTTATAGATGTATAGCCACTGGTGCCTCCCAGCAGTAAATCTCCGCTGGACAATTTACAAGCGGAATGGGAGTTGAAATGATTTTCTGGCAATCCGTCTCTGGTAGAAAGATTCTTGAAAGAAAAGTCTAGTCCTTCCTGGGTGTCCGGGGTTACTTCCAATATAGACAATCCATTACTTGTTGCAAGCCACATGTTACCATGATTGTCTTGGGTTATACTGTTAATGAGATTGTCACACAATCCGTTGTTTACGTCGAACCAGTGTAGTGAATCATTTTTTAAGTCCCAGGCAGTCAATCCTTGTTTATGGGCTAACCACAATATATCTCTGTCGTCCTTGAATACAGTGGAAATGAAGAGTTGCTTGAATGGCTGTGTCTCTTTTCGATTGGCATAAATCATTTCGGGTTTTCTCGTCACGATGTCCATTACACAGAGTCCGTATGTAGTCCCGATATACATTTTGTCTCCATAGTCATAACAGATATTGAGTACATTGATATTATTCCCATCAGGCAGCAGATAACTTGTCGCAGTATTTGCGTCCGGATTAAAACAAACCAAAGTTCCCAGTACATAACCTATCCATAAGTTTCCATATCGGTCTTCCTTCATACTCCATACGCCACTGTATGGCAGTTGGCTGTTCTCTGGAGTAAAATGGCGAATACTGTTGTTCTCATAGCAGAACAATCCGTCTTGATAACTTCCTGCCCAAATCCGTCCTTTATGGTCTTCGAGAAGACTGATGATGGCTATGTCGGGGATGGATAGTTTGCGAATGGCAAATCCTTTTTGCTTTTCTTTTACATAAAGTCCGTTCCCGTCTGTTCCCAGCCAAATGTTTCCGGCCTTATCCTCTAAAATGGAGGCTATATCACCGCATTCTTTATGCTGGGTATCAATAAATTCATGGAAGCTTTCGTGATAATAAGAAACTCCTTTTTTGAAATTTCCTAACCAAATGACGCCTGAATCATCACGGTAGATTGTATTTATTCTGTTGGAAGCAAGGGATGTGGAAGACATAGGGGTATTCAGGAGGTTGACAAGGTTATCATTTACGTAGTCATAAATGAATACTCCTTTATGGTCCGTTCCTATCCAGACATGTCCGTTCGAGTCATCCAGTATGCTCCTTACCGCATTACTTTTTGTCTCTATTTTAGAATGGAGCTTGATTTGGTTCCATTCCGATTTTATGTTTTTCTTATAGAATATTTGTTCATCGGTATATGAATATAGCCAGATGCCTCCATGATAATCAGTGTATATGTGCTTTTCGATAATAGAGTTGGAGGGTAAGCTGATGTTATCTACCCGTTTACATTTCTTTGCGTTGTTCTCTAGTTTCAATAAGGTCGAATTCCAAAGAAGATATAGGTTTTCACCATCATCGCTGATACTCAGTTCCGGAGTTTCTTCTGGAAAGTTTTCTATTTTGAATGTTTTAAGGGTTTTATGAGAAAAATTGAAGTAAAAAGCATTTTGGCCTTGCAGTACCCATAAATTGTGTCTTTTGTCAACATGTACTTTGTAGGTACCATTTATCTGGATGCCTATTTTAAGGAGGTATGAGGGAATATCGGTAATGAAGTTGTCTTTGTCTCGGTCGTATATACAATATCTTGCCTCGCTTCCAATCCACAAATTGCCCAAACCGTCTTCCTGTAAGTTCCAGATGTCGTTAGACAATAAAGAATGGATGTCTTTTTCTTTGGGTTGATACACTTTAAAGCTATATCCGTCGTATCGGTTCAATCCATTGGCGGTCCCTATCCATAAAAAGCCTTCACAGTCTTTCAATATGGTTTTTACGTTATTGTTTGAAAGCCCGTTTTCTACTTTCAGATGGCGAAATACATACGGAGTTTGTCCTGCTAACGGCAGATAAGCCAGTAACAGAATAATGAGGGGGAACACTAATTTGTGTAAATAGTTTGTAAAAGACATACTATATAATCTGAAATTGAATTCTCAAAGATAGCAATATCTTATTTAAATAAACGTAAATATGTTGCATTAATAGGTCTGTAATGTTGCATCGCGGTCGTATAAGTCTTAAACATGCCATCCGTTTGTTGTCTTGCGTGTCTTGAAGTGTTTTTCTCATTTATTATTCAACATTTATTTCATACCTTTGCAGGGAAGGACTGGTTCCTGCCAATATGATTAACCTTCTAATACTTTATCGAAAATGAACAGATTCATCATTTTATTTTTATTCTCTTTGGGAATATTGTCAACATGTGTATTTGCCGTAGAGGTGATTCCACTGAATGAAGGATGGAATTTCCACCGGGGTTTTCAGGCACCTGCTTCGGAAATAGTGAAGGTTACTTTGCCTCACACTTGGAATGCGGGCGATGGCATGTTTGGCAATGCCGATTATTATAGGGGATTATGCAATTACAGTCGTAAGTTGTCTGTTCCTGCCCATTATCGGGGCAAACGTTTTTTCTTGAAAGTGATGGCTGCACAGACGGTTGCCGACATTTTTATCGACCATCATTTTGTGATGCAACATAAGGGTGGTTATACGGCATTTGTGGCAGAATTGACTGATTTCCTGGTCCCGGGAACAGAAAGTGTATTGGAAATTCGTGTCAGCAATGCTCAGACTATGGATGTCGCTCCCATTTGCGGCGACTTCAATATGTTTGGTGGGTTGTATCGGGGGGTGGAACTGCTGGTGACGGAGGATGTCTGCATAGAACCTGCTTATTATGCCTCTTCAGGTGTATTCTTCACTCAGTCCGATGTATCGGAGAAAAAGGCCCATTTGAAAATTGAAGCACTGCTTTCGGCAAGGGAAACTACTGTGACCGGTTGCGAGGTGGAGTTTCGACTATATGACAAGGAAAAGTTGCTTTGCCGTGTTGCCAGTGCAGAGGTGGGTGAGGATAAAAAGGTGATGATGGACATAGTGCTTGAAAGGCCTCATTTGTGGGATGGAGTGAAGAATCCCTATTTATATAAAGGAGTGGTGATATTGCGTAAGGATGGAAAAGAGATAGACCGCCGCGAAGAAGAGATAGGTTTCCGCTACTTTCATGCCGATGCGGAGAAAGGTTTCTTCCTGAATGGAAAGCCTTATCGCTTGAATGGCGTGAACCGGCATCAGGATAGGGCAGAACGCGCTTCGGCATTTTATCCGCAAGACCATGATGAAGATTTGGACTTGATGCAGGAAATGGGATGCAATGCCGTGCGTCTTTGTCACTATCCGCAAGCCAAATACATGCATCAACAGATGGACAAGCGGGGACTGGTGGCATGGGCTGAGATTCCTTTTGTCAATGTTTATGTGAATAATCCTGCTTATGATGAAAACTTGCGCCTGCAATTGAAGGAACTGATTTTACAGAACTACAATCACCCCTGCATTTTGTTCTGGGGGCTGTTCAATGAGATAAATTCCGGTTGGCTGGACCGTCCTTCGCGTATGGCGGCAGAGCTTCATGCTTTGGCCCGTCAGTTGGACCCGAGCCGTCCCACTATGGGAGCCAGTAATCAGGATGACGACTTCAACGGATTCACCGACCTGATTGCTTTCAACAAGTATTTCGGCTGGTATGGCGACAACATGGATGACATGGGGCGCTGGATAGACCGCGAGCATGCAGCACATCCGGAGCGGAAGATGGGCATCAGCGAGTATGGTGCCGGGGCATGCGTATTCCAGCAGGAGGACTCGCTGAGGCATCCGGAACCGTGGGGGCAATGGCATCCCGAAAACTGGCAGACTTATTATCATGTGGAGAATTGGAAACAGCTTCAGGAACGCGAATTCTTGTGGTGCAACTTCATCTGGTGCATGTTCGACTTTTCGGCGGCAGGCCGTAGGGAGGGATCCATTATGGGACGCAACGATAAGGGGCTGGTGACTTACGACCGGAAAATAAAGAAAGATGCCTTTTACTTTTATAAGGCAAACTGGAATCAAGAAGATAAGTTTGTATATATCGCAGGAAAACGATTGGTAAACAGAACCCGCAAAACCGTTGATGTGCAAGTATTCAGCAATAGCGGAGCTGCCAAATTGTATATCAATGGCAAAGCATATGGGACTGCAAAACCTGATTCCGTAAATGTACTGGAATGGAAAGGCATTGTATTGGATACCGGTGAAAATAGAATTGAAGTCAGGAACAAATATGGAGCGGATTGTTGTGTATGGATATGTCCTTTTTAATTTTCATCAGGCGCGGAATGTATAGGAGAGCCACGGGGAATAATGAACCGTGAAATGCTGTACAGTCTGCGCCTGATAGCTTTAATATGTGATTTTCTGTAAATCCGTATTCGGTCCGTGGACTACCAGTTTCCCGTCTGGTTGGATGTCTATGAGGTCGATGAATACCATTCGTTCGTCACCGGTGGTTTCGGTGCGTCCATGGTAGACACAGTAGAGCCGATTGTGAATGTCGATGAGCATACAATGCCCGGTTCCGGTCACGATGCCGCCTTGCTCTGTGTTCTTTTGCAGCACCGGATTGTTGGCAGCTTTTGTGAATGGTCCTAAGGGGTTCTGGGAGGTAGCATAACCCACCGCATAATTTTTCCCTCCGAAAAAGTTTGCAGAGTACAGCATATAGTAAAGATTTTTGTGCTTCACGATATACGAACCTTCTGTCCAGCGTCTGTTGACTTCATGTGAAGTCACCGAGCGGTTCTCCCATTCCGCTTGAGGGTCGTCCATTGTCTGGGGCGGGCAAAGCAGTGCTACCGGTTCTCCGATGATACCGGAGAAATCTGGTTTCAGTTCCACGCCGTAAATCCAACTTTCCTCAATCTCGTCAAACCAGCCCTTTTCTTTAGCCCATGCTGAAACTTCGCTTTCAACGGCATGTTTGTAGCAGCAGCGGGAGTAGTAGAGGTAGGTCTTTCCGGAAGCATCGTCAAAGAGTATGTTTGCGTCGATGATAGGATAGCCGGGGTCGAATACCGGTTGGTTGAACAGGTCTTTGAAAGGGCCGGTAGGCTTATCGGCTACGGCTACACCGATACGGAAGTTCTCTTGCTCCTTAGTGGGATTTTCCTTCCAGTTGGCGCTGAACCATAGGTAGTATTTGCCGTCCCGTTCATACACTTCGGGTGCCCAGAAACAGTCGGTGGCCCATGAGTCGGAGGTGCCGCCTTGATAGATGGGACCCTCGTCTGTCCATGTCACCAGGTCATCGGAGGAGTATACTTTAAAACCGTTCGATACTCCGCCCGTTCCGTACATATAGTATTTGCCGTCGGAAGCTTTCAGTAGGAACGGGTCTCCGAAGGCCATGGGCAGGGGATTCTGATATGCTACTTTCTTGTTTCCGCATGATGTTGACAGTAAGGCCAGTAAAAACAGTGTCAATGTGAAAAAAGTGTGTTTCATCTTGTTATAATTTTAATGGTGAAGTAATGAAAAGTGTTTGTATCCGCAAAGTAAACATAATATAGGGAAAGCAGCAAGGAAATTAGATAGAATGCAATCTTTTCATTATTTTTGTGCATCATTCCAAATAATTCTTTGATGGAACAGTCATTTTCGGATATATCGCTATACCACGAGTACCGGTCGGCGAGGGAGACAGAACATTTGGTGTCGCAGAAAACCTGGGATGACCTCAATCTGGATGATTTTTTCGAATGGGCTGACCGTACCTCTTCTTGTGTGGGCCGACAGTACCTCTACGACGTGTTGCATTACAACCGTCTTTCGGAGATTTCGGAACAAGAGGAAGTGATTCGTAAGCTTTCTGCTGACAAGGAGTTGCGTGCAGAAATCCGGTCGGAGTTGCGGAAACTGGATACGCCGGATGCTTATACCATTGCATCGCTATTCTCCATTTCCCATCCCGTGTATTCCCGCCGCTTTTACCGTTTGCTGACTATCTTGCAATTCGCGCCTTTTGTTTTGTTGGGAATAGTTTACATTACGTCTTCGCTTTATGTTTTGGGGATTTTGTGCACATCGGTATTGGTGAACATGGTACTGCACTATCGCAGCAAGGCGCGGATTCAGGGCTATTTCTTTTCCATTCCTCAGTTATGGCAGTTGCTCAGGCAAGCGGAGAAGTTGGCACAGATTCCGTTGTGTGCATCCGTGCATCGGGATATCCAAAAGACTTTGCAGGCATTGCATCCGTTGCGAAAGAAACTTTCCACTTTCCGTTTCAGTATCAGACTGGAGAGCGACATCGCCATTTTCGCTTATTTCTTCACCGAGATAGTGAATGTGTTTTTTCTGCGGGAAGTTATTCCGGTTTCCAAGGCTTTCTTTCTATTGCAGGGTAGACAGGAACAGATTGAAGAGGTTTTCCGCTATTTCGGATTGGTGGATGTGCTTTGCTCTGTTTCCGAACTCCGGAATGGGCTGCCTTATTATGTTTTACCGGAAGCTTGCAGCGAGGGTGAAACGTTTCATGCAGAAGGGCTTTATCATCCGCTTATAGAACGTTGTATCCCTAATGACATTACACTCTGTGGCAAATCTGTCCTTGTTACCGGCTCCAATATGTCCGGTAAGACAACTTTTATCCGTGCCATCGGACTTAACCTGCTTTCCGCACAAGTGCTCCATACTTGTTTTGCTCGCAGTTTCCGTTTTCCTATGGATACTGCGTTATATTCTGCTATCCATCTGGAGGATAGTCTGATGGAGGGAAAAAGTTTCTTTCTGCAGGAGGTGCAAATTGTTCGAGAGATGCTGGAAGCCGGAAAGGAGTGTTGGCGGTTTTTCCTGCTGGACGAGTTGTTCAAGGGGACGAATACGGTGGAACGGATAGCTATAGCCAAAGCTGTGCTGTCTGCTTTGGCGCACAAGAACAGTATTGTGTTTGCTTCCACTCACGATGTCGAACTGGCTTCCTTACTTGAGGACGAATATGAATTGTTTCATTTTTGTGAGTGTGTTGCCGACAATACATTGTCTTTTGATTATAAGTTGAAGCCGGGACCGGTGACGGAACGTAATGCCATCCGGATTATCGAGATGTGCGGCTATCCGCAGGAAGTGGTCAGGGAAGCATATCGGCTTTCAGAGGAGGATGTCCTATAATTTTATTGCTTGTTTTTACGGGGTGGGTGGTTTGCTATACCTCCTTCCTGATACCTTCTGAGAGGGGGTGCAATGACTCAAGGACTGAATGGCATTCAGTCCCTGAGTGAAAGGCTTTCAGTCCCTGACTGAATCCGGTTCGTTCAGTGAGTGAGATGAAAAGGCATGGGAATACAGGCAGATTGTACTTATATTTGTAATATAATATAAATGGGTACGAGGGCCGGGTCTCTTTTTCCCTTTCAATTATCCAATCAGGAGATTTATGTTTTTCCCCTTCATTTTCTCAATATTCTCTTTCGAGATATGATTGTCTGTGATGAAGGAGTTCACCATAGTTATCGACCCTAAACTTGCGAATGCGCTTATCCCGATTTTGGAAGAATCGGCTACCAGGATGACTTCTTCGGCAGCCTTTATCATGGCCGATTTTACCATCAGGTCGCTGAGGCTTGGATAAGTCAGGCTCATGTCCGGAGATATTCCTGCTGTGGCGAGGAATAATTTGTTGGCATGGAAACCTTTGAGTGAGTCGGCTGCCATCTTTCCGGTCAGTGAAAGGGTAGGCGCTTTGAACTCTCCTCCCGTCACGATGAGGGTGATACCGGGATTTTCGCCCAATATCAACGCTATGTTCAGTGCATTGGTGATGACAGTGAGCTCTTTGTATTGCGTAAGTAGTTTGGCTATTTCTGTAGTGGTGGAACCTGAATCGAGAATGATGCATTCGCCTTCGCGGATAAACGATACCGCTTTTCGGGCTATTTCTCTTTTTTCTTCAATATGGTTTTGGTTGAAGACCTTTCCGGTTTTTGCAAATGAGCCTACGTCTTTTAGGAAAGCTCCACCATGTTCTCTTTGGATATACCCTAATTTTTCAAGGGCTTCCAAGTCTTGTCTGATTGTAACATCCGTAACATTGAAAATCCTGCTTAATTCTTGAACTTTTGCATGTCCGTCTTCGCGGATTAGGTCCAAAATCTTGACTCTTCTTTGGTTTAGTGCCATATCTACTTTATATATTGTTATATCTTGTTGTTCCTGCGATACTCTTGGATATCTTTGATAGCTATAATTTTCAGCTGGAACTTTTCTGCTATTTCAAGTAATTGAGGCAAACGAGCCATTGTTCCATCCTGGTTCAGTATCTCAATGAGGGCGCCACCGGGTGTCAATCCTGCCATTCTTGTCAGGTCTAGCAAGGCTTCTGTATGTCCGTCGCGTCCTAATACTCCATTCTCATGTCCGTAGAGAGGAAAAATATGTCCGGGACGTGCCAATTCCGATGGTTTTATATTGCCAGTAACCAAAGCGCGTATGGTAGCAGAACGGTCATAGGCAGAAACCCCCGTTGTACAGCCGTAGCCCTTCAGGTCGACAGACATGGTGAACGGAGTGCCCAAAAGAGAAGTGTTGTCTTCCGACATCGGGTATAGTTGAAGCTCTTCACAACGGGAACGAGGTAATGGTACACAAAGAAGCCCTCTTCCATGTGTAATCATGAAATTGACAATATCAGGGGTGATTTTTTCGCCGGATACGATAAAATCCCCTTCATTTTCTCTATTTTCATCGTCGACAACTATCACTATTTTTCCTTGCCGAACCGCTTTGATTCCTTCGTCTATAGTATTGAGCATTGTGTAATCATTTAATTTTTTCGCAAAGGTAGTCAAAAAAAGTCAAATGAAAGTTCGTTTTTACTGTTTTTCTTCTTTTTTATTCTAATAATTATCTTTTATTTTATCGTTTGCTTTTGTTTTATATTTTATTTATTTGCTTTTCCCTTCTTATTAGCCATAAAATATGTTAATATGGAATGAAAATCTTTCGTTTTCTTTCGATTTATGCTTTTCTTTTGTTTCCTTTGCAAAGGAAACGAAAGTGTATAAGCTATGAAAACAAAAGAATTAATTCTTCAATCAGAAAGAAATCGAAAAAGATTAATTGAAATTATCTATAAAGCAAAAGCCGGACATATCGGTGGAGACTTGTCTTGCCTCAATGTTCTTACTGCTCTTTACTTTGATGTGATGAATGTAGATGCAGGTAACCCTAAGGATAATTTGCGGGATCGTTTCATTTTGAGTAAGGGACATTGTGTGGAGGCTTTGTATGTGACGCTGGAATCCAGAGGGTTCATGGCTGAAGGCATTTTGGACACCTTGGGGCAATATGGTTCCATTCTTTCGGGGCACCCCACTATCGGAGTTCCGGGTATTGAAGTGAATACTGGAGCCTTGGGACATGGCTTGTCTGTCGGGGTGGGTATAGCCATGGCAGCTAAAATGGATAAGAGGAATTATAAAACCTATGTGCTGATGGGAGACGGTGAGCAGGGTGAAGGTTCCATATACGAGGCTGCAATGGCTGCCCGGCAGTACAAGCTGGATAATCTGGTAGCTGTAATAGATCGTAATCATTTGCAGATTAGTGGAGATACGGAAGATGTGATGGGGATTGATGACATCCGTGACCGTTGGACGGCATTTGGTTGGGAGGTAAAGGATATGAATGGTGACGATATGGAAGACATTATCCGGACTTTCCGTTCCATTGATTATGCAAATCACCATCCTCATTTGCTGGTGGCTCATACAACAAAAGGCAAGGGAGTGTCTTTTATGGAGGGAGTGGCCAAATGGCATCATGGGGTTCCGAACAACGAGCAGTATGAACTGGCTATTCGGGAAATTTCAGAAAGGATAAAAAATTTAGAATATAATTGATATGATAGCTTGCAGAAAAAGTTTCACCGACACTTTGTTGTCATTGGCCCGGATGGACAAAGATATCATTGCTGTGACAACGGATGCACGTGGTTCGGTGACGTTAAATGATTTTGCCAAAGAATTGCCACAGCAATTCGTGGAGTGTGGTATTGCGGAGCAGGATGCTGTGGGTATTTCAGCCGGGTTGGCTCATAGCGGAAAGAAAGTGTTTGTGTGTGGCCCGGCATGTTTTTATGTGGCTCGCAGTCTGGAACAGGTAAAGGTAGACTTGGCTTATAGTCAGAACAACGTAAAGATATTGGGAGTAAGTGGAGGAGTAGCTTACGGAGCTTTGGGGGCTACCCATCATAGCTTGCATGATATTGCCGTGTTACGTACTTTCCCCGGTATGAATATTGTGTTGCCTTGTGATGCCCGACAGACAAAAAAACTGGTTGAGTTTTTGATTGACTATCCTGAACCGGTTTATGTTCGTGTAGGACGTGCAGCAGTTCCTGATGTCTATGAGAACGATGATTTTGATTTTGTCATAGGTAAGGCAAACATGTTATTGGACGGGACCGACTTGACAATCATTGGAACCGGTGAAACCGTATACCATGCACATCAAGCGGCTTTGGAGTTGCGTAAATATGGTATTTCAGTCCGGGTACTGGATATGTCCTTTATTAAACCTTGTGATGAGGAGGCTGTTTTGAAAGCTGCTTCTGAAACCGGTCGTATTATCACGGTTGAGGAGCATAGTCAGTATGGAGGCCTCGGAGCGATGGTGACTGAAATCATTTCCGAAAATCCCGTACCCGTGAAAATTCTGGGGATTCCTGACGAGAATGTGGTGCATGGGAGTTCTTCCGAAATCTTTGCTCATTATGGGTTGGATGCACCTGGTATCGTGAAAACTGCCCTTGACTTCCTTAAGTAAGAAATAATCAGCCTTTAATAATACCTAAAATGAAAAACTTGATAATTGCAATAGACCAAAGCACCTCGGCTACCAAGGCTATGCTGTTCAATGAGAGGTGTGAAATGCTGAAGCGTGTCAATGTCACTCACGAACAATATTATCCCCGAACTGGATGGGTGGAACATGATGTTGAAGAAATTTATCGGAATGTGCTGAAAAGCATTGCTGAGTTGATTGAAGAGGAAACGGCAGACAATATGTATTCGTTGGCTATCACTAATCAACGCGAGACAGTGGTTGTATGGAATAAACATACGGGTAAACCGCTATACAATGCTGTGGTATGGCAATGTATGCGTGGTGCTGATATCTGTAATGACTTGAAAAATAGAGGATACAGTGAGTTTGTACAAGCAAGAAGTGGCTTGTTGTTAGACCCCTATTTCTCGGCTAGTGGTGTGAAGTGGATACTTGACAATGTGGAGGGAGCCCGTCAGGCTGCTGATAATGGAGACTTATTGATGGGAACCATTGACACGTGGCTGATTTGGAAGTTAACCGATGGTAAACGCCATGTGACAGATTATACGAATGCTTCCAGGACCCTTTTATTGAATATTCATACAATGCAATGGGATAATGACTTGTTGGAATTGTTCACTATACCCAAAATCATGATGCCGGAATTGTTGCCTTGTGATGCTGTTTTTGGAAAAACTACGGTAGGTGGGCTGTTCAAGAGCCCTATTGCCATTGCCGGTGTATTGGGCGATTCGCATGGGGCACTGACTGGGCAGATGTGTTTTGAAGAGGGATTAGGTAAGGTCACTTATGGTACCGGTTCATCAGTAATGGTGAATATTGGCGAAAAGGTTGCTACAGCTCCTCGGGGATTGGTCACTTCCATAGGTTTTGCCGCACTTGGAAAAGTGTTCTATGCTTTTGAGGGGAATATTCATTGTACTGGCGGTACTATCAAGTGGTTGGAACAGAGATTGCAGATGATCGGTTCGCCCGATGAAGCAGAAGAACTGGCTGTTACTGTGGAAGACAATGGAGGGGTGTATGTTGTACCGGCTTTTGCCGGACTGGGTGCTCCTTGGTGGCAAGGGGATATAAAGGCGGCCATTTTAGGGATGACTTTAGGTACCGGGAAGCCACATGTTCTTAGGGCGGCGCTTGAATCCATAGCTTATCAAGTTAATGATTTAGTCAAAGCGATGACCACTCAGGCAGGTATAAAACTGAAAGAAATCAGGGTTGACGGAGGACCTACAAAAAATAAATTTTTAATGCAGTTCCAGGCTGACTGTTTACGTGTACCGATCAATTGTTCGGATGTTGAGGAGGCCTCGGCTTTGGGAGCTGTTGTGATGAATGGAATGGCCCGCAAGATATGGACGAGCTTTGAACAAGTGGCCGTATTACGCCGGAGCCGCTACCGAATAGAACCGCAGGGCAACTTACCACTGATGGAGAAATGGTGTGAAGGCTGGCTGAAAGCAGTAAATCAATTAATCGGATAAATATTTTCTAAGTATAATTTTAACACCAACTATTTACGATGAAAAACAAGGAAAGAATGTGCTTCGGTATAATTATCGGCACTCGTGCTTATTTTAATTCTGAATTGGCCAAAGATGTTCGCAAACAGCTGTTGAGAACACTTGCAGACGAAGGCTATGACTATGTAATTTTACCTGAAGATGCTACTCCTACTGGCAGTAGCAGTATTGAAACCCGTGAAGACGGATTGAAATGTGCCGAACTGTTCCGTCAAAATCGTGACCGTATTGACGGCATTATAGTATCTCTACCCAACTTTGGCTTTGAGATTGGAATAATCAATGCTATCAGTGTGGCTGATTTGAATGTTCCCATTTTGGTACAAGCCTGTGACGACGAGAATGACAAGGTGGACTTGGACAGCCGCCGTGATGCTTTCTGTGGTAAAATTTCTGTTTGCAATAATTTGTATCAATATGGTATTCCTTTTACAGATACCACGCTGCATACCTATTCTATATACTCTGAACTATTGGCTAAGGATATTAATAAGTTCGCCGGTATCTGTCGTGTGGTCAATGGTTTGCGCCATGCACGTGTCGGTGCTATCGGTGCCCGTCCAGCCGGTTTTCAGACGGTACGTGCCAGTGAAAAACTGTTGCAGAAGAGTGGTATTACAGTCGTTCCTGTCGATCTTTCTGAAATACTCGGTGCTGCCCGTAAGATTGAGGATACAGATGTGGAACTGCTGAAGAAACTTGAAGAGATTAAGTGCTACGCAGTAGTTCCTAAAGAATACAATGACAAGCTAGTGCTTCAGGCAAAGTTTGGCGTGGCTGTAGAACGGTGGATTGAAGCCAATCAGATTGATGCTGTGGCTGTGCAGTGCTGGGACTCTTTGGAACAGAACTATGGTTGTGCAGCTTGTGTGACAATGAGTATGCTGGGTGAAAAACTACTACCTGCCGCTTGTGAGGTTGATATTGCCGGTGCTGTATCCATGTATGCTTTGACATTGGCAGCGCAAGGTCAATCGGCATTACTTGACTGGAACAATAATTTTGCGGAAGACCGGAATAAATGTGTGTGTACTCATTGCGGTAATTTCCCGAAATCGTTTGTCAGAAATGACTTAAAGCTTGGTACACTTGGCGTTCTGGGACGTACGCTAGGTAAGGTCAATACATTCGGTGCTGTATATGGCAAAGTGACTAAAGGTGATTTCACATTCTTCCGTATTTCCACTGATGATACTAAAGGCGTTATCAAGGCTTATTTGGGTACTGGTGAAATCACGGATGATCCGTATGGAATGGATGGATGTATAGCTGTTACCAAAGTGGATAACTTACAGATTTTGATGAAACATATTTGCAAGAATGGTTTTGAACATCATGTGGCTATGGTTCGTAATGATGTAAAGGATATTCTGAATGAGGCCATCGAGGGTTATTTGGGGTGGAATCTGTATGTGCATGAATAAATAGGTAAACACACGGTAAACAACAGAAAATAAATTATGATACTTGTTGACAACTATATTGGGGCCATTCTGTGTTGTGTCTATTGTTGCCTCTGTTGGGGCTCTTGGGCGAATACGCAGAAGATGGTGACATCGAAAAGCTGGAGTTTTGAGCTTTTCTACTGGGATTTGACTTTCGGTTTATTTTTCACAGCTCTGTTAGGTGCCCTGACATTGGGTAACTTGGGAAGTGAAGGTCGTACTTTCTTTGAGGATTTGGCAGTAATGGACTGGAATAGTATGAAGTATGCGCTCCTGGGCGGTATTGTATGGAATTTCGGTAATATCTTTCTGACAGCAGCCATTGCTGTAGCTGGGATGTCGGTAGGTTTTCCCATTGGTGGGGGCTTAGCTTGGATAGGCGGTATAATTTTTAATTATCTACTGATATCTTTAGCTGGCGAAGTATACCCTGGAAACCAGACATTGCTTTGGATAGGAGTAGCTGTTATTGTGATAGCCATCTGCATTTGTGGCAAGGCTTATGGAAAGATGTCGGCAAGTCAGGCGTCTACTCCTAAAAAAGGTATCTTATTGGCTATTGTAGCGGGGTTGGCCATTATGTTCTTCTATGGCTTGGTTGTAAAATCACTAAATCCTCAGTATGTAACGGGTGGTACGGGAACACTGACTCCCTATACCGGCGTATTTTGCTTTGCCGCCGGTGTCCTTATCACTACTCCCATTTTCAATACGTTTGCCATGAGTCATCCGGCTCAAGGAAACAAGGTCACAATGAAGGACTATCTGAAAGGTGATACCCGTACACACCTGATCGGTATGTTGGGCGGCTTTATCTGGATGAGCGGTATGGTGGTCAGCTTTATGGGAGCCGGATCAGCCAATCCGGCCATAGCCTATGCGCTGAGCAATGCCGCACCGGTGGTAGCCATGATTTGGGGATTCTTTGTATGGAAAGAGTTCAAAGGAGCTCCCAAAGGAACTGTACCTATGATTGCGACTATGTTTGTACTCTTTGTTGTGGGGCTGGTACTGATTACGCTTTCAAACTGATATTTTAATTCATTGTTAACCCAAAATAATAATAAATGAAAACGATTGTAAGACAAATTAAACAGAAAAGGTTAATGGTCTTGGTGCTGTTCCTTTTGGTAGGTATGACATCTGTTTTTGCACAGAAACATGTAAGTGTATCTGGCAGAATCACCGATGAACTTAATGAACCGATGATTGGTGTAAGTGTATTGGAAAAAGGAACGACAAATGGTGTTATAACTGATTTGGATGGCAATTATACCTTATCAGCGAGCGAGGGTTCCACTATTGTCTTTTCGTATATCGGGTATGTGACCCAGGAAAAGAAAGCCGTTGCAGGTACTATGAATATTATACTGAAGGAAGATAGCAAGACTTTGGATGAAGTGGTTGTTGTAGGATATGGTGTACAGAAGAAAAGTTCCGTAACAGGGGCGATTTCTTCCGTAAAAGCAGAAGATTTTGAAAATCGTACCATAACCAATGCTGAGCAGGCCCTGCAGGGTAAAACAGCCGGTGTGCAAATTATTTCTGCATCTGCGGCTCCTGGTTCGAATCCCGCCATTCGTATCCGTGGATATAGCAGTAATGCCAGTTCAGATCCTTTGTATGTGGTCGATGGTTTGCGTACGAAAGACATCAGTAACCTCGATCCGAATGATATTGAGAGTATGGAGGTGTTGAAGGATGCTGCTTCTGCTGCTATCTATGGTGCCCAGGCCGGTAATGGTGTTGTCTTGATTACCACCCGGAAGGCAAAAAAAGGAGTTCGTCGTATTTCTTATGATTTCCAGTTGTCCTCCCAGTCTTTAGGTCGTACTCCTGATATTCTGAATGCTCAGGAATATGTCAATTATATGACTGAAGGTAATCTTATTCCCAGAGAAACAATAGATAGGTATTGGGATGGAAAGACAAATACCGATTGGATAGAAGAGACATTTGAATCATCCATGATGCAGCGTCACAATGTCAATTTCCAAGGTGCCAATGATAATGGCTCATTATTCGCCTCACTCTCTTATTTAAGTAATAATGGTCCCATTGTTGGCAATAAGGATGTTTTTGACCGCATTACCGGCACTGTCAATGCAGATTATAAAATAAAGGATTGGTTGAAGTTCACGACAAACAATTCATTTTCCCGTTATCATGTACAGTCTGTAAGCGAAGGTTCGGCAACCGGTTCTCTGATGCTGTCTGCCATTCAGCTTGACCCTCTGACGCCGGTCACCTATGCACCGGACAAACTGCCCGACACTATGATTAACTATATGAATCAGGGACATACTCTGCTTCAGAATGCCAATGGTGATTATTATTCCATTTCCCCTTATGGCGACTCCAATAATATCAATCCGTATATCATGCGTGACCGTGGCACAACGAAAAGGGATGGTTTTGTATTCAGCGGTTCCACTTATCTGGATTTTACTCCGATCAAAGAGTTGGTCATCACTTCACGTTTGGGATACCGTTATACTTACAGCAATTCCTACGGCTATGTTATGCCTAACATTACTTGCTCTGACCTTTATCAGGACTATGTATCGGTAAGTGCGACAAGCTCCAACACCACGTACTGGCAATGGGAAAACTTTGCCAACTATACCAAGACATTTGCAGATAAGCACAATGTAAACGTGATGCTTGGTATGTCCTATTCTTCCAATACTTCCTTTGGAGTGACGGGAGGAATCAATGGTAGCCGTTCCGGCGACAAGGTTGATTTGGGTATTACCAAGTTGGATCCCAATTATGCCTATTTTGCTTTTCGGACCGGTACTGCCACTCGTACGGTAAGTGGTGGAGAGAAGCGGAGGTATGCCAATCTTTCTTACTTTGGCCGGGCATCTTATGACTATGCAGGCAAGTATTTTGCCCAATTCACCCTTCGTGCGGATGCAGCCGACTTGTCTATCCTTCCTTTGCAGAAACGTTGGGGCTATTTCCCGGCTGTGTCTGTCGGCTGGGTACTTTCCAACGAGAAATTTATGGAAAACCTCAAGTCAATCTCTCATTTGAAGTTGCGTGCAAGCTGGGGACAGAATGGTAGTATCGCCGGTTTGGCAGACTATATGTATGATGCTACGATTTTGTCTGGAATCAATTATCCGATGTCAGGTGATGTGTCTTATGAAACAGGTTCGTTGCCATCTGCAACCGGTAACTATGATTTGAAGTGGGAAACTTCCGAACAGATAGACTTGGGTATCGACCTCCGGATGCTGAATGACCGTTTGAGCTTCGGATTTGACTATTATGAGAAGAAAACCAAAGACTTGATTGTAACCGGTATTACTCCTTCTTTGATTGTGGGTAACACTACTTCACCTATGAATGCGGGAAATGTCAAGAACAGCGGATTTGAGTTTGAACTCTCATGGCGTGATCATATCAAAGATTTCAGTTATAGTGTAAAAGCTAACATCGCTACTTTGAAGAATAAAGTAACTTATCTTCATGAAACATTGGAGCGTATTGCCAGTACAACAAGTGCAGGTATCGGCACTATGAATTATTTTGAAGAAGGACATCCCATTTGGTACATGCGCGGTTATGAGTGCACGGGTATTGATCCGCAAACGGGTGACCCAATGTTCAAAGACAAGAATGATGATGACATTATTGGAGATGCCGACCAGACAGAGATCGGTTCTGCCATTCCCGACTTTACTTATGGTATTACTTTGACAGCTGCCTGGAAAGGCCTTGACCTGACAATCTTTGGTTCCGGTTCTCATGGCAATGATGTGTTTGCCGGCTATAACCGTACTTCCCGTATGAAAGCGAATACCTTGAAGGAATTCTATGACGGACGGTGGATTGCTGTGGGAGACAATGCAAAATATGCCCGTTCCAATCCCAGCAATTATGATAAGTATTTAAAGAGCTCCAAATTTGTATTCGACGGCTCATATTTTAAAATCAAGCAGATACAGTTGGGCTATAACCTGCCTAAGAATTTGTTGAAGCAGGTGGGTTTGAGTAACCTTCGTTTGTATTGTTCTTTAGACGACTTCTTCACATTTACCAAATATCCCGGATTTGATCCTGAATTTACGAGTACAGGCAATGCGATGGGTTTGGATATGGGCTCTTATCCGTCCAGCAAGAAAGTCGTGCTCGGTCTTAACGTAGTATTTTAATCTTTAATTCAATACGAAATATGAAAGCAAAATATATTTTATCAAGTCTGTTACTTGCCGGCTGCACTTTCTTTTCCTCTTGTGAGGACAATCTGGATATTTCGCAGCATGGGGTAAGCACTTTCGAAAATTTCTATAAAACGGATGCCGATGCGGAAGAAGCCATTATAGCCTGCTATAGCAATTGGAAGGACACCTATGAGCCTGCGTTCTGGCTGAAGAATCTTCTTTCTGACGATTGCTATTCGGCAGGGGAAAGCTGGACGGCTGCCAGTGCGCAGTTGCTGTCGACCTATACGTTCGACTCTGATTTTTCCCATATTAAAACGTTGTATACGAATCTTTATAAAGTGATTTATGCCGCCAACATTGTTTTGCAGTATGTAGGCGATGATTCTGAGGTTAAGCTTCGTGCACGTGCAGAGGCAAAGGTTTTCCGTGCGATGTCCTACATCGAATTGATCAGTCTTTGGGGAACTCCGCCGTTGGTGGACCATCCGTTGAAAGCAAACGAATATTCCCAGGCAAATGGTAATACAGAGGCGCTTTGGGCATTGGTGAACCAAGATTTGACCGAAGCTGTCAACAGTGGCAATTTGGAGGAAAAGACAAGCTTGGACAACTTTACCTATCGTATCACCAAACAATTTGCACAAGCCTTGTTGGGCAAGGCATACGTATTCCAGAAGAATTATGGTGCTGCTGTTACAGTTTTGGATGAGGTAATCAATAGCGGGAAGTACGACCTTTACAGTGATTATGAGAATATCCAGACTACCAAAGGCGAGGCGAATTGTGAAAGTCTGTTTGAAAGTAATTATGTTTACGACGCCAACAATGTTACCGGCATTATGAGTAACATGATTTGGGTATATGTGCATTGGCGTGGAGACATGCTTGCATTCAATGAGCCTACTCAAATCTATTCTCATGGAGGCTGGGGATTTTTTAATCCGACGAAGGAAAGCTACGATGCGTTTGTCGAAATGGGAGATACTTATCGGTTGAATGCCTCTATCAAGACATACCGGCAAATGGAGGATATGGGTATCTCATTGAGCAATGCCATAGCTTATATGCCGGACAATGCCGGTTACTTCAGCTGGAAATACCGTGTTTATGAAGCAGATGTCATCAACTATTGGTGGTTGCGTTGTCCTAACAATACCCGTGCCATGCGTTATGCCGAGGTTCTGCTGCTTGCTGCTGAAGCGAGTCTTCAGTCCGGAAATGCAAGTAAGGCTGCCGGATATGTGAATAAAGTGCGTGACCGTGCCCAGTTGCCTGCATTGGGCAACGTTTCTATGGATGATATCAAGAAGGAGAAGCGTCTGGAGCTTTGGATGGAAGGCTGCCGTTACCAGGATTTGATTCGGTGGGGTGATGCTGCTACGGTACTTGCCAAGAGAGGGCAGGAAAGACCGGCTCTTTACAAAGACGGCCGTGTAAGCTGGGATGAGCAGAAAAATGCTTCTGCCGGCTTCAAGAGTGGTAAGCATGAACTGCTTCCGTTCCCTGCCACTGAAATGAATGTCAATAAGAATATGACCCAGAACCCGGGTTGGTAATTAATCAATAAAACTTAGTTTATGAATAAATTAAAATGCTTATTCCTATCAGGCCTTATGGCTGTGATGCCGGTTTGCATGAGCGGACAGCAGACGCCCGGTGAAAAATCGTCAAAACCGCGTGTCATCATTACTTGTGACCCGGAACTTGATGACCTGAACTCTTTGATACGTTTCCTGCTTTTCAGTACGGATTTCCGTGTGGAAGGCTTGATTTATGCCAGCAGCCAGTTCCATTGGAAAGGTGACGGGCACGGCACGAAGTGGTATGTGCCGGGACGTGAATATTCCCGTAATGGCATAGACTACGGACCGATGGAAAGTTGGCGTTGGGATCCGGATGAACGTTTCATTGACGATGCTGTGGAAGCTTATGAGAAAGTATATCCCAATCTGAAAGTGCACGACTCGTCTTATCCGACTCCCGAATACCTGAAGTCTAAAGTGCGTATCGGTAATATCGAGTTCGACGGTGATATTTCCAAGGACACTCCGGGGTCGGAGCTGATTAAAGCTGTATTGCTCGATGATTGTACGGATCCGGTATTCATCAATGCTTGGGGAGGTGGCAGCACCATCGCCCGTGCCTTGAAGTCCATTCAGGATATTTATGAGCATACCGATGCCTGGAAAGGCATCCGTGAGAAGATAATAGGAAAAGTGGTCCTTTCCCTTTCGGGTGATCAGGATGATACGTATGCACGGTATATCCGACCTTTCTGGCCGGAACTCAGACAAATGGAGATGGGGGGCATGACAGTCGGCCTGGCTTATAATGCACAGTTAAGAGCCTCCAAGGAAAATCAGATTTTCTACTCTCCGGAATGGATGCAGGAGAACATCCGCAGTAAAGGTCCTTTCGGCGAGATGTATCGGGTCTGGGGAGACGGTAAGCAGATGGTGAAAGGTGATAAGTTCGATTTCTTCGGTTTGTCGGGTTATACGGTTGATGAATTGAAAAAGCAAGGCTATGTGGTTTGGACCGGAATCCAGCCGAAAGGGTCCTATCTGGCTGAAGGCGACACTTACTGTTTCCTGAATTTGATAGGTAACGGCCTGCGTGGTCACGAAGACCCCACTTATGGGGGATGGTGCGGTGGAAGAACCGTCCTTCCCGATTCGGTGAAGAATCTTCCGCGCATGGAACAGATAAAGTATAGAGCCGAGCACTATCCTTTGCCCGACTTCACTGCTCCGGTAATGAATGGATTGGCTGCCCGTTTTAAATGGTCGGTCACTCCAAACTATGCCGACGCAAATCATGAACCGGTGATAAAAGGGGCGCTTGCCATGAGTGCCAAGCCGGGTGAGAAGCTGAAACTTAAATACACTGTAACCGATCCGGATAAGGATGCCCTTACCATTAAATGGTGGCAATATGTGTCAGCCGGTACATATCGGGGCAAAGTAGCGGTAGATGACCCTGCTTCTGCAAATACAACTTTTACTGTTCCGGCTGATGCCAACCCCGGTGATACCATCCACTTGATTTTGGAAGCTACGGATAACGGTACGCCACAGATGAACCGCTATCATCGTCTGATTATTACAGTGGCAGAATGAACTTGAATCAATGAACTTTAATTTGAAGAACTGAAATGAAAAAGATTATATTGGCCGCATTTATGGCAGCCTGTGGACTGCAAATGTCTGCCCAGCAGAATTTGTTTGTAGCGCAAGACCTCGAGTCTGCAATTGTGAACAAAGATAACACAGTGACTTTTAACTTTAAGGCTCCTGATGCCCAAAAGGTGCAGATTGCCGGTGACTTTGCCGAAAAGGCGGAGGGACAACACATTGGAGGTATGGTGGGAGCAGGTTTGATAGACATGACAAAGAATTCAGAAGGAATTTGGACCTATACTACCAAGCCGTTGGATTCAGAACTTTATAGCTATGAATTCATGGTAGATGGTGTGCCGACTATAGACCCTAACAATGTTTATGTCTATCGTGACTTTGCTACCACAAGCAATGTGTTTATTGTAGGGAATGGTAAGGCAGATTTATATAAGGTAAATAAAGTTCCTCATGGAACATTGGCCCATCGTTGGTATCACTCTGATGGTATGAAAATGGATCGCCGTATCAATATCTACACGCCGGCAGGTTATGAACAATCCGGTGATAGGAAGTATCCGGTACTCTATTTATTGCATGGTATGGGAGGGGATGAAGATGAGTGGACAACTTTTGGACGTGCTGCACAGATTCTCGATAATTTGATTGCACAAGGCAAGGCTGAACCGATGATTGTTGTGATGCCCAATGGGCATGCTGCCATGGAGGCTGCACCTGGTGAGAGTAGTCTGGGATACTATAAACCTTACCATATGAAGAATGGAACCATGGACGGTGCTTTTGAAGCCTATTTCCCTGAGATTATCACGTTTGTAGAAAGTAATTATCGTGTACAAGCGGACAAAGCTCATCGTGCTATTGCGGGGCTTTCAATGGGTGGTTTTCATTCTGCCAATATTTCTTTGAACTATCCTGATATGTTCGACTATGTAGGTTTATTCTCTGCGGCCCTTAATGTCCAGAGTGCAGGTCAGAAAAATAGTCCGGTTTATCAGGATATGGATAAAAAGTTAGCTGTTCAGTTTGATAAGGCTCCCAAACTTTACTGGTTGGGTATCGGTAAAGACGATTTTCTTTATAGAAACAATGCAGCTTATCGCGCTGATTTGGATAAAAAAGGATATAAATATGAGTTTATGGAAACTCCTGGTGGACATGTATGGACCTGCTGGCGTATTTATCTCTCTGTATTTGCTCCCAAGTTGTTTAAATAAATCTGACTAGGCTATGAAAAAACAACTGTTTTATTTGCTGTTGGCTGCAGGCGTGTTGAGCGCTTGTGGCCCTGCGGCTCCTCAATTGGGTAAAGATTCTGTTGAGGATGTTATTGGTGCCATGACTTTGGAAGAAAAGGCACATTTGGTTATCGGTACCGGAATGGTGGGTACTTCGGGTGACAGTACGGTGATTGGCACTACAAAGAAGTTGGTTCCCGGTGCAGCAGGTACTACTTATCCGATACCCCGTTTGGGAATTCCTGCCATTGTGTTGGCTGATGGACCTGCAGGTTTACGTATAGATCCTATCCGCGAAGGGGATTCTGCTACTTATTATTGTACACATTTTCCTATCGGTACGTTACTTGCTTCTACTTGGAATCAGGATTTGGTAGAGGAAGTTGGAAAATCAATTGGTAATGAAGTGTTGGAATATGGTGCGGATGTTTTACTGGCTCCTGCTTTGAATATCCATCGGAATCCTTTGTGCGGGCGTAATTTTGAATATTATTCCGAAGACCCGTTGGTGTCTGGCAAGATAGCTGCTGCATATGTTAGAGGGATACAGAGCAACGGAGTGGGAACTTCCATCAAACATTTTGCTGTTAACAACCAGGAAACCAATCGGAATGCTAATGATGCTCGTATCACTCCTCGTGCCTTACGGGAAATCTATTTGAAGGGGTTCGAAATTGCAGTGAAGGAATCGGCACCATGGACAGTAATGTCCTCTTACAATCATATTAATGGCACCTATGCTTCTGAGAATACAGACTTGCTGTCCACTTTATTGCGTGATGAGTGGAATTTCGAGGGTATGGTGGTAACTGACTGGTTTGGAGGGAAGGATGCCGTGGCTCAGATGATAGCAGGTAATGATATGCTCCAACCGGGAAGGGCTAACCAGTATGATATGATTATCGAAGGGGTGAAATCCGGAAAATTGGATGAATCCATACTGAATCGTAATGTGAAGCGTGTTCTTGAACTTATTCTCCAAACTCCTCATTTTAAAGAATACAAATATTCCAATAAACCTGATTTGAAGGCGCACGCAGCAGTTACCCGCCAGTCAGCGACTGAAGGAATGGTTTTGTTGAAGAATAATAACGAAACCTTGCCATTTGAAAGGAAGGTCAGAAATATAGCTCTTTTCGGGTGTACTTCCTATGATTTCATAGCAGGAGGTACCGGCTCAGGTAATGTGAATCGTGCCTATACAGTCTCATTATTGGATGGTTTGAAGAATGCTGGATACCAGATAGATGAAGCATTGAAGGCCGATTATGAACAGTATATTGAGGCCGAGAATAAGAAAAATACTCCTGACTCGTCTCAGCCTTTCTCCAGATTTATGCCGGTACCTCGCCCGACAGAACTTATCCCTACTACAAAGGTGTTGTCAGAACAAGTTGCTAAAGCGGATGTTGCATTGGTTACGCTGGGACGTGCTTCCGGTGAATTTGTAGACCGTAATGTCAGTGATTTTGAACTGAGTGAGGAAGAATTGCAACTGCTGAAGTCCGTCAGCCAAGCTTTCCATGCTGCTGGGAAGAAAGTGGTGGTGGTATTGAATATCGGAGGTGTAATTGAAACAGCTTCTTGGAAAAAACTACCGGATGCTATTTTGCTGGCTTGGCAGGCAGGACAGGAGGGTGGAAATAGTGTGACGGATGTGTTGAGCGGTAAGGTATCTCCATCGGGTAAGTTGACAATGACTTTCCCGAACAAGTTGATGGACGTTGCTTCTTCGACCAATTTTCCTATGGATGCTAGGGCTAATACAGATGTGAGGAATAAGGAGGACAAAAGCTCTTCAGTGAAGAATGTAGACTATACGGATTATGAAGAAGATATTTTTGTCGGTTATCGCTATTTCGATAGTTTCGGAAAGCAAGTGTCTTATCCTTTCGGCTATGGTCTTTCGTATACAACATTCGAGTATGTCAATCCGTCTGTCAAAGTTGATAATGGTATATATTCTGTTTCTATTGATGTGAAGAATGTTGGTAAGTTTGCAGGGAAAGAGGTTGTTCAGCTTTATGTCTCCGCTCCCAATAGGTTTCAGATGAACAAACCGGAAAAAGAACTTAAAGCTTTTACCAAAACTAAGGAATTGAGGCCAGGTGAGACTGTTACTGCCACTTTGAAACTGAACACTACGGATTTGGCTTCTTATGATGAAGCTTCTTCTTCATGGGTAGTGGATGCTGGAAATTATAAGTTTTTGATTGGAACCTCTTCCAAGGATATTAAGGCTGTACTTGATGTTGATGTGGTATCAGTTGTGGAAAAAACAAATGACATATTGAAACCACAAGAGACTGTTAATACGATAAAACGCTGAAGGTGAGTATAATATTATTCTTGGTTGTGATTAGGTTGATTTGTAGTGCTTAGGTAAATTAATTGTAATTGGGTAAAATTGGGAAAGAAGCTGCCTCGGAGTTATGAGGTAGCTTCTTCTTTTATTTGGTAATAAGATAAATTAATACCCTCCGTGTCCTACTTACGATATAAATCCCTATCTTTGTGGCGCTTTTTAGCTGAAAATAAGATTCAAATTAATTTAGATACAACAGAAAATGGCACAAGAAGACGTTTTTAAGAAACTCGTATCACACTGTAAGGAATATGGTTTTGTGTTCCCTTCCAGCGAGATTTATGATGGACTGGGAGCTGTGTATGACTATGGTCAGATGGGTGTGGAACTGAAAAATAACATCAAGCAATACTGGTGGCAGAGTATGGTGCTGCTGCACGAAAATATTGTCGGTATCGACTCAGCAATCTTTATGCACCCCACCATCTGGAAAGCCAGCGGACACGTAGATGCTTTCAATGACCCTTTGATTGACAACCGCGATTCCAAGAAACGTTATCGTGCCGATGTGTTGATAGAGGACCAGCTTGCTAAGTACGATGACAAGATAAACAAAGAAGTGGCCAAAGCTGCCAAGCGTTTTGGTGAGGCTTTCGATGAGGCTCAGTTCCGCAGTACCAACGGTCGTGTGCTGGAACACCAGGCCAAACGTGATGCCTTGCATGAACGTTTTTCCAAGGCTTTGAACGATAATAATCTGGACGAACTCCGTCAGATTATCCTTGACGAAGAAATCGTTTGCCCTATCAGTGGCACAAAGAACTGGACAGAGGTACGCCAGTTCAATCTGATGTTCTCAACTGAAATGGGCTCTACCGCCGATGGTGCCATGAAGATATACCTTCGCCCGGAAACGGCACAAGGTATCTTCGTAAATTACCTTAATGTACAGAAAACCGGTCGCATGAAGATTCCTTTCGGTATCGCCCAGATTGGTAAGGCTTTCCGTAACGAAATTGTAGCCCGCCAGTTCATCTTCCGTATGCGCGAGTTCGAGCAGATGGAAATGCAGTTCTTTGTGAAGCCGGGTACAGAGCTTGACTGGTTCAAGAGTTGGAAGGCTACTCGCCTGAAATGGCACAAGGCGCTGGGCTTCGGTGATGACCATTACCGTTATCACGACCACGACAAACTGGCCCACTACGCTAATGCTGCTACAGACATTGAGTTCTTGATGCCTTTCGGTTTCAAGGAAGTAGAGGGTATTCACAGCCGTACAAATTTCGACTTGTCCCAGCATGAGAAGTTCTCCGGCAAGAACATCAAGTATTTCGATCCGGAAACCAACGAAAGCTATACCCCGTATGTCATCGAGACTAGTATCGGTGTAGACCGCATGTTCCTTAGCATCATGTCGGCTTCCTACTGTGAAGAGACGTTGGATAGCGGTGAATCCCGTGTTGTCTTGAAGTTGCCTGCTGCACTGGCACCGGTGAAACTGGCCGTAATGCCGTTGGTAAAGAAAGATGGTCTGCCCGAAAAAGCGCGCGAAATCATTGACAATCTGAAGTTCCACTTCCATTGTCAGTATGATGAGAAAGATTCTATTGGTAAGCGTTACCGCCGCCAGGATGCCATTGGTACTCCGTACTGTGTCACCGTGGATCATCAGACTTTGGAAGATAACTGTGTGACACTGCGTAATCGTGACACCATGCAGCAAGAGCGCGTGGCTATCTCTGAACTGAATAATATTATTGCAGACCGTGTAAGCATCACATCGTTGCTGAAAACCTTGCAATAAAGCGGTTATGGAATAGACCGGTGCGTGAACAAACTGAAATAGTAAATAGTAAAATAGTAAAATAGTAAATGAAAAAGTCCCTTTTGTTTTTGCCTTTCTTGCTGTTGCTGGTGGGTGCTTTTATCTCTTGTGAAGAAGTGGAAGAGGCTGGAAAGTATGATAATTGGAGAGAACGCGGCGAGGCTTTTGTTGACTCGATAAAAAGGCTGACTGGCGAGAATTATGTCGCCACAGCAGAGCAGGCCGATGCTATGGAACTCGGGAAACTGTATGCCATACAGACGACTGCAAGCACTTCTGAAGGTGCTCAGTATGTCTATTGCAAGAAGCTTGTGAAGAATGAGACGGGTGAACGCCCGTTGTATACGGGTTATCATTCAAAGGTGAATGCTTATTATTATGGGACTTATGTGAATGGCGAAGAATTCGACGGTTGCTTTGACGGTTATAGTGCTATTGACCGCGATATACCTATTCCTCCGGTAAAAGAACCTACGGTTTTTGATTCATTCGTGGATTTTGAAGTTTCGGGTGTCGTTGCCGGTTGGGCAGCTGCCTTGCAGCTTATGCGGATGGGTGAGCGGTGGATGTTGTATATCCCTTATCAAAGCGGATATGGTATAAATGATTATACTGCTCCTTATTCTACAAATACAATCCCCGGAGGCTCTCTGTTGACGTTTGACTTGCAACTGGTTAGCTTTGCCGAATGAGATAAAAGAGGGTGTGTGCCGAAACGCCCCGAATATAAGAATTCCCCCTGCTATAGATGTCTATGGCAGGGGGAATCTAGTTAATGGAGAGATGTCTTCTTTAGCCTGTTGGTAGTGTGGCAGACGTTCGGAGACTGGTTCGTTTTATATTTTCTTCTTAATGGCCTTTACCCAGATTTTGTATCCATCCTCATTCAAATGCAGTCCGTCGCCGGTCAACTCACTGCGTAGTACATTTGTTCCCTTCTCTGTAAATAGTGGAAAAAGATTGATATAGGCAATGCCTTCCTCTTTGGCAAACGCCTCCAGACGGGAGTTGATTTCAGGAACCATATCTGTCTTTCCAGTCAGTTTTTTGTATCGGCCGAAACTTTCATTGAAAGGGAGTAGGCTTTGTAGGTAGAGTTTTGTGTCGGGAGATTCTTTCCGGATGCGTTCCACCGTCATGCGAATCATGTCTACAATACTGTCTGGTGCCAAGTCATGGGAAATGTCATTGACTCCGATAAGCAGGAACAGCTTGGCGGGATGTCCGGGAAGTATCTGATGCAGGCGGTCATAGATACCCATCACTTCATCACCGATGATGCCGCGATTACGTACATTCTTCTTACCAAGACGGGCAGACCAGTCACCGCCACCTTCAGTCAGGCTATTGCCAAGCATGACGATGTCCTTGCTTGTAATGGCAGGCTCATCCATAAACTGTAGGAAACGTTTGTAGTAATGGTCTGTATAAATACGCGGAATGGGGTAGATGGAAGCCGCCACAGCGTTGGCAACCAATGAACGCAGGCGAACTACGCTGTGTCCGTCTTCCGGATGTACGGCGTTGATAAGGAGTATGACGGAAGTGTCATTGTCCGGATCGATAATGATGGAGGTACCCGTGTAGCCGGTATGCCCATAGGTATTAGGACCAAACAAATCTCCATTGTTGGAGGCATAGGCTGTAAAATTATCCCAACCGAGAGTGCGTCCCAGACTGGCGGTAGTGCGTGGCACAGTACGCATGGCTTTTACACCCAGCGGACTCAGGATGCGGCGTCCGTTCCATTCACCTCCGTTTTGCAGGGCTGCGCAGAGTATGGCAATATCATCAGCACAAGAGAATACTCCTGCATTACCGCTGATACCTCCGTTCATGACACGTGCCAGCGGGTCATGAACTTGTCCGCAGAGAACTTGTCCATTAGGTTGCTTTTCAGTGGGGGCAATGTTATTCAATTGAGAATTGCGAATTGAAAATTGAGAATTGGCTACGTTGTTTTCCTTGTGTCCTTGTTTTCTCGTTCCTTTGTCAACTATCGTAATCCAGTTACCATCCTTATCACGTTGGCAAGGCAGATAGTCGGTATGCTCCATGCCGAGTACATCAAATAGGTTTTCACGTGCAAAGTCACGCAGGCTCTGTCCGCTTATAGTCTCGATAATGTGCTGCAAAGTGATGAAGTTGAGGCAACTGTATTGAAAATCAGTCTGCGGCTTGAAGTCGCGTTTACAAGTAGCAATATATTCCATAAGCCCATCAGGATTGGGAGAACCGTACTGCTTTTCTAGCTCGGCTACCGGTGCATAGGGAGGAAGACCGGAAGTGTGTGTCATCAAATCGGCAATGCGGATTACCTTTTTCTCTTTGCCGTCTTCGCTTTCCCAATTCTTGAAATGGGGTATGTAGAGGCTGACGGGGTCCAGCATACGGAGCTTGCCGCGTTCTGCCAGTATCATCGTACATACGGCGGTCGACATGGATTTGCTGCAAGATGCCATATCAAAGATAGTATTGGCAGTCATAGGCTCCACATTGGGATAAATACGCTTGTTGCCGTAAGCTTTCAGATAGGCCATCTTGCCGTTACGTACTACAGCAAGTACGGCACCGGGAATATCCTTGTTGGAGATGGCTGTTTCAATCGCTTCGTCAGCATACATCAACTTGCGTGAGTCCATTCCCACTTGTTCAGGGGCTACGCGTTGCAAGGGTTGCGCGGTGGCAGCTTGCAGACAAAGAGAAAAGAGAAAAAAATATATTGCTTTCATAATAAAGGAATTTAAGAGTGAGTAATAGCTAAATCCGGTACGCATCCACTGCCTTTTTCACCGAACCGTGCATCAACAGCAGCGCCTTGGCTTTGCCATAGTCCAGTCCGAGTTCCTCTACAATCATACGGGTACCACGGTCCACAAGCTTTTTGTTACTGAGCTGCATATTCACCATTTTGTTGCCTTTCACGCGTCCCAACTGTATCATGACGGAAGTAGTAATCATATTCAGTATCATTTTCTGTCCTGTTCCCGATTTCATGCGTGAGCTTCCCGTCACATATTCAGGCCCTACAATCATTTCGATGGCTACATCTGCCTCTGCTGCCATTGGAGAGTCCGGGTTGCTGGTGATACAGCCGGTCAGTATGCCGTGTTCGCGTGCCTCGTGCATGGCACCAATCACGTAGGGGGTGGTACCGGATGCAGCAATACCGATGACCGTATCCTTATCTGTAATATTGCGTTCCGTCAACTCTTCCCAACCGCGGTGAATGTCATCTTCGGCATTCTCTACCGGATTTCTCAATGCAGTGTCACCACCGGCAATCAAGCCGATAACCAGCGTGGGGGGCATACCGAAAGTCGGTGGAATTTCCGAAGCGTCGAGTACGCCCAGACGTCCACTGGTACCCGCACCCATGTAGAAGATGCGTCCGCCTTGTTTCATGCGGGGCACAATCTGGGTTACCAACTTTTCTATTTGAGGGATTGCCCTCTGTACGGCAAGCGCCACTTTCTGGTCTTCGGTATTGATGTCTTCCAGAATTTCACGGACTGATTTCTTTTCCAAGTCATTGTAGAGCGATGGTTGCTCTGAGATTTTTACGAACATAAGGCTATTTACTATTTGACGATTTACTATTTACGATTTGTCACTTTCAGTTGTGATATTTGATGAGTCCTTCCATGGGGCTCTTGATGATTGCACCCAGTTGGATACCCATTTCTTTGGCAGCTTCTGCCAGAACTTCCTTGTAATAGAAGGCTACGGAACCGATGAAATGTACTTTTTGATGCTGATAGTCTTCATATTGCATGACATTGCGTTTAAGGAATGCCTTAAAGCTGTTCAGTACCAGAGCGCGTACACAAGGTTCACCCAGATTCTGTGCAAGAAATGGTGACAAGCTTGCCAGGAAACGGTTGGGGAAAGGTTTACGGTAGACACGGTCGATGATATCAGCAGGTGTCAGGTCGAACTGTTTGAGGAATTTCTCTTTCAGCTCGGGTGTCATCTGATTTTTCAAGATATCGCCTACCAACAGTTTGCCCAAGCAGGCTCCGCTGCCTTCGTCTCCCAAGATGAATCCCAGAGGAGATACATTGGTGACAATGCTTTTTCCGTCATAATAACATGAGTTGGAGCCGGTCCCCATGATGCAGGCAATGCCTGAGTCATGTCCGCAGAGGCCACGTGCGGCAGCCAGCATATCGGTATTGACTTCCACTTCATTTTTCACACTGAGGTGTTTGGTTATGGCACGGTGCACCATACTTATCTTGTCGGGAAATCCGCATCCTGCACCATAAAAGTATACGGCATCCAGCTCACTTGTCTTCAGCTGAGGTAATAGCGCTGTTGCTATTTCATTACTGATTTCCTCTTCCGACTGAAAGAAAGGGTTCGTCCCTTTCGTGAATATCTGTTGGAGAAGTACTCCATTCTCTACAACACACCAATCGGTCTTTGTAGAGCCACTGTCTGCTATTAGAATCATATAAATAATGTTTAATGATTAGGGATTAGGGGTTAGTGATTAAGGATTAGTGATTAATGGTAGGTGATACTGTTTCTTAATTATAGGCAACGTATTAATCACTAATCCTTAATCACTAACCCCTAATCCTTATATTTTGATATATATTTTTCGTTTGTACAACTGGTAGCCGATACACCAGTTAATGGCGATAAACAGCAGGGCAAAGGCAAGGGAACCGGCGGTTTCACCGAAAACGGGCATGAGGACTATATTGTATAAGAATCCGTGTATGCTGATGCTGCTGTTTCCCCACGGGAAACTGATACTACCGAAAAGTATGCTAAGTACGCCGCCCAATACATACATGAACAGCGGATTCACACCGAATGCCTCGAAAAACATGCTCCACTTCTTATAGCCTTTCACATCAATAATCCAGATAAGCAATGCCAGAAAACTGGATGCCAGTCCGCAAGTGACGAGTACGTAGGTAGGAGACCATATTTTCTTGTTGATGGGGCAGCCGTAGCTTAGCAGGAAACCGGAGAAAGTAAGGATAACACCTACCAGCAACAGTGTGATAAGCTGCGAATTGAGAAATGAGGCACGGTCTTCCGACTTGTTGCCATCCAGCATCAGCCGCCCTACACAGAAGCCCAGCAACACATGTGCAATGGCAGGAATGGTGCTTAACAAACCTTCGGGATCTATGCCGTTATCCTTGTACATGTGTGCAGGGGTCAGGATGGCACGGTCTACCACGGAAAGAATGTTTGTTTCATTATAGGCGAAACCGTTGCCGCACATCAACAGTATGAAGTAGCCTGTCAATAGGCCGGCTATCAGATAAGGTATATGTTTATGCTTCATGGTTAGTGCAATGATGGAGGCTGCTCCGTAGCAAAGGGCCAGCCGTTGCATGACACCCAGAATACGGATACGGTCGAATGTCCAGACGGAAGCCCATAGCTTCTCTCCGAAACTGAGGTCGTCCGGAGCGGAGGCCCAGTAATAGCAGAAACGCGAGAACCAGCCGATAGCCATGCCTATAAGGAAAATGACGATGGTGCGTTTCAGTATCTTCATGCCGGCGGCGTGGCTGAACTCGAAGTTGTATTTCTTCAGGGAAATGTATGTGGAAATTCCCATGATAAACATGAAGAAGGGAAAGACGAGGTCGGTGGGGGTCAGACCATTCCACTCTGCATGCCGCAAGGGGGCATAGATATGTCCCCACGAACCGGGGTTGTTTACCATAATCATACCTGCGATGGTGACACCACGGAGAATGTCGAGTGCAAGGATGCGTTTACTTACTTTTGTACTGTTCATTGTAATATTTGTGTGTTAAGTTAATTATCAATCCTAATTATCAGCTGCCTTTGTACATTCGTCTACCAGATAGGCAATGGATACATAGGGGATACCTGAGTTTGTTGTCAATCCGATTTCACAAGTACGGCTGTTAGAGTAGCCTATATTCACTCCGGACGCTTCTATTTGCGGGCGGAGTTTGCGTAGGGCGTACGAGTTCAGCTCAGGATAGGTGAATCCCCGGTCCCCGGCAAAACCGCAGCAACCTACTTCTTCCGGCACGATGACTTTACTGGAGCAAAGGCGTGCAAGGGCTATAATGGTATCTGCCAGTCCCATTTTCCGCATGGAGCAGGTGATGTGGATTGCTACGGGGCGGTTAATAGGTGTGAAAATCAGCTTCTCACGTAAGAATGTATAGATGAATTCTGCAGGTTCATACAGTTTCATCTTCTTGATACATTCGCGCATGCGGTGCAGACAAGGGCTTTGGTCACAGAGGACGGGGTATTTGCCTTGTTCGCTGGCTTCCCAAAGTGCGGCCTCCAGTTCGGCTGTCTTGCGATCGGCAATGTCCAGCATCCCTTTACTTTCCCAAATGGTGCCACAGCAAAGCTTGTCCATATCTTTCGGGAAGATGATTTCGTAACCGGCTTTTTGCAACAAGGACACCATTTTATTTACCAATGGCTGCTCTACGGGAGACTTCTTTGCCAGACCCATAGTCTGGTTGATGCAGCTGGGGAAGTAGACGACTTTGTAGTTACGAGTTACAGAGCTACGAGCTACAAGTGCTGCGCTATTATGCTGCATAGTGCTTGTAGCTTGTAACTCCGTAGCTTGTAACTGATAACTTTTCGGCATAGCCGGCGTCCATAGAGGTATGCCTAATGCATTGTGCAGCCCCTTGGTAATGCCGCTCATCGCCTTTGTCCCTAATAGTGAATGTCCGAAGTTGGCTAAGGACAATACGGGACGCAGTGCACTCTTGACACCAGCGAAATGATTGGCGACAAAGTCTCCGGCTTTGTATCCCAGACTGCCTTTGGGTAATGCTTCCTGGCGGATTATATGGGTAAGGTCGCCCGTATTGATACCCATCGGGCACGACATGGAGCAGAGGCCGTCTCCGGCACAAGTCTGGTTGCCGGGATAGCGGTATTGTTTTTCGAGCAGTGCAAGGCGTGTCGGGTCCTCGCCGCTTTGTTTCAGCCGGGATATTTCGCGCTGCAACACGATACGCTGGCGCGAGGAAAGGGTAAAGCCGCAGGAGAGACAGTTGACTTCGCAGAAACCGCACTCGATGCATTTGTCAGCTACGAGTGACGTAGCTTGTCTCTTGTCACTCATCACTAATAAAGGCAGCGGCTTGAAGTTCTTGATATGGCATTGCGGGTCATCATTGAAAATGACACCGGGGTTTAGCAATCCTTGTGGGTCAAACAGCTCTTTGACGGCTTTCATGGCTTTGTAGGCGTCATCTCCCCATTCATGGCGGACAAAGGGAGCCATATTCCGGCCCGTGCCATGCTCGGCTTTTAGGGAACCGTCATATTTATCTACTACCAAGGTCTTGATGTCATTCATCAAGTCTTCGTAGCGTTTCACTTCCGCTTGGGTACTGAAGGACTGGTTGATGATGAAGTGGTAGTTGCCTTCGAGAGCATGGCCGTAGATGCAGGCGTCATTATATCCGTGGCGGGCTATGAGCTGTTGCAGTTCTGCCGTTGCCTCCGGAAGGTCTTCAATGTGGAAGGCGATGTCTTCGATGAGGCAAGTGGTTCCCGGCTGGCGCGTACCTCCCACAGAGGGGAAGATGCCGGAACGGATGGCCCAGTATTTGGAATATTCCTCCGGACGGTCGGTGAAGCGTACCGGAATATAGGTGGTGAAGGCTTGCAGGCAAGCTTCAATGGCAGATATGTTCTGTTGCAGTTCTTCCGGGGTACGGGCTTTGGTTTCGGTCAGCACTGCTGTCAACCCGGTTTCGTCGCCGGGCTCCACGCCGGGGAGGGCAGAGGAGGCAACTTCGCCTTTGTATTTTAGGAATACGGGGTCGTTGACGGAAGAAAGGCTTTTATAGTCTAGCATTTCAGCCCCTTTTACTGTCCATTCGCCGGTTTCGTCGACCAGCTTCTTCATGGCTACCACAGCGCGGCTCGCTTCTTTGATGGTCTTGAAGTAGAGCATAGCGCTGGCCTTGTAGGGATAATCATATTCAGTCTTCATCGTCACTTCCGAAAGGAACGCCAGTGTACCTTCGGAACCTACCATGAGGTGGGCAATGATTTCGAATGGGTCGTCGAAACGGACGAAGGGCAACAGATTGAGCCCGGTTACATTTTTGATGGAATATTTGTAACGGATGCGTTCGGCCAGTTTTTCGTTGGTACGTATTTCATCGCGCAGTTCGCAGATGCGGCGAATGAAGTCACGGTGACTCACTTCGAAGGAGGCGCGGCTGACGGGATTTCCGGTATCCAGCAGGGTACCGTCCATTAGGATGATACGGGCGGAAACAAGCACCTTGTCGCTATTGGCGTGCGTACCGCAGTTCATGCCGGAAGCATTGTTCATGACAATACCGCCTACCATGGCGCTTTTCACCGAGGCGGGGTCCGGTGCAAACTTACGGCCGTAGGGAGCCAACAGTTCGTTCACACGTTGTCCGATGATGCCCGGTTGGAGGGTTATCTGTTCGTAGTCGGCGGATATGCTGTATTTTTCCCAATTCTTACCGGCTACGATGAGGATGGAGTCACTAATGGCTTGGCCCGACAAACTGGTCCCTGCCGCTCGGAAGGTGACGGGCAGCCCGTGGCGGCTCGCCAGTTTCAACAGTTGTGAAACTTCATCTTCGTCTTTCGAACGGATTACAATCTGGGGAACCAGTCGGTAAAAACCGGCATCCGTACCCCAAGCCAGCCGGCGAAGTTCGTCGGTGTAAATCCTTTCCTGCGGAATGAATTGTTTTGCTTCCTGCAGGAAAGCCATGTAACTATGCTCTTTCATGTTCACTTTTTTTTATTGCATCACTTCGCTTCAAAGTGCTCTGTAAACGTGTCTTACGAGGGGGTACATTCAGTCGTATACTGAATATATTTAAGTATACGACTGAATGTGGTTCTGTATACGACTGAAATAGTCTCCGTATCAGGCTCTTTTCCCTTCCTTATTTATCTGTAAATTTATTTATATAAATAATACTTTTTCGACAACTTACGGAAGTCTTCGGCATCTTTATACCAGTAGTCGCGTATGTCCTCCCAACGGTTCCGTTTCGAGAAGCGCTCGCGTATCTGCCGCGAACCGCTTACTTTGTCGAACATGTTGAAACGTCCCTTGTCGGCATGGTCAAACACGGCACGGTCAGGATAGAGGGCGGCGACTTCCTGCATGACCAGGAATTGCAGGTCGCTCAACGGTGCTTTGCCGAAATCCATGATGTGCACTTGCACACCTTGCAGCAACTCGCCTTTGCCTACACTATAGAACGGCTTTAGGTACATCGGTCTGAAGATGACCCCCGGTACGTTCAGACGGTTCAGGTTTCCGGCCAGCTTTTCCGCTTCCATCCATGGTGCGGCAAACATCTGGAACGGAATGGTATACCCCACGCCGATAGACATATATCCTAGTTCGCCCAGAATGCCGCTGACGGGGTAGAAGAATGCAGAATGAGGATGTGGAATGTGTGGAGAGGAGGGAACCCATTGCAGTCCGGTTTGGGTATAATCCATCTTGCGTTTCCAGCCTTTCATCTTCACTATGTGGAGATTACATTGTTCCCCATCCTTCAACATCTTCTCGCCATTGAGCATCAGTGCCAGCTCACCGCAAGTGAGGGCGTAAAGGTACGGAATTTTAAACTGGCTTACAAAAGAAATGCAATCATCTTCAACCAAGTTGCCTTCAATCTTCAATCCGCCTACGGGATTGGGCCGGTCCAGCACAATGAATTCCTTGCCGTTTTCGGCAGCGGCTTCCATGGCCAGTCCCATGGTGCTGATGTAGGTAAAGGAACGGCAACCGATGTCTTGGATATCATACACTAATACATCCACATCTTTCAGCATGTCCGGCGTGGCCTTGCGGGTCTTTCCGTAAAGCGAATAGACGGGCAGTCCGGTAGTCGCGTCTTTGATGTCCGTCACATGGTCGCCTGCGTGCACATCGCCGCGCACGCCGTGTTCGGGGCCGTAGAGTGCCACAAGGTTCACGTTGGGCGCCTCGTGCAGGATGTCAATGGTGGACCTCATCCGGTTGTCCACCCCCGTCGGGTTGGTAATCAATCCTACACGCTTACCTTCCAGGCATCGGAAATTCTGTTCTTTCAGTACCTCGATACCGGTCTTTATTCTGATCTTCTGTGCTTGCATCGCACCTCCGCAAAGGAGGCAGAGCAAGGATATAATAATAGTCCTCTTCATAACCAATCACTAAATATTACTCACAAAACATTAATCATTAACCATTAATCATTTTTTTCCATATTCCGGGTCTATCCTTCTGTCTGCAAAAATGGTGACAACAACCGTGGCGAAACAGCATATCATTACCAACCAGAAGAAGTCCGTATATCCGATAGCCTCCTGGATATATCCCGCAAACATACCTGGTATCATCATGCTTAGTGCCATGAATGCGGTACAGATGGCATAGTGGGATGTTTTGAATTCACCTTCGGAGAAGTACATCATGTAGAGCATGTAGGCCGTGAAACCGAAGCCGTAGCCAAATTGCTCGATGGCGATGGCGGTTGAGATAGCAAACAGATTGTCGGGCTGGGCAATGGCAAGATAGACAAACGTCAGGCATGGCAGAGTCATGCATCCTGCCATCCACCAGATGGATTTTTTCAAGCCAATGCGTGATGCGAACAATCCTCCGAGGATACCGCCCAGGGTGAGGAATATGACTCCGATGGTGCCGTATACGATACCTACTTCTGCTGTCGATAGTTCCAGACCTCCCGATTCTTTGGAGGCAACCAGGAAAGGCATACACATTTTGATGAGGAATGCTTCAGGCAGGCGGTACAGCAACATGAACACGATGGCCAGCAATGCGCCCGGTTTGGTAAAATAGGTGGCGAATGTTCGTCCGAATTCTCTGAATATAGCTCCTGCAGTGGCGGCATCGGCAGCCAGTGTTGACTTATCTGAGGTGGGTTTGGGGACTGCAAAGAGGTGATAGAACGTCACCAGGCTGAACAGAACGGCTGTAACCAGCATCGTGATGGTCCATGACAGCGGAATGTTTTCGGTTCTCAGTTCGATGGCGCCGGCAATGGCTACGAGCACGCCTTGTCCGAAGATAGAGGCGAGCCGGTAAAACGTGCTTCGGATGCCAACGAAGGCTGCCTGGTCACTCTGTTTCAGTGCCAGCATGTAGAAGCCGTCGGCGGCAATGTCGTGTGTGGCAGAGGCAAAAGCCGTGATGATGAACAGCATCAGCGTGATGCTGAACATGCTGATGGGGGTTGTTCCGGCCGCCATAGTCGCCTCGTCCGGCCGTGGAATGGACAGCGTCAGCAGGATGAATGCCACAGACATCAGAATCTGCATGGAAAGGGTCCACCATCTTTTGGTCTTGATGATGTCGACAAACGGGCTCCAGAAGGGTTTGATAGTCCATGGCAGATAGAGCAGGCTTGTGAACAAGGCCATTTCTCCGTTCGGTACGCCCATTTTGGTAAACATCATCACGGAGATGTTGTTTACGATAAAATATGGAATGCCTTGTGCAAAGTACAAGGTGGGTACCCATGCCCATGGCGATATGTTTTTTGTATGGTTCATGATATTGATTTATTGTGTTCTATTCGATTATTCATACAGCTTGTCAATGCTGGCACCTATATAGTAGTGCAACAGTATTGCATCATACTTATACCCTTGCTCGCCCATCACGGCTGCACCTATTTGGCAAAGTCCCACACCATGCCCCCAACCGGCACCGGTGAGGATGAAGCGTCCGGGAATGCCTTCGGCGGACAACTCCTCTTTGTCTACCACGAAGGCAGAGCTGTAGAGGTGTGAAGTGGAGAGCGTGCGGCGGATTTCCAGTTCCTTGCCGATGGTGAGTGTGCGTTTGGTTCCCACAATCTTCAGTTTCCAGAGGCGTCCGCTGGTTCCGCGGGCTATGGGGATAAGGTCGATGATTTGTCCGTAGTCAATGCCTGAACGTTTCAGAATGAGGGCTGAAAGCTCTTCCTGGGTATATTCCACTTTCCAGCGATAGAAGTCCGTAGTCTCCTGGTCATAGTTATTGAGTACCTGCGAGAGGATTTTCTTGTCGGTGGTGTTGCAGAATGCTTCGGGGGAGGTACGAATCCAGCGGTCCGCTTCGACTTCCTGCGTCAAATCGGGCAGTGTGGCGTGCGTTTTGCTGTCTCGTTGTTGGGCAAGATAGGGGTATTTGATGTCTTCCCAGCAGTATTGGAACTCCTCGAAAGCACCGCCGCAGCATTTGGAGAAACGGGCGTCGCAAATCTTACCATCAGATGTCAGTACCTGGCCGCGGGTAGCGGAGATGGCTTGTTTCACAATATCGGTAGAGGCACGTGTAATACCCTGGTAGCGCTGACAATGGTCGTCGGCGCATACATCGAAGTGGGTGTGGTCCTCTCGGTCGTACCAGCGAATCAGCTCTTCGTCGGTCTGCGTAAAGGCCGAGTAGTTAGCTTGGGCTTCGGTGATTTCCTTATTCTTTTGTATTTGTGCCAGTAGCCAGCTTCGGGAGATGACAGCGTGTGCCTTGAGCAGCTCCGGAGAAGCGGTGGCACTCATCTCGGAGGAGATGACGCTGGTCAGATAATCTTCTACATGGATGACGTTGATGCCGGTGAGCTTTCCATTCTCAACGATGATTTTGAGAGCACCCAGAAAACGCTGGTCTTCCTTGCGCTCCCAATGGAAATTGATGCCGATGGTAACGTCCAATAGTTCGAAGGCATCGGTCTGCTCGTGTTGCGGTTCAAACAGCAGTTCGTCATACCGGCGTCCATTCCAGAGAATCTTGCCTTCGTCGTAGGTCACTACCTGCTTGCCGCTGACTTCCGTTCCGTCCATGCGATACGGATTCAGCAAAACGAATTCTATCTGCGGTTCAAACAGAATGCCTACTTGTACTTTGGGCTCTTTCATAATGGTATTTCTTTAAAATTAGAGTTCTTGGATTTCAGAAGTCATATTTTTTCCCTGATACGCTGCCGTACCTTGTGGAAATCTGTGGCAGAGAGGCATACTTCACTTAATATCTGCGCCACGTCTTCCGCAGTGATTTTCAAGAAATCCTTTTCTACGGGGGTGATAAAGACACCTCCCAAGTCGACGGATGCCGGGCTGCTCAACAGATTGGCTTCTCCTTCGGCAGTATAGCAGGCGGGGCGGTGTTTCTCGCGCGGGAAGACAAAGACCACCCAACGGTCGGCCTCGTATAGGACCAGTACGTTCATCATCGGCTCGTCTTCTTCGGGTTTCACGTCCAGAGAACGGTAAATGATGTCGAACAAGTCTGCCGCGTCCTCTTTGGAGGTGGATTCAATCACAAGTGTGGCACGGGGAGCGTCGTCAAGATACCACAGTGCTGCTTTCCTATAATCGGCTATTTTCCCGGCAGTCTGTCCGCGCCAGTCCTTTTCAATAGGCATGAACCCTTTGTTTCCTGCCTGGAAATGAGCATGGTCGGGGGCGGAAGCACCACATTTGGGACCGTTGTAGAAGATGGTGTAATCCGTCAGCGCCTCGGCCAGCTCCAGCATGTCGGTGAAGCGGGTGGCTATGCGTTGAGGGGTATGTGCCAGTTCCGGTACTGTCAGGTGGCGGGGGAAGATGGGGAACGGATTCACCAGAATATTGTAGTGTCCTCCGAACGGGATACCTTTCTGTACCGGCGGCAAATTGGCCGGGCACAGAAAGCATTTCCGTTCCAGGATGGACTTGGCATCCACTTTGGCACCGGAGGAAACGATGCGTGCCGGGTTGAACTGTACCTTATAAGGTATCCCGTTTACATTCAGCTCTTTCACCCGCACACCGGAGAGGGCGGCATAGTTGTTGCGTGCCGTCTCCCAGGATGCCAATTGTCCAGTCAGAAGATGGTGTATCGTTTGATTCATATCACTTGTTTTTGTTCATCGCTATGCGTGCCTGAAGTTCCCAGGTACGGATGCGGTCTTTGTAGAGGTTGTGTCCGTTCATTTTCACGATGTCCAGTGAGGCATCGGAGTTGTCGTCCCAGCGGCGGCAGAGGTAGACCACGTCGTACACGCGTCCTATCTGGTACTGGCGGGAGAAGTTCAGTCCCAGTGCATAGTCTTCGCCATAGCTGGTATTGGGTACTTTCACTTCGCGCAGCACCGGGGTATAGAAGGCGCGCGGGGCACCCAGACCGTTGATGCGGAGGGCGTTGTTGCGTCCGTTTGCCGGAGTCCATTCCTTGTGGTCGATGATGCCCGGAGCAATCATGTTCATGTTGAAGTCCGTCATCATATAGGTGCCTACTACCATGGCGCAGTTCTGCTCGTAGAAGGCGCGGACCATGATGGCGAGTGTATTTTCGTCTTTGTATACGTCATCGCTGTCCAGCTGCACGGCAAACTTGCCGCACTTGGGGTGGTGTACCCCCATATTCCAGCAACCGCCGATGCCGAGGTCGGTACGTTCGGGGATGATATGGATGACGCGTTCGTCATCCTTGAATTCATCGATGGCCTCCGTAGTGCCGTCTGTGGAATGGTTGTCGATGATGATAAGATTATATTTAAAGTCTGTCTTCTGCATCAGTACCGACTTGATGGCATCGCGGATGGTACGGATACGGTTGCGTACCGGAATGATGACGGAGGCCTCATATTCGAAGTTACCGGCAGAGAACTCAATCTTCTTGAACTCCGGTGCCAGATATCCCCCGATTTCTTTCAGATGTTCGGTACATGCCTGCTCCATCTCAATCTGGCGGTCACGGTTTTTGGGGTCTACATAGTCGAAAATCTTTTCGCCGCTCTTGCGGGTATCGTTTTCCACCTCGCTGTATAAGTATTCGTTGATATGTACCAAGTTTGAATGTTGGCTCAATTTCAAGCGCAGGTCGTAAAGTCCGGCGAAGTTGTAGTCAGACTTCATGTGTCCGGCGGCTTCCTTTAGTTTTTCGGTGTTGAAAAGGAGCAGGGAGCCAAAGTTGAAGTCATCCCTCAAGGAACCGAATTGGTAGTCGATTACCGGAGCGTTGCTCTGCTTGCCGTCTGCTATTTGGTAGTGGTCGGCATATACCATACCGGCGCTTGAATCTTCAAGGATGTGTATCATACGTTCCAGTGCAAACATACCCATTTCGAGCGTAGTCTCTTTGGTATAAAGCAATGTGTATTCTCCCTTGGCTGCATTAGCAATAGCTTTGAGAGTTGCACTGCTGTAGGGCATGTCAACAAACAATATTTCGCAGTCCGGGAGCGATTCCAGAGTGGCATCGGTCGTGATTAACCGGATTTCTTCTATAAGTCCTGTCGCCTGTAGGCTATTCACTGTTTTTTCTACTTGTTCTTTTCCTGCGTAGGGAAGAAAGCAACTGATTTTATTCATGATATATCTTTTAATTTTTAATTCTCAATTTTTAATTCTCAGAAGTCCCACTTCCCCGCTGGTTGCCGTGAATAGAACTTCGTGGCCGTTCAACGGAACTACGGTACTGATGAGTGAATTTCCTATTTTATGTTTCCACAGTACTTTGCCTGTTTTTCCTTCCAGTGCGAAGATAAGTCCTTCTTTGGTACTGCCAAACATTACCCCCTCTTTTTCCACTTGCATGGAGGGGGCATGCTCATAACCGAAACCTACATTGGTTGCCCACAACTCCCGCGGAGTATCTCCTTGAGCTGCATAGCAAACAATGCTGTCGTTCATCGTTTTGCTATAGATACGTTCACCGTCTTCGGAAAGTCCGATGGTCTCGCGCACCATGGACTGGAAGGTGCGCCACACGGTATTGCCCGTATGGATGTCTATGGCGGTCATGGCGCGTTGCGGGTCGGTAATGAATACTTTGCCGTCGGTGGCTACCGGCCATACGGCGGCTGGAGAGAAGTGCATACGGGTCAGTCCGCCCGTCCATTTCCATAGTTCATGCCCGTTTGCCTTGCTCAGGGCATACAGTGTATTGTCCCATGCGCCGAAGATAACTTTGTCTTCCGTCACCAACGGCTTGGTCTCGATGTAGCCCTTCACGCTGGTGTAGGCCCAGATTACTTTTCCCGTATGGATGTCTATGGCACGGAAAGTGGCGTCACTGGCACCGATGTATGCTCTGCCGTCTGCGATGGTCACGGCTCCGAGTACCGGTTCGGCGGCTTCTACCGTCCAGAGCAGGCTGCCGTCTTTGGCGTTCAATCCGTAGATGCGACGGTCAGCAGACCCGAATACAACGATACCCTCGCTTACGGCCGGAGTACCGACAATGCGCTTGCCGGATTCAAAGCTCCATAGCTTTTTACCGTTTTTCAGGGCGTAGGCTGTCAGCTGTCCCATATCGTCTCCTACGAACACTTTATCTTTTTCTACGGCGGGAGAGCAGTAAATGCCTGCGCCCGTCTGCACCATCCATTGCTCCTTTACTTGCGGATACTCCTTGTTGACCGAGAAGTCAGGATATTTCTCTGCCTTTCCGTTGCGGTCGTAATACTGTCCGGTCAGCGAGAATGCTGTCCACTGCTTCTTGGGCTCGCCGATACGTTGCGTGTATACCCGGATGGAATCCCCGGTTACTTCATAGATGCCGTAACCCGGTTTCCCTTCTTTGTCGCACAGGTTGCTGCGCATCAGTACGCCCGGAATGCCGTCGTAACGTAAATCCCGGTTGCTGTGGTAGTGTCCGCCGATAAACAAGCGTACGTTGTAGGGGCGGACGGCATCCGTCACCTCATACCAATTGTCCACATCACCTTCCATTAGCGGGTAGTGGGTGACAAGTATCACCGGTTTGTCTTTGCCGTTTTTATCCATTTCTTCCGTCATCCAACGGATATCTTGCGGCACTACATGCCCGTAGGCCATACGCATCAGCGGACCGGAGTTGAAGCCGAGGAAAAGGAATCCCTTATGCTCGAACTCGAAGCGTTCGCCGCCAAAGATTTCTCCGAAAGCGGTACAGCCGGAGTCGCTCCATTTCGTTTCATGGTTGCCTAGGACTACGTGGTAGGGGACCTTCAGCAAGTCAAGGCACGATTTCACTTTTTCCATGGTAGTACGGTCGCCTTCTTCGGTCAGGTCGCCCGTCACCAGGACAAAGTCGATACTGTCGGTGGCATTAATCTGTGCCACGGAACGCAGCAGGTCCTCTGTGGGATTCGGATTGTTCGGGGTCAGATGAATGTCCGTCAGTTGGGCAAAACGGAATGTCCCTTGCTGTGCCTGCATCCCCAGGGGGAGCAGGCAAGCCATCAGGACGATTATTAACAGTCTTCTGTTCATAGATGATGATTGGTTGATATTACTTGTTGTCATTGAAGAATGTCAGTACAGCATTCATGAATGCCTCTCTTTCAGAATCAGTACGTATGGATTCAAAAGGGAATCCCAATACAACAGTCTTGTAGTCGCCTTGGTAGGCCACACCGGCACTCAGGTTGTTTTCAGAATACCGCATCACGGTGTGTGCATCTTTGGTTGCCGGTTCAATGGCGTCCGGTGATTCCACCACATACGAATCGGCATTCAGCTCATTGTGATAGGTATAGTTTCCTGAAAGGGCGGGGAACGGAGAAGCTACGCTTTTCACCTTACCCATTGTAGCCGCTTGTCCCACACGCCACTTATATTTCAGTACTTCCATCGCAAATTTCTTGTCGGCTTCGTCGGCGGTTGCAAGGCGGTTGTCCCATAAATCCGTTCCTACAAAAGCGCCCGAAACAAAGATATTTCCACCTTGCTTACAATAAGCCGCAATAGCCTCCTGCATCGGTTTGCTGAAAGTCTTGAACTCCAACGGTTTTACGCCTCCCCGTCCCATCTTGGTCTGGCATTGCTTCCCAAGTATCAAGTCCACATACCTATACTCCCTCATATCCACCGGAATATTCTTCTCTCCCTTTCCTACGGGGGAGAGACTTTCATTACTAACCGATACAAACGAATATCCCGCTTTCAGGATAGCGGCACCATGTATGGCAGGATAATCGAACGTATTTCCTGCGATGACTTGGGTCTCGTAATTTCCATAACTGTCGCCGAAACCGGAGGCGTCGTCGTCCATCCAGGGAATGGAACGGCGGTATTCCTTCATCTTGCCAATGTAGCTGATGTCATGGATATAGGGGACCCCGTGGTCCTGCTCATCCAGAAATCCGGCAAGGAGGGTGTCGGCGGGGGCCGTAAAGTCGGCAGGGGCACTGATGCGGTCGAATCCGTTTATCACCAATACGGTACCTTTGGAATTGAACGCCCGTCCGGCGGAAAGAATTTCGGAAGGGAAACTTTCACCGCCCTTGTTGACAGCGGTTACCTTGTAACTGCATACCATGCCGGCGGGGAGCGTGGTTCGGTAACTGTTGCCGTCCACCAATACTCCGTTGTCGAAATCCCCGTCACCGATACGGGTATAAACAATGTATTTCTCTGCTACGGCAGTTGGTTCCAACGCATCCGCTACGGGTTGCCAGGTCAGTTCCACTTCGTTCTCGCTGGTCATGCGCAAGGCCATGTGGTCTACCGGTAACGGTTGCACTACATAATCCATGTTGTATTGTGAGCAGAGGAACTGAAGCATACCTTTGTAGATGGCGCGGCTTACGGTGAAACGGAAACGCGGGTCCAGTCCGTAGCGCATGTCTGCAAAGTTTTGATGGGAAAGTAGTTCGAGTAGCATGGTAGGTACGCGGGGTACACGGGCCTCATAGTAGGATTGGTTCCATTTGCCTCGGCGTGTCCATTGGGGTTCGTAGAGGGTACGCACGTCACGCACGATGTTGGACTGAATCAAGTCTGTCAGGTCGTGGCTCAAGTAGCGGGATGCTCCGTTGGCGAATTTCTCATTGTAGGCGTTGGTATAGTAGATGCCGAGTGTCCCGATGATGGAATCGTTCAGTGTAGTTCCTGCATCGGAGTGGAAGGCAAAGGCCATGTTGACAGGGATGTTCAGCCCTTTTTCCGTCGGGTTCACGGCAGAGCCTCCGGAAAGGTAGTTCACCCAGATACCACGGCATTTATAGTCGTCGGTATAGTCATTCTTGCCGTTGCTTTCTGAATATACGCTGTCCGGTATGCCTGCCCATTGCAGCCAGTAGCGGGCGGCTTCGCAGAAACGGGGATAACCGCTGACTTCTCCCCGGGCTATGTTCCCCATGCCGCCGCCTATCTTCACGGCGTCGGCAGTGATGATTCTTCCTACTTTGGAGGAAAGGTTGTTCAGAACGACTTTGCATTCATTGTTCCGGCCGGCATTGAAGCCGAAGGTGCCGAGGTAAATCCAGGTGCCGCCTCCCATTTGCTGGTTTACCTTGAACTGCGTGGTGCCGCCTTTGTGATAGACGGTGTAAAGGGCATCGTCCGCGCTGTTTGGCAAGGTTTGGTAAGAGACGTATACGGCGTATTGTCCGGTCGAAGGGATTTCGGGAATCCATTCGGCGGTGCTTGCGTTTCCTTTCTTGATGGTTTCTATGGCGCGGTAGGTGCCTTCCTTGAAAGGATTCTCAAAGTCTATGTATTGGGGGCGCAGGTGGGCGAAGCCTTGTCCTTCTCCCTGACTCCAGAGCTTGTCACCGGAATTTTCTGTATAGACGGAACGGCCGGTCAGGCAACCGTCATTGTCTACGATGACTTCTGCCGTCTGGCAATCGCGTTCGCGGGGAAGCAGCACATTGGCACCGGCATTTTCCAACATCGGTACGAGGAAGGGCAATACGTAGCTCTGGGTGTAGAGGTCTTCCACTGTCTGGAAGATACGCGCACGCTGCCATTCCCAGCGGTCGAGTTTTGATTCGTAGTACCAGCCGTGGCTTTGCCATAGGGCGATATGCCGGTTATGCAAGCCGTTGGTGGGGGTGTAGGGGGAGGAAACTTCGGTAACCAGAGGCTTGGAAGCGACGGGGCTGAATGTCTTCGTCTTTTTGTCTTTTTTACTGCGCAGGGCTTGGGGAACCAGTTCTTCGATACTGCGCTTGTTGGTACGGATTTGCAGCTTGTATTTGGCAAACTCCGCCGGCAGCAGGGCGCTTACGCCTTGGTAGATTTCGGCCACATTGTCCTCACGGAAAGGAATATAGGCACAGTTCATGTTGGCAAACAGTTGCAGTGTATTTCCTTCCACAGCCACTGAGTCGATGCTGATACGTCCTACGGAAACTTCTTTTCGTGCGGTGGTATCCAGGAATTTCCCGATTGCCTGACGGACATCCGTCGGAAGTCCTTGCGCGCCTCCCGCGTGGGGGAAGAGGGAGGCGGCAAGCAGACTAAGTAAAAACTGACGTCTTACATTCATAGATGATGTATTAAGTTAATTGTTCTTTTTATCTTTCTTAATCAATAGACAGAGACCGATGAAAGTGAACAGTGCATTGAAAATCAGCAATTCGTAGCTGAATTGATAACCTCCGAACCAGGCTTCGGAATTCTTCTGCAGAATGAAGCAGAGAACCGGGGAGGCGATGGCAACTAACGGGATGTACTTGTCACGCACTTGTTGTTTCATGAAAATGCCGAAAGCAAACAGACCCAGGATAGGACCGTAGGTATAGCTTGCCAGAATATATACAGCGTCGATGACACTGGTGTTGTTGAGAAGATTGAATACGAAAATGGTGATTCCCATGACAACCGCCATGCCGATGTGCACTTTCTTGCGCATCTTCACAACCGTCTCTTCCGACTTGCCTTTCGTTCCCAGAATGTCTACGGTGAAGGAAGTGGTCAGCGCGGTGAGTGCCGAGCCTGCGGCTGAATAGGCAGAAGAAATCAGGCCGATGATGAACAGTATGCCCACAATGGCAGGGAAATAGTTGCCGGTGGCAATCAGCGGGAACAGTTCGTCACTCTTCTCCACCGCAATCTGCTGGTTGGCGGCAAAGATGTAGAGCAGCACGCCCAGCATCAGGAAAAGCAGGATGACGAAGAACTGCGAAATGACACTGGTAATCATGTTCTTCTGTGAGTCCTTGAAGTTCTTGCAGCTCAGGTTGCGCTGCATCATGTCCTGATCCAGCCCGGTCATGGCAATCATGGTGAAGGCACCGGCGAGGAACTGCTTGAAGAAGTACTGCTTGCTGTTCACATCGTCGAAGAAGAAGATGCGGGACATGTCACTGTCGGCAATGGTGCTTACCATACCGGTAAATGACAGATTGAGGTCGGAAGCGATATACCAGATGCAGAGTACGACCGACACCACCAAGCAGAATGTCTTCAGAGAGTCTGTCCAGATAAGAGACTTTACGCCACCCTGGAAAGTGTACAACCAGACCAGTGCCACCGTGATGGCCACGTTCAGTAGGAAAGGCAGTCCGAAAGGTTCGAATACCAGCAGTTGCAACGTCAGGCATACGAGGAATAGACGGACAGCGGCACCGAGCATTTTGGAGATGAAGAAGAACCAGGCACCCGTGCGGTAGGAAGACATGCCGAAACGGTTCTCCAGATATTCGTAGATGGATACCAGGTTCATTTTGTAGAATAGCGGTACCAGCAGATAGGCTATGATGAGCTGTCCGGCAATGAAGCCCAACACCATTTGCAGATAGCCGAAGCTGCTGGCGGCAACCATGCCGGGTACGGATACATAGGTCACACCTGAAATGGCGGAACCGACCATGGCGAACGCCACGACATACCAGGATGACTTGCGGTTACCCACAAAGAAGCCGGCGTTGTCTGCCTTCCTTCCTGCAATATAGGATACCGTGAACAGTATCGCGAAGTAGGCGGCTATGGTGATGATTACGGATAGTGGAGTCATAATGTTTATTTACAATTTGTTCATTTACAATTTACAATTTGCCATGCGGCGTTTCTTTAGTATAAACTGTTGTACCTTCCCATTTACTTTTGAATTGTACCTTCTCTGAAATTGTACATTGTAAATAGTGAATTGTACATGTCTTTATTCTTCGTAGAGCAGGTAGGGCTTGCGCTGTACCTTGAATTTCTCTACGTCGTCTTTCCATCTTGCCTTGATTTCTTCGGCGCTCTTCCCTTCCTTTATCATTTTGCGCACGTAGTCGGTGCCTATCAACAGTTCGAAGAAGGAACGGAAGAAATGGTCGTCCATGTTCAGATTCCGGTAAGCGTCTATCACGTAACTCAAGTCAATACCGCGTTTCCAGATTTCCTCGTCGCTCATGTTGCTCAGGTTCACGCCGTGGCAAAGCTTGCCCAGCTGGGGCGGATTCTTGGCTCCGGGAACACTGCGCGGGGTGAAGCTGTAGCTGTAGCCCGTCATGTTGGGATGCCCGTAGACCTGGAAGGGGAGGTCGGTTCCTCTTCCCAGACTGACCGGAGTGGCCTCGAAATAGCAGGTCGAGGGGTACAGATAGATGGACTTCATGTTCGGCAGATTGGGGGACGGGGGAATCGGCAGCTTGTATAGGGTCCGGTGCGTATAGTTCTTGCAGGGAATGACGGTCAGGTCGCAAGTGCGTGACGCCGGCAACCAGCGTTCGCCGTTTACCATCAGGCCCAGTTCGCCCAGCGTCATGCCGTGCACCACGGGAATCGGCAGCCAACCTACACCGGATTTATATTTCATGTCCAGTATCGGGCCGTCCACGTAGTGTCCGTTCGGATTGGGGCGGTCCAGTATCAGCACCTTGCGGTTGTATTCTGCACAAGCGTCCATCAGCCGGCACATAGAGGCATAATAAGTATAGAATCTTAGGCCTACATCCTGGATGTCTACCACAAGGATATCGAACTTGCGCATGGATGTTTCGCTTGGTTTTCCGGATTTCCCGTCGTACAGCGAGAGGATAGGTACTCCGGTCTTCTTGTCTACCGAGCTGGACACGTGTTCGCCTGCGTCGGCATCTCCTCTGAAACCGTGTTCAGGGGAGAAAATGGCTACTACATTGAACTTGTTTTCCAGCAGAATGTCCAGCAGATGCTTGTCTCCTATCATTCCTGTATGATTGGAGAATATGGCAATTCGTTTATCTTTTAGGATTGGAAAATACTCGGAAGTCTGTTCATCACCTAAAATAATTCGTTCTTCTTGTGCCCGGCACAGTAAAGAACTACATAGCACAAAGGCTAAAAGCAGCAGTTTCTTCATAATAGTATTATTAAGGAGGACGTTGTTTGCAACAAAGATACGTTTTATTTTAATATCAAAAACACTTATTTGGGTATTTTTAGTATTATCAATCATAATTTGCAAATAGTCAACTGTTCACCTTATTAAATAATGGTTGAACTGCATCAGTTGCCTACGGAAATACTTTTTATAAAAAGAGTGAGGGCCAAGTTTGCCCTCACTTTGGTACAATCGGTGGGAGTGCCGGTTCATTCTTCTATTCTTACCAGATGATAAAGTGTTCCCCGGTTCGATTTCTTGTTGAGGATGTCCAGCTTGCGGAGCGTGCGCCCGAAAGCTGCTATCCGGTTGATGGCCAACTTATCCCTCGTTTTCTGTTGCAGGTCGTTGAAAATCTGCATGGCTGTGAGCCATTCGCCTTCTTCGCTCTCCTCCGCGCCACGGAAATGGCAAAGGAAAAGTTCTTCCAATGGGTCTACCCGCTCGAATTCCCGGTTGTACTCCTTTACGATTGCTTCGTCAGTGTCGTCCAGCCAGTAGCGTTCACCCTTCATGATGTCGTGCATGGCTTGGGCATAGAGCTGGTGATAATTGATAGTGACGTTTGTCTGGATAGGACCGGTCACTTCGATGCAGATGAAACGGCGACTTCCCGACGGGTCGGTCAGCAGGTCTTTCAGATTGCTGGTCCCGATGAAGGAGGCATAGCGGCGCATTTCCTGAATAGTGGTACCGTAGGGCTTTCGCAGGTTGGCAACCGGTTTTTGCAGGAGGTGCTTCAAGAAGCCTTGCTGATTGGCGTTTATCTGGTCGAATTCGTCGATGTTAATCAGAAAAAAGCGGCCAAGGCTGCGCTCCGCTTCCTGCTTGCTCTTGAAGTCGATACTGTCGGTGTAGCCGAAACGCAGTTCCGGTGGCAATAGGATACGGCAGAAAGTACTTTTGCGGTAACCTTGCGGACCTACGAGCAGGGGCGAGGTATTGTTGCCGTGCTGTTTGTCGATTCCCCGCCAATGTGCCACCATGCCAAGAAACCACCGGTAGAACAGTTCCCTCCAGTGGGGATTGTGGCAGGGCACGAGGTCGGCCAATGCGCGGATGCGGTCTTTGCCGTCCCAGCGTCCGGTGTTATAGAGATATTCTTCGATGGGGTTGTATAGCGGCACGTAGTCCGAAGACAGGAAGCGGGTGATGTCGCGGTCCCACACACGTACTCCCTCTTTCAGTGCCTTCATGGCGATGCTGCTGCGTACGCGCTGGTCGGCAGGTTGGAAGTAGAAGTGGATGGAGTCGCGCTGCCGGTATTCCAAGTCGCCAAGCACGGTGTTGTAGCGGAATTCGTAGCGGCGTTTCATGAACTCCTCCAGCCGGAAAGCTGTTTCCTGGTCTTTGTTCAGGCTGCTGCGGGTGCCGAAGCCTTTCAATTCCCCGTAAAGGTTATGCAGCGTCAGGCGTACAAGGGGTTCGTCTGCCTCCCGGTAGTAGTGCATCAGTGTCTGGCGCACCGCTTCTTCTTCAGGAATGCCGGCTTTGAAGCAATGTTCGGCAAGGCGGGACAGCAGCGGGCGCAGGTCGTCGCCCCGTCGCCAGTTGTCCAAATCGCGGAAGGCGCGGTCGAGGGCGGCCTCGAAGAGCAGGTTGCATGTGTCCGCCACTTCGTAGCCGGGAGTCATTCTCAGCAACGGATTGCTTTCCTGCTGTTTCCGTTGGCGGTAGTTGTCTTCCGAGGGCAGGGCGCAGGGCTGTTCCAGGCAGAAGGCCACGGCGGTGGGGCTATAATAGGGCTGTTCGTCCACGGTCATCCGGCAGCTTTGTAGGAGTGAAGGAGCCCGGAGGGTGATGGGGAAAGGGAGAAGGGGTTGGTAGCACTTCACTGCCAGGCGGTAGGCGTGGGCGTGGAATAAGGCGATATCGTCTTCATTCTTTGGAAGCCCTCCGTCGGGCAGGGTGAAGCGTACCCATATTTTGGCGCTTCGTCCGCTGGAGCCACAGAAGGCGGCAAAGGTTTGCGGCAGCAGGGCGGCTTGTTGTTTCACCAGTTCGGCTTCGGCCACCCCGGCCAGATTGTTTACTTCCAGTAGTACCAGCCCGTTGTAGGTCTTTATCCGGTGTTCTCCTGCTTTGGTGCGGGTCATTTCTACGGCGGGATAGAGACGCGGCAGTCTGTCGATATGCTCATATCGGGCGTTGGTCCCTTTCAAATGCGGGATGATGTTACGCAGCTCCGTAATGTATCCGGTCTTGTTCTCTGTTTTCAGCTTTTCCATCAACATGTCCGTTTCTTGTGTGCTGACGGCCTCTTTTCCGCTTTCGCGTTCCTCTCTGATCAGTGTGATTTTCATTCTTTATCGTGTATGTAATATTCTTGTAAAGATACGCCGGGAAAGGGGGGGATACAAGCTTTTCAAGGATTATTTTCCGATTGGCTTCTTTTTTGGGGTGGAATGTCTATATGTTTCTTTTATAAAAGGTGTTTGTTTCTTTGCTTATCCCCATAGTTTTGTCTATTTTTACACCAGAGTTTATGAACAGTCCACTAAAGTGGTCTTTCTTGTTCATATTAGTGAACGGAGCAGCTCACTACAGTGAACGGTTCTGCTCACGGGCTGGGCTGTGATATAACCTTTGTACTTCAACAGACTGCGTACGTACTTCGCACGTGTTCCGTGCAGTGCTTTATCGTATAATGTAACCCTTTAACGCAGTTTGAACTATGGCTATTTTGTTTGATTGGTACGAGAATCCGGACTCGTACGACAAATCTCCGGAAGATAAAATCCTTCATCCCCGTCTCCGCCTAAATGGGAGCAGGTCTACCGATGAATTGCGGCGGGACATCCAGGCACGTTGCTCATTGACAGAAACCGATGTGACGGCTGTGCTTGATGCTGTGTCGCACGTCATGGGCAGGGAACTTGCCGAAGGAAGGCAGGTGCATCTCGACGGCATCGGCTACTTTCGCGTGTCGCTCACCACGATCGAACCGGTAGTGGCTGCTACCAAGCGTAAGTTGACGAAGGTGAAGATGGCGGGTGTGAAATTTCGTGCCGACCAAAAACTGAAAAATGAAATTGGTACCATCAAGGCAAAGGCTTTGAAGGCAAACGAGCATTCGGCTAAACTGACGGATAAAGAGATAGACCGTCGGCTGACCAACTATTTCGCCACTCGCCCTTTTATGACACGGAATGACTTTCAAAGCGTTTGCGGCATGATGCGTACTACTGCCATGCGGCATATCCGTCGGCTGCGCACCGAAGGAAAGTTGAAGAATGAGGGAACAATGCTGCAACCGATTTATGTACCCGTTTCAGGATATTACGGTAAGAATGAGTGACTTATAACTTTGAACGAAGAAATCTTGTGGTGAGGGCAAATTTTGCCCTCACTTTTTAAATTTGCTCTCACCCACCTCTTGAATGCCGATGAATAGGGCGATGCGTGCGAAAGGTGAGGGTGGTGAGGGTGGATGTGTGAAATTTAGTTTAGTTTGATGGGCGGCTGAATATGGGTATTCCCATACGGTGTATATGTTCCAAAAGGTCGGCATTCTTTAATTTGCCATAGATGGAAAGGTCTACGCTGTAAGGCAAAAGCAGGTCGTCGATTTCATCGGAAAGGCTGCTTAAAGTATTATACGTAAGTCTGTCTCCCATCAGCGTGATGTCTATGTCGGAAAAAGGCTTGAAATTTCCTTTGGCTCGTGAGCCGTACAAAACAGCCTGCTCTATTTCTTCATGTTTCCGGAAGAGATTGCATAGCTTTTCCAGTTCATTGTCGGTCAATCCGTACATAGCTCAATCGAATAAGGATGGTGTATTCAAGGATTGCATTTTCTCTTCAGAGACTACATCGTTGTCATGATTGTGCGATGTCAGATTTCGGGCTTCTATAGTCTCCGTCCATTGCTTGTCATCAATCAATCCCATTTCAAGGGCTTTGCGTATGGCATCACGGGAGCTGCGGATGTCGGTATACCCCTGATATTCTGCATAGTCCTTCATCACTTTCCAGGCCAGTTCGTGGGTATATTCAAAACGCTGTATCCATCGTATGTCTTGCTGTACCATGATAGCTGTCTGTTTTTAAGTAAGCAAATATAAGCTTCTTTTGTGTAACGAGCAAATGGATGGGGGCTTTTTCGTGAAAGCTGTCTGGGGCTATTTTGGAGAAAGGCTGTTTTTAGGTGTGGAATAAGTTCCTGAATTTGTTGAGCCGATGTCGAAATAGTTATATATGTATGTTCTGGTTCCACATGCATTTATGAAATCAACCGTTACGCAAACTCGTTCAATTTCATGACTGTTCCGACTGCTGAAAGTAGTGAAATAATATCCTTGCATGTCTACCTCCCAATCGCAGTCAACACTCCAATGAAAATCATGCGCACCTTCAGGAATAGGATTCAATCCGCATTCACCTCCGCTTTGTGACAGATAGCCATATATAATGTCATGGTCATTTTCTTGTATTCCTGATACATTGAAAGTAATTGGTTTGGAAAACTGAACAGTGTATTCCTTTGTGTGTACTATTGCGGTTAAGGTCGTATAAATGGAACTGCCTCCGGGTGTCCCTAAATTATTCAGGGTGATAGCAGGTGATGCCTGATTTAATTGCGAATATAAATCGTTGCCAACAATCCAATCCACTGTTGCTTTTGTGGGAAAATTCTTGATACTGAATGTCCCGTTGTCACAGATTACGTCAGGGCCAATCAGTTGCATTGATGTCTTAGATACACTCAAAGGTAGCTCATTGGTAAAATTATCGGTTTGATTTTTATATTTGTAGCTCACTTTGACACTTGCGTTACCGGGTTGGTCGGTACGATTGTTACCGTAGAGCTGTTCTGACCACTTACTATCTTAATATTCTTCCCGGTCCAATAAAATGTATGTGCCTTGCTGTCATTGATGGAATATATGTATTCTTTATATTGTTCAATATTTCTGTAGCCATCTATTTGAGGACCCATATTGGGAAAACTGATATTGCTTTTCCGAGCCATGAAATACTCTTTTGCTCCGATAGAATTTATGTAGAAATCATGGACTTCTACTCCGACATCGCTGTTCTTGAAGGCTTGCTTTGATTTCAAATTTATTTGGAATTTGCTTTGTGTAACAGATGCACTTTGAGAGATTTCAGCGAATAGATTTTTATCGTAAGTCCACTTTATGCCCGTATCTTTGTTTATGGGATAATTGCACCAAAGTGTTATCGTATCTCCCAATTCAAATGTTGAAGGGGCATTGATTGGCATAGGTTTCATTTTGACATTGATGTTTCTTAGATCTGCGGTAAGTTCGATTGTACTTTTTTCAGGACGTACCATCAGGGTAGAATTACTACCTGCTTTAGTCCATAATACATTTATTGGAAAATGGTTTTTTACTGCTGGAATTTGGGTTACCCATGTACTCTCGAATCGTTCTTGGTAGTTTGTTTTGAATCGTGCTTCTCCACCGACTGCTGAAATTCTTATACCTACAGATTGTTTTTGTATAGGAATACTTAAATCATAAGTGTAGTAACCATCACCAACATAGGGGTTCATTTCGCCCGTAATAGTACCGCTTATGTAGGAAGCACGTGTTGTGACATCAGAATAGAAATCCTTATCTTGTAACTCGTCTGTTTGTTCTTCTTTGTTGCAACTACTATTGATGAAGCAGATTAGTAGTACGAAAAATATGTTCTTCTTTTTCATGATATGTTTCTTGTTAGTATGTTATGAACGAAGGGAAAGTATATGATATTGATTTATGGTTCCTTTTAGAAGGTGCTATTCGTGTTTCTATACACCTTTTAAAGGGAATAACAAAAGCGTCCATACATTTGTATTTAGATACATGGAATGTATGAACGCTTTAATTAAATCCAAACGAGGTACAGCGCGATATGCTGTTTTTAGTTGATTACCAACCCGGATTCTGCTTCATGTTTTTATTTAGGGTCAACTGTGTAGTTGGAATCGGGTAGAAATAATGTTTGGCTTCATAAGTACGGATTTGTGCATCGGAGGCATCTATATATCCGTTCTTGGTCGCTTCTTCACAGTTAGGCACATTGCTTACGTTGGCGCCCAACATGGTGTTCGGGTACTTGGTTGAATCCAATTTGTCGAGCTGGTGCCAACGGATTAAATCCCAATATCGGTACCAGTTATCCATAATCAGTTCGCAACGGCGACAGCGGCGTATCTCCCAAATCAGATTGCTTACTCCCATATTATTGGCAGGATCGGCATCTGGAGTAGTTGTCATAGCCGGCAGGCCGGCACGAGCCTGAAGCTTGTTTATGGAGTTGTTGAGATCGTCTTGTGTGAGAGAACCCATTTCGGCTTTGGCTTCTGCAAAGTTCAGATAAATAACTGAAATCCAATAGAGCGGGCAGTCGGTGTATTGGTAGCCGATGTTGTTTCGGTCGCTAACACTCAATTCTTCGGGGTTATCATACTTGGCGATGCCATAACCGGTCGATGTGGTGAAGGCTGCTACACCGGCACGGCTGTAGGCGTGGCCTCTGAAAGAAAGTACCGGGTCAAGAATTTCGGACAGGCGCTTGTCGCGTACGGCCAAAACCTCTCTTATAGAGTAATTTTTGTCTGCATCCAATACGGCTGCATCGTCCTTGTTTTTCGAGGTTGTTGCCAACGGTTTTCCATCAAGGAAAAGGAAACTGTCGAATGCGTCCTTTGAAATGCCGTGCGTACCACTTGTATTGATTGTGTAGTCAATGGTGGAGTGCCTTAACGAACTTTGTGCATAAGGCTTGTAGAAAATCATTTCCGGATTGCTTGCCAGGCTGACAGAATTATAGTTGGCTTTGTAACTGTTACTTAGAGAGTAGTTTTTGGCCATAAGATATTCGCAGGCTGATACACATTCTTGCAAGTATTTGTTGGCGCGGCTCTCATCAGCGGCTTTGCCATTCTCAGCTTGAGTGCGATATTTGCAGTATGTACCTTCATATAAGGTGATGTCTGCTTTCATGGCATATGCCATGTCGGTGCTGAAACGTTGCCGATTGCTGTTTGCGGTAATGTGTTCGCACGCATAATTGATGTCTGCCAGCACATGGTCCATCACTTCATCCCGGTCGGTGCGTGGTCCGTAGAGGGCTTCGTTGTCGGCTGGGTCGATAACTTTGTCTATCCATTGAACATCGCCGTACATACGGACCAACTGATAGTATTCCCACGCACGGTTCATGCGTGCAAGACCTTCATAGTGGGCCTTTGTTGCTTCATCAAGAGAGGAAGACTGTACACCGGCAATGATATAGTTGGCGCGTCGGATTTCTGTGAAAGGGGCTGACCAGTTTGTGGAAGATGCGACCACGTTAGTGTAAGTCCAGTTATGGCTTTCTGCATCTACCTGGTCATCGCTTATTGTTTTGAAGTAGAACCATCCTCCACTGGCTCCGTTGCCAAAGCCGGTAAAGTTGTTATAAAAAGTATTGCACTGATTATCCAAATTATCGGTGTTGCTCCAGTATGCCGGAGTATTCGTGAAGGTATCCAAGGGGGATTTGTCCAGCAAATCGTTGCAACCGGTTAACATCGCCAGCGCTGTGACCCCATATATAAATAATTTCTTCATTGTTCTTAAGTTTTTGAGGTTGTTATAATGTTACCTGGACTCCAAATGAGAATGTGCGTGTAATAGGAGCTATACGTCCCCATCCACCAGCTGTAAGTCCATTGCCTGTACTGATTTCGGGGTCGACTGGAAGGTCATTCCCTTTGTGGAGCAGAAAGAGGTTGCTGCCACTGAAGTAGATACGTGCTTTCTCAATGTAGGCTTTGCGTGTCCACTCTTTCGGAAGGGTATATCCCACAGTTACGTTCTTCAGACGAAGATAGGACATGTCTGTCAAATAGCGGGATTGGGGATAGTAGTTGTTGCAGCCGTTAGCTATACCGGATACGGTACCTCCACTATTATTTGTACCACGATAAAGACGTGGATAACGGTTCCCTTGATTTACCTCATAACCGGTAATGGCGGTATAGTCTGAATTCCAAAGCACTTTGTTATAGCTTGTTTGGTGGGAATAGATGGCTACGTCGGCATGTACCATGGCGGGAAGGTTTAGGGAAGAAGTCGTCCAGTCCTCACGTTTGCCTACACCTTGGAAGTAGAGGTCAAGGTCGATACCTTTCCACGCTCCGCCTAAATGGAAGCTGTATTCGTAGCGTGGCATAGAGTTTCCGATGACTTTCAAATCGCCGTGGTCGTCTGCTGTGCCTTTTCCACCGTCAATCTTGCCATTGCCGTCCAAATCCTTGAACTTGACGTCTCCCGGGCCGTAATGGAAATTACCGGATTCCAGTCCTGCCTGGCTTGCAATGCCGTTTGCATAATTCCATGAGCCGTCTGCATTTTGGCTGGTGAAGTCTTTTTCCTCGAAGTAACGGTCGGTTTCAAAACCGAAAATGTCACCGTAGGTTTTACCGGTGTAATAGGTGCTGAGCAGTTTGGAATCATTGTCCCACTTTGTTACTTTAGTCTTGGAGTCACCGATGTTGAAGTTGGCATATACGTCGAAGTCGCCGAAGGTATGGCGCCAGTTCAAGTTCAACTCCCATCCACGTGTACGTAAGGTACCGGCATTTTCATAAGGAGCAGAAGCACCCAGAGTGTTCGGCAATACTTGTGCCGGTGCCAGCATGTCACGATTCTCACGTTGGAACCAGTCGAAACCTATAGTCAGTTCGTCATTCAAGAGACCCAGGTCAAGACCTATATTGAGGGTGCGGATACGCTCCCAGGTCAAAGTACTTGATACCAAATCCGGCATGTTATACATGGTCAGGAGATTAGCGTTGGCATTATTGTTTTCAATCCAATAGATATAGCCGGTACTTTTATTGTTCAACCGTTGGCTTATTAATTGTTCGAACATGTAGTCGCCCACAGCCTCGTTGCCGATTTCGCCAAAAGAAGCACGCAACTTACCATTGCTGACAATATGTTTCAGTGGGGCGAAGTAGGCTTCTTCGGAGAAGCGGTAGCCGATGGATGCAGAAGGGAAGAAGGCCCACTGGTCGGTATGGGGGAAACGGGAAGAACCGTCGTAACGTCCGTTCAGTTCCAATAAATAAATGCCTTTGTAGTCATAATTGATACGGCCGAAATAACCGGCAGAAGCGCGGGATGTATGATTCCAACTCAAATCTTGTCCATCCTTGCCAGCCATATTCAGTTCGGGGTATCCCTCTTGATCGTACATCACATTGCGGGTACCATACAGATATTTGTATTCCTCTTCTTCTGCGTTGACACCTGCCATTACATTCAGGTTGTGTTTTTTGGCAAATGTTTTGGTATAGTTTACGTATGCGTTGGCCGTCCATGTGTTCTGTTTGGAAAAGTCTCTCCAGATACCGCTATTGCCTTTAGTGACGATGTAAGAGGGTACCGGTTTCCCGCTCCAATTGATGCCGTAAACGGAGTTGTCCTGCGAACCGCTGTTCATATTCTGAATGGCATATGTAAAGTCTGCATTAAGGGTCAGTCCTTTAACGATTTCAGCTTTCAAGAAGGTGTTCATACGGGTCAGGTCTGTTGTCACTTCACGATCGGCAGCTTGCTTCTGCATGGCCATGACGCGTGTGTCATAGCCGTCGATTGTGCCCGAAGGAATGAAATAAGAACCCCAACGCCACAAATATTGGTAGGTGTTGGCCCATGTGTCCGGGCGTTTATAGTTCTTACGACTATAGTTGATGCGTGCACCCACCTGTAGCCAGTCGTAAACATTAGTGGTGACATTGACTGAGGCATTGTACTTTTTTAGTTCGTCCGGGTGAATCTTCATCTGTCCTTGCTTTTCGTTGTAGCCGAAAGATAGGTAGTAATTGGTCTTACCAGATGTTCCTTGTATAGAAACATTGTGGCTCATGGAAGGAGCAGCTTTGTTGAAGTAGATGTCCTGTACATCCCAGTCAGCATAATAAAAAGGAGTGCCGTCCAATACGATATAGTCACCCACGTTACTATCGCTTTGGTAGAGGTTCATAGGACGGTAGCCGGTCTTGCCGCCGTTCTGTTGCTGCCACTTTTCGGCGTAAGGTAACAATTTGTCGAAATACATACCGAACAATTCAGGCATACCGGCACCACCGTTCATACTGGCTTCGATACCCATCTTTAATTGTGTGGGTACATCGGGATAGTCCGGCAGGTAAGTAGCTTGATCCCATGCAAAATTGTTGCTGTAATTGATGGTAACCTTTTCGCTAGGCTTTGCGCTCTTGGTATTGATTAGAATCACACCGAAAGCGGCGCGCGTTCCATAAATGGAGGAAGCGGAAGCGTCCTTCAGTACGGAAATATTTTCGATGTCTTGCGTATCGAGGAAAGAAATGTCATCCATCGGAACGCCGTCCACTACAATGAGTGGATTGCTGACTTCTCCATTACTCAATGTCCCCAAACCACGTATACGCATGGAGGCTGTCTCGTCGATGGCACCACTTGTGGTGAGAATGCTTAGTCCCGGAACAGCCCCTTGCAATGCTTTGGCTACATCTTGTTGTGGACGACCTGCCATTGTCTTGTTTAAGTCCACTGTAGAAACTGCTCCTGTCAAGTTAGCCTTCTTTTGTACACCGTAGCCTACTACTACTACTTCATCCAGCATCTCGGTATCTTCTTTCAGAGTTATTCTCATCGTTTTGGCTGCCTTCACTTCTTGTGTCTGATAGCCCACAAATGATATTTTTAGTGTTGCTCCCGGTGTTACGGTCAATGTAAACTTACCGTTTAGGTCGGTAATTCCGCCGTTGGTAGTCCCTTTTTCTACTACGCTGGCACCGATAATCGGTTCGCCGGCTGCATCGACAACTAAACCGCTGATGGTGATAGCTTGTAATTGTTCTGTTACACCAAGCGATTTATCAGGATTGGCTTGTGCAGCCATCACGTTGCCGCTACTTAATAACAGTGAGCTGATTGCCACTGCTGTGAGGAGTTTGCTATGTGTTAGTCCTCGTTTTTTGTGATCTTCATTCATAAATGATTGATGATTTGTTGTTAATTAAATACTTCTTAAATTTAGGGTAAGGGTAACAAGAGCCAAATAGTGGAGACTATTCAACTTGCAGGATTGTTTCTTTTTCCATAGGCATTTTCTCTTTTTAAAGGTTCATAACTTTATATTATCTCTTGTTTTCCTATTTGTTTGCCAAGTCCAGACGGAACTTGGAATTCAGTCAGATAGTATCTTATTATTAGTCTGTTATCGTCTTGTTTTGACTAAAACACGGTTGCGTTGGAAAAGTGGGAATACTTTGTTGGATGATTGAAGACATGAGCAAAAGGGAGATGTATGGCCAGCAAAATGATTTTTTCTTGAAATAGCCTTGGAAAGATTAAAAAAAGCTATATATTTGTATTCAATTCTGAAACTAACTACCTATGAAACTAATTGCAGAAAGTGGTTCTACGAGAACAGAATGGGCGCTGGTTGAAGATAATCGTCTGATACAGCGAGCCTTCACAGAGGGCTTAAATCCTTTCTTTCAAACGAGAAGAGAGATTAGCCGAAGTGTGCGGTTAGGATTACCCGAGCATTTTTTCAAAAGGAAATTGGAACAAGTCTATTATTATGGTGCCGGATGTACTTCTTATGAAAAGAAAAATGTATTGGGAGCTTCATTGGTAGCACAATTCAAAACTCCAATTCAGGTAGAGAGTGATTTGCTGGCAGCTGCACGTGGCTTGTTCAAATGCGAGGCCGGCATTGCTTGTATTTTGGGAACCGGCTCAAACTCATGTTTTTATGATGGGAAAATCGTTGTAAAGAATGTCCGGGCAGGAGGTTACATCCTGGGGGATGAGGGTAGTGGTGCTGTATTGGGCAAAATGTTTTTGTCTGATGTACTGAAAGGTTTGGCTCCTAAAGATGTAACGGCGGATTTCTTTGAGAAGTTCCGTATAAGCCCGAATGAGGTTATGGAATCTGTGTATAACCGCCCGTTCCCCAATCGCTTTTTGTCTACTATATCTTATTTTTTGGCAGATTATACCAATGATGACTATGTATTTGAGCTGATTACCGGTAATCTGAGAAATTTCTTTACTCGTAATGTCTGCCAATATGACTACAAAAATTATCCTATTCGTTTTGTGGGTTCATTGGCTTACAGCTACGCGACCATTTTGCGGGAAGTTGCCCGTGAATTTGGCATCGAACTGGAAATCATTGAAGAAACACCAATGAATGGTCTGATTGAATTCCATTCTTTAAATATAGAAGAACCTTAAATTCTTTATATAATAAGGTGTATAACCTCCTTTTTGCAAATGTATGAATATAAAGTTAAATAAATGCAAAGGAATGTTCTTGATATTAAATAATAATGTATCTTTGTTAGGACGAAATGAACGAATCATTTCTCACCTTTGTTAATAACGAGTTTTTTATCTCTTAAAACAACCAATAGAGTTAAGTAATTAACAAAATTTTAGCCTTATATAATATATAACTAAGTTCCGTCTGGACTTGGGGCTCCAAACTAAATAAATAGAAAAAAAGAGAGATAATATAAAAGTTATGAACCTTTAAATAAAGCTATAGTAAATAAATAGAAAAAAAGAGAGATAATATAAAAGTTATGAACCTTTAAATAAAGAAAATGCCTATGAGAAATTAAAGAAATCTTCGGAAATGGTCTGACAATTCCGAACTATATGATTCCCTTATCCTAATTTTGAAAAACTGGTTTAATTAACAAAATCATCAATCACTTATGAATGAAGATCGCAAAAAACGAGGACTTGCCAATGGTAAGTTCTTTACGGCGGTGGCAATCTGTGCTCTGTTTTTAGGCAGTGGCAACGTGATGGCTGCCCAAACAGCATCCGACGACTCACAAGGAGTACAAGAACAGATGCAATCTATCTCTGTGACTGTCACAGTTGTAGATACAAAAGGTGAACCTATTATTGGCGCCAATGTCATTGAGAAAGGTACGACCAATGGTGGTATTACGGATTTGGATGGAGTTTCCAAATTAAATGTAAAGCCCGGTGCTATTCTGCAAGTATCATTTGTGGGATATACTACTCAAGAAGTCAAGGCAACTTCGGTAATGAAGGTTGTTTTGAAAGATGATACGGAATTGTTGGATGAAGTTGTCGTAGTAGGTTATGGTGCACAGAAAAAGGTGAACCTGACCGGTGCGGTGGCTTCCGTGGATGTGAACAAAACAATTGATAGCCGTCCTATCACGGATATAGGCCGTGCCTTGCAGGGGGCGGTACCGGGATTGACCATTACTACTAACTCCGGTGAGATAGGTGGTGCGCCTACTATCAAGATTCGTGGTAGTATCGGTTCTCCGAATGGTGACTCCAAACCGTTGATTCTGGTAGATAATGTGGAAGTAACGGATATTTCTATGGTGAATCCGGACGATATTGAAAGTATTTCTGTATTGAAAGACGCCGCTTCTGCTTCTATTTACGGTGCCCGTGGTGCATTTGGCGTATTGCTGATTACCACAAAATCAAGAAGTAAACATGAACGTCTCTCTGTAAAATATACCAATAACTTTGCATGGCGTACGCCGACCAAGACACCCGAACAACTTCCGGGATGGCAGCAGGCTGATATTAACTTGCAAGGTGTAATCAATCAGACTAAGGGGTCTACCGCATTTTATAACGTAGTGGGTAATATGCGTGTGGATGCTACACATGTGCAGAAAATGAAGGATTACTGGGACAAATATGGCTATGGTGACCAGTTTGGCCGTGAGATGGAATTGGGTCGTGACTTTGAGTTCCGCGATGGCGGTATGTTCTTTATCCGTACTTGGGACTGGTATGATGAATACATCAAGGACTGGGCTCCGCAGCAGAACCATAGCCTTTCTATCAACGGTGGCAACGGAAAGACTAATTACAATATCGCTTTGGGATATCTGAGCCAGGATGGTATGATGAAAGTCAATTCGGACAACTATAAGCGTTACAATGCCAATATCTCTTTGAACTCTGAATTAAACAAATATGTGTCTATCCGTACAGGTGTCATGTTCACCCGTTCTGACTACGACAAGCCATTCAACTATAATACTGATCTTTACGACCCGATGTACTATCTGTATCGTTGGCAGCCGATGATGCCTTACGGTACTTTTGAAGGCAAGGAGTTCCGTAACGCCTTGACCGAACAGAAAAGTGCTCCTATTACCACAAAAGAACGTGAGTATCTGCGTTTGACAGGTGGTGCAACTATCAAGCCTATCAAAGATTTAACACTGGATATAGATGTTGCTTATAGCAGCGTGGAAAATCGCTATAAGAAGTATGGTACACCGAGCTTGACCAGTGGTTATGAAATCTTCACTGCCCGTCCGTCTGTTGAGGCATTACGTGATTCTTATGGCAGTTATCTATCTGCTGCTACTTATGATTATGTATATCAGGAAACCGGACGCACGGAGAATCTGACAGCCAATTTCGTGGCAACTTATGCCAAACGCTGGGGAGATCATGATTTTAAGGCAATGGCAGGTTCCAGCCTTGAAAAGAGCGAATATGAATATTACTGGGCGCAACGCAAAGGTCTGCTCGACCCCGCAAAACCGGAATTGAATCTGGCTACAGGTGACCAGACTACAAGCTCCTCGCATACTTGGTGGTCTGTAGCAGGCTTCTTCGGACGTCTTAATTATTCTTATAAAGACCGATATATGTTGGAACTGAACGGCCGTTATGACGGTTCCTCCCGTTTCCCCTCTGGGAATCGTTTCGGTTTCTTCCCATCCATGTCTGCCGGTTACCGTATTTCTGAAGAACCGTTCATGCAGTCACTGAAGCCTTATCTGAGTACGTTGAAGATTCGCGGCTCTTGGGGTATGATTGGTAACCAGGATGTAGGTACCGACCGTTATATCTCCACTCTGTCCACTTCTGTAGACAGTTGGATTATCGATGGAAAGAAAGTACAGTCAACACAAAAACCGACTATTGTGTCTTCAACCCTTACTTGGGAGAAGGTTACTACACTTGACCTTGGCTTGGATGCCCGTTTCTTCAATGACGCTTTGGGAGTAACGTTTGATTGGTATAACCGTACTACCAGTGATATTTTGACTACTGCCAACCTACCTGCCACATTGGGTGCTGACGCTCCATATGAAAATATGGGTACTATCCAGACCAAAGGATGGGAACTTGCCATTGACTATCGCCATACCTTCAAGAATGGTCTGCACTTTGGCGTGACGGCTTCTGTTGCCGATGACAAGACTGAAGTAACCAAGTGGACGTATAATACAAAGATTCCTTCTTATGGAGCTACCGGCTGGTGGGATAAGAGTGCTTATAAAGAAGGTATGGTTTTGGGAGATATCTGGGGCTTGCAGTTCGACCGTTTCTTGACGGAAGATGACTTTAATGCTGACGGTTCTTTGAAAGCCGGTTTGCCCGACCAGACTAAAGTATTCCCTGCCGGTTATCAATTTGCTCCCGGTGATGTGCTTTATAAAGACCTCGACAACAACGGTGAAATCGTAAAACAGACCAATACAAATGACAAGGGTGACCTTAGTGTTATAGGTAACGCCCTGCCGCGTTTACAGTTTGGTTTGAATCTGGATGCTGCTTGGAAAGGCTTTGATATAAGCATGTTCTTCCAGGGGGTAGCCAAAAGAAAACTTTGGGCGGCAGGTAACCAGGTATTACCAGGCTTTACTACCGGTGAACCCTTCTACAAAGGTGCTGAGGATTATTGGACTCCCGAAAACACAGATGCTTTCTATCCCCGTCCGATGGATTACAAGCAGTCTGCTTCGGGTAACTATAGCGTGAATGACCGCTATTTGCTGAATATGGCTTATCTGCGTCTGAAGACGTTTACTGTAGGATATTCTCTTCCTAAGGTTTGGTTGAGTAAATTCAAAGTGCAAGGTTTGCGTGTTTATTTCACTGGTGAAAACCTTTTCACCATCGACGGTGTGAAACCTGCTATCGATCCGGAAATAGGAATACGTACGGCCAGTGGTAAGAGTGACCAGCGTAACTTTGGCCGTAGCTATCCATACCAGAAGACAGTGTCGTTCGGTATTCAGCTTAGTTTATAATCTAATAGTAATTGCAGTTATGAAAAAGAAAAATTTATTATACATCGTTTGTGCGTTGGCAATGGGCTCGCTCTGCGGTTGCGACGATTTTTTGAATAAAGACCCGCAGGACAAGCAGACCAATGACACTTATTGGCAGACTGAAACTTCTTTGCGTACTTATGCGCAAGACTTCTATTCTTCCTACTTTACAGGATATGGTACCGACTATACTGTTTTTGCCGGTTATTTCTCTGGAGATGACTATACGGATGATTTTATCAATCTGAATAATGCAAATACAAACGGTTCAGGATATATTTATTTCTCCACTTCTGCCACTACGGACTGGAATAGCCAGACAGGAACTTGGTCGGGCAATTATAGTGTTATTTATAAAGCCAATGTCATGCTTGAGAAGATTCCCGGAATGAATATTTCGGACGAAGCCAAGAGACACTGGGAAGGTATTGCACGCTATTTCCGTGCAATGGCCTATAGTACGCTGGCAAAGTATTATGGCGGTGTTCCTTACTACGATAAGGTGACAGACCCGGCAGACCCGGCTCTTTATAAAGACCGTGATTCTTATTTGTATGTAGCGCAGAAGATACAAGAGGATTTTCAATATGCATTGGATAATGTACGTACGGATGATACGAAGCGCCAAGTCAACAAATATGTGGTTGGTGCGTATATGTCACGCGAAATGCTGTATCATGCCACATGGCTGAAGTATCACGGTACTACTGTAGGTCCTACTTCAGAGAAGGTGGCGGATGGTGATATTAAGAACTTACTGCAAGGAGCCATTAATGGTGCAGAGGTAGTGATGAACTCTGGTATCTATTCAATAGGCAATACCTATAATGCTTTGTTTACTACGGACGATTTGGCTAACAATCCGGAAGTCATCTGGTATCGTGAATATACAAGCGGTTTGCAGTGTAATGCTTTGATGTCCTACAATGGTCCGGAAGATCAGACTCAGGGTGGTGTTACGCAAGATGTAATCAACACTTATCTTTGTAGTGACGGTTTGCCGATAGGTCAGTCTCCGCTGTATCAAGGTAAGGAAGACCCGAGTATTCAGAAGTCATTTCAAGACCGTGACCCGCGTTTGTATCAAACAGTTGCCGACAGTCTTCGTATCATGAGCGCCATGGGGACAAATTATACCGAAGGTACATCACCAACGGGATATCCTACCAAAAAGTTCTTGAACGACGAGTGGTGGGTGGCTGGTCTGGATTATTGTACCGGTAGATTAAGTCCGGCTGATGCGCCGTGCATCCGCTATGCGGAAGTATTGCTGAACTATGTAGAGGCGCGTTATGAGATTGCCCAAGTGGGTGGTAACGCTTTCACTCAGAGTGACCTTGACAAGTCTATCAATGAACTCCGTGACCGTCAGCTGACGAAGTGGGGAGATACTGAAGCCAAGACAATGCCGAAAGTTCAACTGAATGGCGGCAACTTGAGTGTGAATGGAGTTGTTATCAATGACCCTGCCCGTGACCCTGATGTCAATCCGGTTTTGTGGGAAATCCGTCGTGAGCGTCGTATTGAGTTGATTATGGAAGGCCGTCGTGGTGAAGACCTCCGTCGTTGGGCCAAGTTTGAATACTTAAACTCAGAAGATGCAAATGGTTATCCTGCCATGTCTTTCCTGGGTGCTTATGTCAATATGGCCGATTATCCGGAAATATCTTCAAAAGATGATTCCGGCAAGAGAGTGCTCTATCTGTTCGACCCGGAGAATCCGGGTAATGAGGATACTGAAAAAGGGTATATTTATTATCTTCGTGAAAAGGAACTTCGTATATTCAAGGCTGGTGAATTGAATTCGGAACGCTACTATTTGCGTGCCATACCGGCTGCACAGCTGACTATTTATGAGAATAAAGGTCAGGTGTTGACTCAGAACCCAGGCTGGTAATACCATAAAGTGGATTATAAAAATAAGGGATGTCATTTCTAGGACATCCCTTATTTTTTATTCATTGTTCTCTTACAGTGCCTTTTCCTTAATCAGGTATTCTGCAATCTGCACCGCATTCAGTGCAGCGCCTTTCTTAATCTGGTCGCCCACAATCCAGAACGTCAATCCGTTTTCGTTGCTGAGGTCCTTGCGGATACGGCCTACGTAAACCGGGTCTTTGCCCGCGAGGAACAACGGCATGGGGTATTCCTTTTCTGCCGGGTTGTCCATCAACACCAGTCCGTCGCCTTTGGCAAATGCTTCGCGGGCTTCTTCGATGGAGATGGGACGCTCGGTTTCTACCCAGATGCTTTCGGAGTGGGAGCGGAGAGCGGGAACACGTACGCAGGTAGCACTGACTTTTACGTCAGAGTGCATAATCTTACGGGTCTCGTTGAACATCTTCATCTCCTCTTTGGTATAGCCGTTTTCGGTGAATACGTCGATTTGCGGAATGAGGTTGAATGCCAGCTGGTAAGCGAATTTCTCAACGGTTACGGGTTCGCCTGCCAATACCTGGCGGTACTGCTCGTACAACTCATCCATGGCAGCGGCGCCGGCACCACTGGCAGCCTGATAGGTAGAAACGTGTACGGTCTTTATATGGGAAAGCTGTTCGATGGCTTTCAGTGCCACTACCATTTGGATAGTAGTACAGTTGGGGTTGGCGATGATGCCGAGAGGACGTTCTTTGGCGTCGGCGGCATTCACTTCGGGCACTACCAAAGGTACATTGTCGTCCATACGGTAAGCGCTGGAATTGTCAATCATCACTGCTCCGTACTTGGTAATGGTTTCGGCAAATTCTTTGGAGGTGCCTGCGCCTGCGGAAGTGAAAGCGATATCAACCCCTTTAAAGTCATCATTGTGTTGCAAGAGTTTCACCTCGATCTGTTTACCGCGGAAGGTATATTTGGTTCCGGCACTGCGTTTAGAACCGAACAATACTAACTCGTCCAACGGGAAATTTCTTTCATCGAGCACTCGCAGGAACTCTTGTCCCACGGCTCCGCTTGCTCCAACAATAGCTACTTTCATTTTTCTTTTGTTTTAAATTAAGTTTATAAAAAAGTGAAATACTATCTCTAAAAAGATAGAATTGGTCGCAAATTTATAACAAAATGCTGTATAACACCGCATAAAGTGAAAAGTTTTTCGTTATTTTGCATTCAAAACCTAAAACTTATAGCCTATGGATTGGTTTGACTTCAGCTTGAAACTTCCCATCACCGACCCTACATGGATATTCCTCCTTGTACTCCTCATTATATTGTTTGCTCCCATATTGTTGAATAAGCTTCGTATTCCGCACATTATCGGAATGATACTGGCGGGGCTTGTCATTGGGGAGCATGGTTTCAATATCTTGGTGCGTGACAGCAGTTTTGAGCTTTTCGGCAAAGTGGGTTTGTATTACATCATGTTCCTTGCCGGTCTGGAAATGAATATGGGGGACTTCAAACAGAACCGGGGCAAAGCGCTTGTTCTGGGGCTCTTGGCTTTTATTGTGCCCATAGGCATAGGCTTGGTAACGAATATAGCTTTGTTGAAGTACGGGGTACTGACCTCTGTCCTACTGGCAAGTATGTATGCATCGCATACACTGGTGGCCTATCCCATCGTGATTCGTTACGGTGTGTCGCAGCATCGCAGTGTGAGTATTGCAGTGGGGGGGACGGCGGTTACGGATACACTCACTTTGCTGGTCCTGGCCGTTGTGGGTGGTATGTTCAAGGGGGAGTCGGACGGCTTCTTCTGGGTATGGCTTGTCATAAAGGTTATCTTCCTGGGTATTTTGATTGTATATCTGTTTCCACGCATAGGCCGTTGGTTCTTCCGGAGGTACGATGACAACGTGATGCAGTTCATATTTGTGCTTGCCATGGTTTTCCTCGGAGCCGGATTGATGGAGTTTGTGGGGATGGAAGGTATCCTGGGTGCTTTCCTTGCAGGTTTGGTTTTGAACCGGCTGATTCCGCATGTCTCTCCGTTGATGAACCATCTGGAGTTTGTGGGCAACGCCTTGTTTATTCCCTATTTCCTGATAGGTGTGGGTATGCTGATTGATGTGCACGTGATTTTCGGTCATGGCGATGCTCTGAAAGTAGCGGCTGTAATGATTGTGGTGGCATTGGCAGGTAAATGGATTGCCTGCTGGCTGACGCAGAAAATATATAAGATGGGAGGGATTGAACGGGAGCTGATGTACGGATTGAGCAATGCACAAGCAGCGGCAACGCTGGCGGCTGTGTTGGTGGGATACAACATCATTCTGCCCAATGGGGAACGCTTGCTGAACGATGATGTTTTGAATGGTACTGTCCTGCTGATTCTTGTAACTTGCATTGTGAGCTCGTTCATTACGGAGCGTGCCGCACGGAAGATTGCCATGGAGGAGGCGCATCTGGAAGAAAACCGCTCCGTGGAAGCGGAGAAGATATTGATTCCGATAGCCAACCCCGATACGATTGAAGACTTGATAAATCTTTCTTTGGTGATACGCGACCCGAAGCAACGGGATAATCTGTTGGCACTGAATGTCATCAACGATGATAGTAGCTCTGAAAGTGCCGAACTACGCGGGAAACGCTATCTGGAAAAGGCTGCCATGATAACGGCCTCGGCAGATGTGCCGTTGAGGCAAATCACGCGTTACGACTTGAATATCGCTTCGGGCATTATCCATACAGCAAAAGAATATGCGGCAACGGATGTCGTTATAGGTCTGCACCGTAAAGTCAATATTGTGGATTCATTCTTCGGTATGCTGACGGAGAATCTGCTGAAGGGCTTGCATCGCGAGGTGATGGTTTCCAAGTTCCTGATGCCCATTAACACAATTAGGCGGGTGATTGTGGCGGTACCTCCGAAAGCCGAGTATGAGGCGGGATTCCTGAAGTGGGTGGAACATTTCTGCCGGTTGGGGAGTACTTTGGGCTGTCGGGTGCATTTTTATGCCAATGAAGAGACTACCGCCCATCTTCAAGGGCTGGTGAAAGCCAAATATGGACAGACATTGACAGACTTTTCCCGCCTGGACGACTGGGGAGACCTGCTGATACTGACCGGACAAGTGAATTTCGACCATCTGCTGGTCATCATCAGCGCCCGCCGCGGCTCCATCTCCTATGACAGCTCCTTCGAGAAGCTACCGGCACAAATCAGCAAGTACTTTGCAAATAACAGCCTGATAGTACTCTATCCCGACCAACTGGGCGAGCCGCAGGATGCGGTATCCTTCTCCAACCCGCGTGGCAACAACGAGTCGCAGCACTACGAGAAGGTAGGCAAATGGTTCTATAAATGGTTCAAGAAGAATTGACGATTGACAATTGATAATTGACAAAAATCTGTGTAAATCCGTGTAATCTGTGGTGAAAATGGAAGATTGGCAACAACGAACGCAACTTTTATTAGGAGATGAAAAAATGGAACGCCTGCGCCGGGCACATGTACTTGTCGTAGGACTGGGTGGTGTAGGTGCTTATGCGGCCGAGATGATATGCCGTGCCGGAGTGGGGCGGATGACGATTGTCGATGCCGATACCGTGCAGCCTACGAATATAAACCGTCAGTTGCCGGCTCTGCATTCTACCCTGGGGCAAAAGAAGGCGGAGATATTGGCATCACGTTTCAGGGACATTAATCCGGCTCTGGAACTGAGAGTGTTGCCCGTATTCTTGAAAGATGAGAACATACCGGAACTGCTGGATGATGCGGCTTATGACTTTGTGGTGGATGCCATCGATACGCTTGCTCCAAAATGCCACTTGATAGCGGAAAGCATGAAGCGGCATATCAAGATAGTGTCCAGCATGGGGGCAGGAGCAAAGAGTGACATTTCGCAAGTGCGCTTTGCCGATATCTGGGATACCTATCATTGCGGGTTGAGCAAGGCTGTGCGTAAGCGTCTGCAAAAAATGGGCATAAAGCGGAAACTTCCAGTTGTTTTCAGCACCGAACAGGCTGATCCGAATGCCGTTTTGCTGACGGACGACGAGATGAACAAGAAGTCCACCTGTGGAACAGTGAGCTACATGCCCGCAGTTTTTGGCTGCTATTTGGCCGAATATGTAATTAAAAGACTATAGTAATAGCACTTGAAAGAAAACTATCAAATAGTAAATAGTAAATTGTCAAATTGTAAATAGCCTAGTGATTCATTTAGAGAATATAACGAAGAGTTTCGGTAACCTGCAAGTGTTGCGGGGTATTGACCTGGAGATAGAGAAAGGGGAGATTGTCAGCATTGTAGGCCCCAGTGGAGCGGGTAAAACTACCTTGCTGCAAATCATGGGTACGTTGGATATGCCGGATGGCGGTTCGGTGGTTATTGACGGTACACAAGTCAACCGTATGAGGGAGAAGGAACTTTCCGCATTCCGCAACCGCCATATCGGCTTTGTGTTCCAGTTCCATCAACTGCTGCCGGAGTTTACGGCTTTGGAGAATGTAATGATACCAGCCTTCATTGCCGGAAGAGGACAGCAGGAAGCCAAGGAGGCGGCTACGGAAATTCTTGAATTCATGGGGCTTGCCGAACGGGCCTCCCACAAGCCGAATGAGTTGTCGGGAGGTGAGAAGCAGCGTGTGGCGGTGGCCCGTGCTCTCATCAATCATCCAGCAGTGGTGCTGGCAGATGAACCTTCCGGCAGCTTGGATACCCATAATAAGGAAGAACTGCACCAGCTCTTTTTTGATTTACGTAACCGTTTCGGACAAACGTTTGTTATCGTAACCCATGATGAAGGACTGGCGCAGCTCACCGACCGGACGATACATCTGATTGACGGGGAAATCAATAAAATGGTCTGAGCCTATTTCCCCGTGCCCATTACTCCCGAGTCATTGTCACTGTTGTTTACCTTCCGCTGTGCTGTCTTGAAACTGCGGCCGAACGAGAAGTTGTAGGAAAAGTTCACCAGGAACATGCGGGAGCTTTCTTTTATATAATTATTTGTCTTGTAGGATGCGAATTTATTCCAGTTTTCGCTTTGTACTTTATAGTTGTCGGTGAAAGGATTGAATGCACCGACTCCTACCCGAAGATTCTTATGCTTGTAATATACAGCTAACATCTGGATGTTTTCTCCTCCCGAGAGGGTTTCTCCCCAGAAATTGTTCCAATTGGTGTTTATCTGCCAGAACAGAGAGAACTGTTTGTAGTTTAATGAGGCTTCTGCCTCACAAAACCAGTTGGTGTAGGTATGCGAGTAGTGATTGCCATGGCTCATGTAATGGTTGACACCGCCCGTAAAAGAAAATTGCAGAATGTCGCGGATGGGTCCTACGCGGAGCATGGCACGCCCGGAGAGTTTCTGCCAATCCTTCTGATTGTCCCAAGTCTGCACTATTTTGTTGCCTTCTTGAATCTTCTCGTCCATAATGGCATTGGGACGATAGTCATAGGCTCCCCATAGATTGGTATAAAAGATGCCTTTTTTCCATTCGTAAGTCAGTTCCGTATGATAGCACATATATGATTTCAGATGCGGGTTGCCACGACGTATCTGGAATGAGTCCACTGCTTGCTCCACATCGCTGAGGTCGCCCAATGAAGGAGAAGCGTTATAGATGTTTCCCTTCCAGCGGAGGTAGGAGTTGTCTGACATGGCATAGTGCAGAACGATACTCGGGTTGAAACTGTAGTTCTCGGTAGATTTGTCCTTGCCGCTCTGATTATAGTAGAAACGAGTCATGGCCACTCCCAGCCGGTAGTTTAGTTTGTCTATCTTTCCACGGTATTCTCCGAATATGTATGTGTTCTCTTGGTGCATATTGGTTTCATAATAATGCCCGTTTCTGTATTCATTGTTAGAGTAGGACTGTGTATGGCTCAGACCGAAGCTCAATGCGTTCCCCTTGGAATATTGCTTCTCATAAATGGCCTCGGCAATCAGGGAGTATTTGTTGCCTCGGATATTGTTGTCAATATCGGTCAATATGTTCCCCGGGGTGCTTTCTTGGTAGAGCCGCTGCGATTTTTCCCGATTATAGGTGCCTACTACATTGAATACCAGGGTTTGCTTGTTTTTCAGATTCTGTTGGTAGTACAAATCCAGTGAGGGACGTGTCCAGCTCTGGTCGGTACGGTCGGTCATGTCTACCACGTCCGTTTCATCATTGGCATTATAGAGAGTTCCTTTATAATCCCAGTGTGGCTGATTGTTTCCTCGAAGGCGGAAGGTGGCGCTGAAAAGGGAATTCTCAGAAGCCTGCAAACTATAATTTACGTTTAGGTTGTGCTGGCACATGGTTGCCTTGCTGGGCTCTCCTTTCTCCAGGCGTCTGAGTGTAGTGCCGTCTGCCAGGTGGAATTCTTCTTCATTGTCGCGGTACATGCCGTTAAAATCCCGCGGTCCCATGTAGTAGGAGAAGCCGAATTCTGATTTTTTATGGTTTACTTTGCCGTACAGATTATAGTTTCCCCACATCGTGTTCAATCCTTGGGAAATGTCGGCACCGAAGTTTCCGCCCGTTTCGGGACGGCGCACTATGTAGTCCAAAACGACTTCGGCATTACCGTAGCGCAGTCCCGGATTGTCATGGTACTCTATACGTATAATGTCGGCAGGGCGAATGGCTTTTATCTCGTCTATTTCGGCTTTGACTCCATTGATGCGTAATTGCAGTTCTCCACCGCCGGACAATCCAATCTCATTGTTCATGGGGTTGACCAGAATACGTGGCAGCATCAGTTCCTGCAACAGATTCACTCCGTTTGTGGAAGTTTTCATTTGTCTTTCGGATGGGAAAACCAGTTTGCGGTCTGCACGGCTGATTTGGCTGGAGCCGGTGATAGTCACTCCTTCCAGTGCGATGGAGGCACTGTCCAAGACGATTGGTCCAAGGTCGGTATGGTGCTTTACTCCATTGAGGGTGATGTATTCGGTATTATACCCGATGCTGGAAAGAACAAGTCTGTAATCTCCGGCAGCAGTGTTCTTGAAGATGAATTCTCCTTCTGGACTTGTGGTCACACCGGCGACAAAAGTAGAGTCGATGGTCTGTAATACCACATTGACATACTCTATACTCTTGTCGGAAGCATCGCGGACGGTTCCTTTTATTTCTATTTTTTGAGCAAAAGCATTCTGTGCCATACTGCCCAGCAGCATGGTTATAATCATTAATTTTTTCATATTGATACGATGGTTCTAATCCTTATTGCAGTAGGCCTTCCTGTTTTTAGGGTGTTTCTGCTTGTTAGACGAAATGACTGGTGAAAAGGTTGCATCAGACATTGAAAAATGTTGCATGATGCTGTTATTCAAAGCAAACGTAGTGACTGATTTTCTCCAAATCGGTATCGGAGAATTCCTCGTAAAGTGCAAAAGGTTTCAGACTATGAAGGTCGCCTTTCTTCTTCCGGTATTCTACAAAGGCCTTTGCCTGGTAGAAGTTGATGTAAGGATGGTGGCGCAGCCTCTCTATGCTACTACGGTTCAGGTTGATGAGGTGGATGGCCCGGGTGTCGATGGAAAACCAGGACTGCAATTGGGTGGTGTCCAAATGGATTTCTTGTAATTGCGTGATGTTGTAGAATCCTCCCAAGCGTTGCCGATAACCGATGATTAGACGGGCAATGCCACTACCGATGCCTGGTATTTTCTTCAGTTCTGTGGTGTCGGCGCGGTTCAGGTCGACAAGGGTCCCAGACGGATATTTTTCCGGTGCAATTCGGAAAGTAACGGCGCTGTCATTGCTTGCAGGAGAGCTGTATAACTGGACGGTTCTTGTTTCTGTGTCTTCCGGAGTGATGTGGATATAGGGTAGGAGTGTCTGATATTGTTTTTCTGTCATTCCATATATTTTCCGGAAATCTTCTGCCTTATGGAACTTCCCTCCTTTACTACGGTAGCGGAGTATGTTCCGCGCCATCCATCCGGGCAGTCCCAGTCGGCAAAAAATGACGGAGTCGGCGATATTGGGATTGAAACGGGCCAAGGAGACGGTTGTCGGTTGTTTTTGGGAGGAAGGTTTAAGTCTGTTGTCCCATTTTTGTTCCTTTTCTTGTATGGATGCGATGAACGATTCGTATTCTGCCATGGCAGTGGCCTGCCGCCGGATTACTTCATCGGAGAGGGGGCGGTTCTCTCTTTGGTATATATAAATATACCCGGAGAGAAAGACGAGAATAATGCCGGTAATCAAAACCAGTATTCCGCGCCTTTCTCCCCGGGAGAAATAAAGGAATTCTTTAAAGGGGTTCTGCATGATGGCCTATTTCAGAAAACCCAGTTCATTGATAAAAATCAGTGCAATTCCTATCGGAGCAATATATTTCAGGATGAATATCAATAGCTTGTAGACGGATACTTTCAGAGTGCCATTGTTGCTGACTTCTTCCCATACGATTTTCTTGTCCAGATACCAGCCTATGAAGATGGAAATGAAGAAACCGCCTAACGGTAGCATTAGCTTGGCCGTTACAAAGTCGAACAAATCGAATAGGTTTAGCCCGAATACGGTATAGCTTTTGCCGATACCGAGAGACAGTGAGCAGAATACTCCTAAGAAAATACAGCCCGCTGTCACGTATCTGGCTGCCTTGCTGCGTGAGAACTTGAACTCTTCATGTAGATAGGCAGTTACCACTTCGTGCAGGGAAATGGTGGAAGTAAGTGCTGCCAATGCCAGTAGGATATAGAACATCAGAGACAGCAGTATCGCCAGCCAGGGAATATTGCCGAACGCTTGCTGAAAGACATTAGGTAAGGTGATGAATAGCAGACTAGGACCCGCATCCGGTTTGATGCCTACAGAGAAGGCGGCAGGGAAGATGATGAATCCTGCCAAAATGGCTACCATGGTGTCGATAGCCGCCACGTTGAGTGCCGTTTTGGGCAGGTTCGTATCATTGCGGAAGTAAGAAGCGTATGTACAGAGACATCCCATCCCCAAGCTCAAGGAGAAAAATGCCTGGCCCATGGCTCCAAGGAACACATTGCCGTCCACTTTGCTGAAGTCCGGTTTCAACAGGAATTCAATGCCTGCTCCTGCTCCGGGCAGGGATATGGAGCAGATGGCAAGGATTATCAATAGGACAAATAGCATTGGCATCATGATTTTGGCTGATTTTTCAATACCTTTTTCCACTCCTTTGACAATGATGAGATGGGTGGCCAACAGGAACAGCACCAGCCAGATGACCGGACGCCAGGGGTTGCTGACAAAGCTGTTGAAGGATGCGATGAAATCGGCTGCCGACTTCCCGGCAAAACTGTTGGTAGCCGCTTCGCCGATAAACTCAAGCGTCCATCCTGCCACAACGGAGTAATATCCCAGAATAAGGAATCCGGCCAGTACGCCCATACGTCCTACCCAGCGCCAATGCGTGCCGGGTGCCAATTTCTGATAAGCCCTTGCCGTATTGGCACGCGAGCGCCTGCCGATGAGGAATTCTGCAATCATGATGGGGATGCCGAGAATGAGCACGCAAACCAAGTATACAAGGATAAATGCCGCACCTCCGTGATTCCCGGTCTCAAACGGGAAACGCCAGATATTGCCTAAACCGACTGCGGAGCCTGCCGAGGCAAGTATGACGCCTAATTTGCTTCCGAAGTTGGCTCTGTCACTTTTTGTCATAAAACGTAGATTTTTCTTTCAATTCGTTATTAATACCAGCTAAAACATGCAAATATAGAAAATGTTCTGTACTTTTGCGCACAGTTCGTTGATAATTTGGTATATGCTATATTATATTAAGAAATATCCGGTGTCGCTTTTTATTATTCTGACGGTGATTTATCTTTCATTCTTTAAACCGCCTTCTACAGAAATAAGCAAGATTCCCAATATAGACAAGGTGGTGCATATCTGTATGTATTTCGGCATGTCAGGAATGCTGTGGCTGGAGTTTCTTCGCGCTCACCGGAGAGACAACGCCCCTTTATGGCATGCATGGGCAGGGGCGTTTGTCTGTCCCGTTTTGTTCAGCGGAATGGTGGAGTTGCTGCAAGAATACTGCACGACATACCGTGGTGGAGACTGGCTGGATTTTGCGGCCAATACCACGGGAGCGGTGCTTGCATCAATGGTCGGCTATTTCATTTTAAGGCCAAGGATGAAATAGGATTATAAGTATTCAACTACGGAACTTAGCTTGATGCCGTTCGACCCTTTTATCAGAATTGTTTTCCCGCAAGGTTTCTCTCTTTGCAGCTCTGCGATGAGTGCGGTTACATCGGGATAACTCTGATAAGAGTGGCGTGTGGCGGCAAACAATTCCCCTACAAGAACTACATCCTTGAATCCGCATTCTTCCAGATAGTCTGCAATCTTCTGGTGCTCGTCGGCACTGTCTTTACCCAACTCCCGCATATCTCCCAATATCAACATTTTGTTTTCGGCCTGCATGTTCCGGAAGTTACTAATGGAAGCCATCATGCTTGTGGGATTGGCATTATAGGCATCGATAATCAGAGTGTTGTCCGCTGTTTTTTTCAGTTGTGAACGGTTGTTTTGCGGGGTATATCTGGCCAGTGCCTTGTCTATTTTCTCCGGTTCCACACCAAAAAAATGTCCGATGGTGACAGCTGCCAGAGCATTGGGGAAGTTATATTCACCGATAAGCCGGGTTTGTACTTCGTGATATTTGCTTTCGTTGTCCGTTTTCCACTCGAAGGTGAGGTAAGGAGAATTGCCGGTGACGTGTCCGTTGATGTACAGCCCGTCCTCACTGCCGTAGGCAATCTGGTGGAGTCCGTAGGCTATCTTTTTCAAGTAGGGGTTGTCGTTATGGATAAAGATGGTAGCTTCTTTCCGCGTCCGCAGATAGTCGTACATCTCTCCTTTGGTCTTGATGATTCCTTCAAAAGAGCCGAATCCCTCCAGATGGGCTTTTCCTACGTTGGTAATGATCCCGTAGTCAGGTTCGGCTATCTCTACCAGCTCCTTGATGTCTCCCGGGTGGCTGGCACCCATTTCCACCACGGCAAGGTCGTGTTCAGGGCGCAGGCGGAGCAAGGTGAGGGGAACACCGATGTGATTGTTCAAATTTCCCAAGGTATAGAGCACGTTGTGAGTTTGCGAAAGTACGGTGGACATCAGTTCCTTGGTAGTAGTCTTTCCGTTTGTACCCGTAATGCCGATGATGGGTGTACGCATCTGCCGACGGTGGTAATTGGCAAGTTGTTGCAAGGTCTTCAAGCTGTTTTCCACCACGATGTATCGTGTATCGCCTGCGGGGGCATAGGCTTCTTCATCTACTATGGCATAAGCACTTCCGCTTTCCAGCGCTCGGGCGGCAAAGGCATTTCCGTTGAACGACTCGCCTTTCAGCGCAATGAATAAAGAGCCTTGGGGGCAGTTACGGCTGTCAGTAGTGACACTGGTGCATGTTAGGAATATCTGATGTATAGCTGTTATATCCATGACTTTATAATTAAATCAATCTGTGTGAATCTGTGTAATCTGTGGTAAACCATCGTGCAAAGATATAGTTTTAATCCTCTCCCTTCCCGGGTACAAGCAAAAAACTTATCAGTTTTATGAGTTTATGTATTTTGAAACCACTTTTTTGTTTACATTTGCAGGTACTATATAGAACAGACTGCCTATGGAAATTACAACTGCCCGATATATAAATGTCAACGGTTCGCTGCTCGACCTCTCTCAACCCCGTGTCATGGGCATACTGAACGTTACTCCCGATTCCTTTTATGCCGGTAGCCGTACACAGACAGAGGTGGAAATAGCACGCCGGGTGAAACAGATAGTTTCGGAGGGAGCGGCCATTATTGACATAGGCGCTTACTCTTCCCGTCCCAATGCCGACAATGTCTCTGCCAGGGAAGAGATGGAACGGTTGCGTATGGGCCTGAAAATACTTTTTGAGATACAGCCGGATGCTGTGGTGTCGGTAGACACTTTTAGGGCGGATGTGGCAAGAATGTGTGTGGAAGAGTATGGTGTTGCCATCATCAATGATATTGCGGCCGGTGAGATGGATGCGAATATGTTCCATACCGTTGCGGCATTGAACGTACCTTATATTATGATGCACATGCAAGGCACTCCGCAAAGTATGCAGCAGCATCCTCATTACGACAATCTTCTGAAAGAGGTTTTCTTGTATTTTGCGCGCAAGGTGCAGCAATTACGTGACTTAGGTGTAAAAGACATCATTCTGGACCCCGGTTTCGGCTTTGGAAAGACAATGGAGCATAACTATGAATTGCTGTCCCATCTGGAAGAGTTCCGTATTTTTGAGTTGCCTTTGCTGGTAGGCGTTTCACGTAAATCGATGATATACCGCTTGTTGGACATTACTCCTCAGGAGGCGCTGAATGGTACTACGGTGCTCGATACCATCTGTTTGCTGAAAGGTGCTGACATTCTCCGCGTACACGACGTGAAAGAAGCCGTGGAAACCGTACGGATTGTGCAAGCCATGCGAAATAATTCCTAGTCCCTAACCCCTAATCATTCAATATCGTGTTTTTTGAATTTGGAATAAAAGATTTTATAGATATTCTGTTAGTGGCTTTCTTGTTGTACTATACGTATAAGCTGATGAAAGCCTCCGGTTCTATAAATGTGTTTACGGGTATCCTGGTGTTTATCCTGATATGGCTGGTGGTATCGCAGGTGCTGGAGATGAAATTGCTCGGTTCCATCTTCGACAAGCTGGTCAGTGTGGGCGTGCTGGCGCTTATCATTTTGTTTCAGGACGAGATACGGCGCTTCTTGCTGACACTCGGCTCGCATCAGCATGCCAGTGCGCTGGTGCGCTTCTTCACCGGTAACAAGAAAGAGAAGCTGGAACATGACGACATCATGCCGGTGGTAATGGCATGTATCAGTATGGGGAAGCAGAAGGTTGGTGCCCTGATTGTCATTGAACATAATCTGCCTTTGGATGATGTGGTGCGTACGGGAGAGATTATCAATGCCGATATAAACCAGCGTCTGATTGAGAATATTTTCTTTAAGAACAGTCCGTTGCACGATGGAGCGATGGTTATCAGTAAGAAACGTATCAAAGCGGCGGGATGTATCCTGCCTGTTTCCCATAATCTGGACATTCCTAAGGAACTGGGGCTGAGGCATCGTGCTGCCATGGGGATTTCCCAGGTGTCTGATGCGCATGCCATCATTGTATCGGAGGAGACCGGAGGTATTTCAGTGGCTTACAAAGGACAATTCTATCTGCGTCTGAATGCAGAGGAATTGGAAAGTTTGTTAACAAAGGAAAGCTAAGGTGTGACAAAATCTCCTATTTTTACGTCATATAACTATGATATAAAAAACAATATCTTATAACTAATAACTGAAAAGGATGGATAGACGAAATTTCTTACGGACGGGAAGTCTGGCGATGTTAGGTTCGCTGGCAGTACCCTCGTTGGCTATGCCTGCGTCAGTACGCGGAGCTTTAGGAGGAGCAGATAATCAGTCTGCCGTAGCTTCGGCAATGGTTCACTTCGGTGTGACGGAGGCTGACTTGAAGAAAGTGATGGCTGCCGCTCTGGAAAAAGGCGGCGATTATGCCGACCTTTATTTTGAACACACATTCAACAACAGTGTGGTTCTGATGGACGGCAAAGTAAACAACTGTGGAGCTAACATTGACTTCGGTATGGGCGTACGCGTATTGGCAGGCGACCAGACGGGGTATGCTTATGTGGAAGGGGTAACTATGGAAGAAATGCTGCGTGCTGCACGTACTGCTGCCCGTATCGCCTCTTCGGGCAAGGCCGGAAAATCTGTAGGACTGACGGAAAAGACAATTACCAAAAGCCGCTATGCCGTCACTGAACCTTGGGAGGACGTGAGTGTCAAGGCAAAAATACCTTATTTAGAAAAGCTGAACGAAAAGATTTTCTCTTTGGACAATCGTGTACGTAAGGTGCAGGCTTCTCTTTCTGACAGTACATCGCACGTGCTGTTCTGTAATTCCGAGGGCGTGAGCTACTACGACTACCGTCCGATGGTTTCTTTTATGGCAGTCTGTATCATGGAAGAGAATGGAAAGATGGAGAACGGTTATGCCGGTCGTTCTTACCGCAAGGGTTTTGAATTCATGACGGATGACATCGTGGATATTATTGCACGTGAGGCGGTGGATAAGACTGCTATCTTGTTCAAGGCTGTGAAACCCAAAGGTGGCGAAATGCCCGTCGTGATGGGGGCTGGCGGTTCGGGTATCTTGTTGCACGAAGCCATAGGACATGCTTTTGAGGCTGACTTCAACCGTAAACGTACTTCCATTTTCTGCGACCTTTTGGGAAAGAAGGTGTGCGATGAGCATATCAACGTGGTGGATGACGGTACCATCGCTTTCAATCGTGGAGCCGTGAATTTCGACGATGAGGGTGTGGAAGGCCAGAAAACCTATATCGTGAAGGAAGGTATCCTGACCAGTTATCTGCACGACCGCATCAGTGCCAAGCATTATGGGGTGGCTCCTACTGGAAACGGACGTCGCGATACTTTCCGTAATACTCCTATCCCCCGTATGCGTGCCACTTATATGGAAGCCGGCAATATGAAGGAAGCGGACATTATCTCCACCGTGAAGAAAGGTATCTATTGTGACCAGTTTACCAATGGCCAGGTGCAAATCGGTGCCGGAGACTTTACCTTCTTTGTGAAGTCGGGTTACTTGATTGAGGATGGCAAGTTGACGCAGCCCGTCAAGGATATAAATATCATCGGTAATGGTCCGAAAGCATTGGCTGACATCACGATGGTGGCAAATAACGATAAGATTGACAACGGTACTTGGACCTGTGGTAAAGACGGTCAGTCTTGTCCCGTTACCTGCGGTATGCCATCGGCACTAGTCAGCAAGCTGACTGTAGGAGGAGAAAGTTAATTATCAACTATCAATTAAAGACATGATTACAGACGACAATAAGAAATTGGCACAATGGGCAATGGAATATGCCTTGAAGAACGGTTGCCAGGCAGCCAAACTGGTGCTATATACAAATTCTAATTCTTCTTTTGAACTGCGTGACGGCAAAATGGACCGTTTGCAGCAGTCTACGGAGAATGGTTTGGGATTGAATCTTTATGTGGACGGACGTTTCGGCTCTTTTTCCACCAATCGGCTGGATAAGAAAGAATTGGAAACTCTTATCACGAATGGTATAGAGTCTACCCGCTATCTGGCGGTGGATGAGTCGCGTATGCTGGCCGACCCTGCACGCTACTATAAAGGAGGCAAGCCTGACTTGCAGCTTTTTGACAAGAAACTCTATGAAGTCAACCCGGATGATAAAGTGGCGATTGCACGTGCTGCTGCAGAGGAGGTATTGGGCAAGGATGAGCGTATCATTTCGGTTGATTCTTCTTATAGTGATGGCGAGGGTTCTTCCTATCGTTTGATAAGCAACGGATTTGAAGGCGAGTCGAAGAGTACCTGGTTCTCTGTCTCAGCCAGTGTATCCATTAAGGGAGAGGGCGAAGCTCGCCCTCAGGATTACTGGTACGACTCGGCTCTGTTCTATGATAAATTGACGAAGACGGGAATCGGTGCCAAGGCATTGGAACGCGTATTGCGCAAGCTGGGACAGAAGAAAGCAAAGTCGGGTAAATATACAATGGTGGTTGACCCTATGAATGTGGGAAACCTGCTCAGTCCGATGCTAAGTGCATTGTATGGCAGTGCTTTGCAACAAAAGAACTCCTTCCTGATGGATAAGCTGGATACGAAAGTGGCTTCCGACCTCTTCACGTTGCGTGACGAGCCGCATGCTATCGGTGCAAACGGTTCACGCTATTTCGATAATGAGGGTGTGGCTACCGAACCCCGCACTGTTTTTGACAAAGGCGTGCTGAAAACTTATTTCATCGATACCTACAATGGTAAGAAGATGGATATAGCTCCTACTATCAGTGCACCTTCACGTCTAATTCTGACACCGGGCGATAAGGACCTGAACGGATTGGTTGCAGATATTAAACAAGGCATCTTGGTTACGGGCTTCAATGGCGGTAACAGCAATAGCAGTACCGGTGACTTCTCTTATGGTATAGAGGGTTTCCTTATTGAAGACGGCAAGCTGACACAGCCCGTCAACGAAATGAATGTGACGGGTAACATGGTTACTTTATGGAATTCCTTGGTTGCTGTGGGCAATGACCCTCAACCGAACCGTTCATGGCAGATTCCTTCGCTGGTATTTGAGGGAGTCGACTTCAGCGGATTATAATGCTAGTTCAACATCAGGCTCATATATGGGCTTGATGTTGCAAATATTTTTTCGGTGAGTTCACCGATTGTAAGTGCCAAGTGGCTGCCCGGCAGACGCTTGGCACTATTCATATATTTACCATTGTTCAGGTAGTAGTAGCCGTTATTGGCACTGACCTGCTCATCGGTGAGATGAATGCTGAGTTCCAGTTCCGGATGGGCCGTAGCATAGAGTTGCAGCATGGTTTTGGCATTGATGATGCGTGCCATGCCCAAAAGTTGGCTTTCACCGGTAGCGGGAGGAGTGAGAACCCGGATGGACGGGAGATTCAGGCTTTGGCAGATATGTTGAAGCAGTAAAGTTTTTGTAGCGGGAGTATCCGACACGATTTCTCCAATGCGCCAGTTGGCTTTCCCTATCGGATAGGTAATGGCCAAAGCCGTGATTTCCTCCCCATTGCTCAATGTGCAAACGAAGCCCTGCCCCAGTTGTAAATCGGCAATGATAACCTGAAAATCCTCTTCCGTATGCTGAATGCAGCAAGGGCGCTCCCGCAATTTCCGGTCGAGATATTCATATCTTTTTTCAGTATATTCGGCAGACATTTCCAAAGTAAGGCCCGTATCGGCTGCCGGTGTGCCGGAAGCGATAAAAGTCTCTTCGGCATAGCGGAATACGGGTGCATAACCACTGCGGGCATAGTAGTCGAACAGCCACGGCTCTGCCGGTATCAAGGTGGATAAGGCGACATTATTGTGTAGCATCCGTGCAAAGGCTTGTGATAACAGCTCGTGCATTACGCCCCGGTTACGGTAATCAGGGTGTGTGCAGGCGCCGGATATATAGGCCGTATGAATATCTTCTCCTTCGAACGTCATAGGATAAGGCAACATCTGTAGGGCGGCAATCACTTCTTCGCCGCTTTGGATGGCAATATTGATATCATTGTTGTAGCGGAGCCGAAAATACAGTTCAGTAAATTCCTCGCTATCATTGAAACAGAGCTTCCATAAGTTCTTTACCTTTTCCCGTATCATCAATCCCTTATCCTTTTAATCCTTAATCTCTAATCCTTACTCTCACCATTTGATAGCTTCCACCGGTTCATCTTTCAGGCATGCCACGTATTTTTCCAGAATAATGGCAGGCTGGTACGAAAGTTTGGCCTTGCGCAATCCTTCAATACCCAAATCCTCTTCACGGTTGAGGTAGACATATTGTTCGGGGATATGGTTGGCAAATTCATAGTTAATCATTGCGTACGCTCCGTCTATGCTGGTGTCGGCCTTTTCCACATGTACTCCGAAGGTATCTTGGTTGATGGGCATTCCGAAAGTGAAGGCGGCAATTTTGCCGTCTACATGCAGGATGCCCCCGGTCAATCCCAGTTCTTCAAAATTGTGGAGGGCGTAGACCAGTGCGCGACGTTCGTTGCCCGTTCCTTCATGCTGGTCGCAATTGTTGGCCTTACACCATTCGGCTTCCAGGTCCAGACATTCCTGGATGCGGTCGGGAGTGATGGGAGTATATTCGTAATTATAGGTGCGTTTGAATTTGTTGACATGATTCCGTTTGGACTGGAATTTCTTTCCGGCAAGCGTGGCGAGGTCTGTACGCAGATAGAGGTAATCGGCATAGTCCCGGTCTGCTGTGAACTGGAATTTTCCGGGCATGAAGGCTTCCAGTTCCGAGCACATGCCCGAACATATTCCCAGCAGGCAGAAAGGTTCCCCTTCCCGGTGTGCGTCTTCGACCAGTGCGTCCAGTACTTTTGTCAAATCTCCGTTACCTATCGGCATCATGTACACCAGTTCATCGTTTGCCCAGAATTTCAGCAGGAGGAAGCCGTCCATGATGGCAAACTTTGTATTGTATAGAAAACGCCAGCTGCATAGGTTGGAGAATGAGAGGTCACAATTCCGTCGCGGACTGTTCTGTGTATAGGAAGTAATCAGTTCTTTGTCTTGTAATTCGATATCTTTAAATGAAATCATACGTTGTTTTTAGTTGGTTATGATTATAGATAACAAAAATAAGAAGATTTTGTTAGAGTAGCCCTAATAATCGCAGAATAGTTGGGGTCAGCAATGCAGTGAAAATACCGTTCAGGGTCAGGCCGAGGCTGGCGAATGCGCCGTATTTGCGGCTGATGTCCATGGCTGTGGAAGTTCCTACCGCGTGGGCGGCGGCTCCCAAGGAAAGGCCTTGTGCCATAGGACTGCCGATGTGGGTCAGTTTCATGGTCTTGAAGCCCAGTATTCCTCCCAGCAAGCCTACACAGACCACTACGGCGGCGGTAAGTGAGGGAATGCCGCCCAGCGACTTGGTTACTTCCATGGCTATCGGCGTAGTGACCGACTTGGGCGCCAGGGAGTAGATAATCTCGTCGGAAGCCCCCATCAATTTAGCTATCAGCACGACAGAGATAACTCCCACAATGCAGCCGGCAAGTTGTGACAGCATGATGGGGAGCAGCTGTTTCTTAATCGTTTCCAATTGGAGGTATAGGGGGACTCCCAGGGCCACAACAGCGGGTTTCAGCCAGAATTCTATCAGATGTCCTCCTTCATTGTAGGTCTCATAACTGATATGTGTCATCTTCAGGAAGACAATGAGGATGGCAATTGTCAGCAGGATGGGGTTCAGCAACATGATGCCGGTCTTTTTCTGCAGGAGTTTGGCCAGAAAGAAAATCCCGAAGGTGACAGCCAATAGGAAAAATTCGTTTTCTAAAAAGTTCATTTGATTTTACGTGTTAGTTGATGAACCCATCCGGTGACTACAATCACCAGCAGGGTGCTGATTATGGAAGCGGTCACTATCGGCCAGAACTCGGAGGCGATGACATCGAAGTAAAGCATGAGAGCTACACCGGGCGGTACGAAGAAGAAGCCCAGGTTGGCAACCAGGAAGTCGGACATACCCTGCACCCAGTGCAGTTTAATCCAACCCAATTTCAAGAATAGGGTGAGCAACAGCATACCGATGATGCTGGAAGGTAACTTGATACCCGTAAAGAAAACAATCAGTTCACCCAAAGCTAAGCATCCGAAAAGGATGGCGCATTGACGAATCATATTATTATAATACCTATTGTTATACGTTGAAAACGCTGCAAAGGTAGGTATTCTATGTATTGCTTGTTATCGTTGTATCCTGATTTTTTTTATGTCGTTTGTAGAGTCGGGCGGGTTGTTCCTGCCGGACGGGTAATTGTTTGTTGCAGAGGGGCACGTGTGCGTACACATGAATGCTGGGAATACCTAATGTTAAATATTATAATAATTATGGTCTGAACGGTAAAAAGACCGATGTTTGCAATGTAGATATTGCAAAATTGTGTACTTTTGCGGCGTGAATAACACATACTGCCGATTCTTAATAGACAATTAAAATATCATGCAAAGATTAATTAACGAAATTGTTGAGCGTGCCAAAGCAAACCGCCAACGAATTGTTCTTCCCGAGGGTACGGAAGAGCGTACACTGAAAGCTGCCAATCAAATCCTGACTGACGGAGTAGCCGACTTGATTATCCTTGGAAAACCTGCCGAGATAGAGGCTTGTGCCAAAGAGTGGGGGCTGGGAAATATAAACAAAGCTACCATTATCGACCCGGAAGACCATCCTAAGAAAGAAGAATATGCCCAACTGCTTTGCGAGCTCCGCAAAAAGAAAGGCATGACTATCGAAGAGGCCCGCAAGCTGGTTGTCGACCCGCTTTATCTGGGCTGCCTGATTATAAAGAATGGAGATGCTGACGGCCAGTTGGCAGGTGCACGTAACACTACGGGTAATGTACTTCGTCCTGCTTTGCAGATTATCAAGACTGCTCCGGGCATCACTTGCGTTTCGGGTGCCATGCTGCTGCTGACGCATGCTCCTGAATATGGAAAGAACGGTATCCTGGTAATGGGTGACGTAGCTGTGACTCCGGTGCCTGATGCTGAACAATTAGCACAGATTGCAGTATGTACAGCACGCACAGCCCAGGCAGTTGCCGGTTTGGACCCGAAAGTTGCCTTGTTGAGCTTCTCTACCAAGGGCTCTGCCAAACATGAAGTAGTAGATAAGGTCGTTGAGGCATTGAAGATTGCCAAGGAAATGGCTCCCGACATTGCCATCGACGGTGAATTGCAGGCCGATGCGGCTTTGGTGCCGGAAGTAGGTGCAAGCAAGGCTCCGGGTTCTTCCATTGCCGGACATGCCAATGTGCTGGTTGTTCCCAGTCTTGAGGTGGGCAACATCTCCTATAAGCTGGTACAACGTTTGGGACATGCCGATGCTGTAGGTCCTATCCTGCAAGGTATTGCCCGTCCGGTGAACGACCTTTCACGCGGTTGCTCCATCGAAGACGTTTATCGCATGATTGCCATCACTGCAAATCAGGCTATTGCAGCCAAAAAGAATGCTGAATAACTTTTAAATCTGATATATAGTATGAAAATCTTAGTATTGAACTGCGGTAGCTCGTCCATCAAATACAAATTGTTTGATATGGACCGGAAAGAAGTTATCGCCCAGGGTGGTATTGAAAAAATTGGTTTGAAGGACTCTTTCCTGAAGTTCACCTTGCCCAGTGGCGAGAAGAAAGTTCTTGAGAAGGACATTCCAGAGCATACCGTAGGTGTGGAATTTATCTTGAACACTTTGACAAGCCCTGAATATGGAGCCATCAAGTCTTTGGACGAAATCAATGCCGTAGGTCACCGTATGGTGCATGGAGGCGAAAAGTTCAGCGAGTCTGTACGGCTGACGCCGGAAGTGCTTGCCGCCTTCACTGCCTGCAACGACCTGGCTCCGCTCCACAATCCTGCTAACCTGAAGGGGGTAAATGCAATATCTGCCATTCTGCCTAATGTTCCGCAGATTGGTGTGTTCGATACGGCTTTCCATCAGACCATGCCGAAGCATGCCTATCTGTATGCCGTGCCTTACGAACTTTATGAAAAGTACGGCGTACGCCGTTATGGTTTCCACGGAACCTCACACCGCTACGTATCGCAGCGCGTCTGCGAGTTCCTGGGTGTAGAGCCGGAAGGAAAGAAAATCATCACTTGCCACATTGGCAACGGTGGTTCCATTACTGCCATCAAGGACGGTAAGTGTGTAGACACCAGCATGGGCTTGACCCCGCTGGAAGGTCTGATGATGGGTACCCGCAGTGGTGATATTGATGCCGGTGCCGTTTCCTTCATCATGGAGAAAGAGGGTCTGGATGCCAACGGCATCTCCAACCTGTTGAACAAGAAGAGCGGTGTGCTGGGTATCTTCGGTGAATCCAGTGACATGCGCGACCTGGAAAATGCCGTAGCTGCCGGCAATCCGAAGGCTGTTCTGGCTGAAGAAATGTACTTCTACCGCATCAAGAAATATATCGGTGCCTATGCTGCTGCTTTGGGTGGTGTGGATATCGTGGTATTTACCGGTGGTGTCGGCGAGAATCAGGCAAGTGCCCGCTGGGGTGCATGTGAAGGCCTGGAATTCATGGGCATAAAGCTGGATGCCGAGAAGAACAAAGTACGCGGTGAAGAAATGGTTATCTCTACCGAAGATTCTCAGGTGAAGGTGGTGGTAATTCCCACTGACGAGGAACTGATGATTGCTTCGGACACGATGGATATTCTGAAGAAGTAATATCGCTGTAATATTTCCCGGTTCCGGCTTCCCGGAGTCCGGATGTGGTTTCGCCCCTGCAAATATGTAATGTATTTGTAGGGGCGAAATGTTTTCCGAATCCTTTAAAATCCTTATCTTTGTTACTCGGTTAAAAACAATAAAGGCAATTTTTCGAATAACTTTAAATAAGAACTGCTTATGAAACGATTAATGTATGTGTTGTTCTTTGTACTGCTGACCAGCGGCATGGCCTATGCCCAGCAGGCGAAGTACGTGTTTTATTTCATCGGTGATGGAATGGGTGTGAACCAGGTGAACGGTACGGAGATGTATCTGGCCGAACAAGAAGGGCGCATCGGTGTAAAGCCTTTGCTGTTCACTTCTTTCCCGGTTGCCAGCATGGCAACTACCTTTTCTGCCACCAACTCGGTGACTGACTCTTCTGCTGCCGGAACAGCCTTGGCTACCGGTGCAAAGACCTACAACGGCGCCATTGGTATGGACGATAACAAGAGTGTGCTTCAGAGTGTGGCCGAGAGAGCCCAAAAGTCCGGTAAGAAAGTTGGGGTAACTACCAGCGTCAGTGTAGACCATGCTACTCCCGCCGCATTCTATGCCCATCAGCCGGACCGTGGCATGTATTACGAGATAGCCCTCGACCTGCCGAAAGCCGGTTTCGACTTCTATGCAGGCGGTGGTTTCTTGAAACCGACTACCACTGCCGACAAGAAAGAGGCTCCGAGCATCTTCCCTATCTTTGAAGAAGCCGGTTATACCGTTGCAAGAGGCCTTGACGAATACAAGTCAAAGTCTGCCCAGGCGGACAAGATGATTCTTATCCAGAAAGAAGGGGCAGAGCCTTCTTGCCTGCCCTATGCCATCGACCGCCAGGAAGGCGACTTGACGCTGGCCGAAATTACCGAAAGCGCCATCTCTTTCTTGACCAAAGGCAGTAACAAGGGTTTCTTCCTGATGGTTGAAGGTGGAAAGATTGACTGGGCCTGCCACGGAAACGACCCCGCCACAGTCTTTGAGGAAGTGGTGGATATGGACAACGCCATCAAGGTGGCTTACGAGTTCTATAAGAAGCATCCCAAAGAAACGCTGATTGTGGTAACTGCCGACCATGAAACCGGCGGTCTGGGTCTGGGTACCGGTAAGTACGAGCTTCAACTGAAAGCCCTTGCCAAGCAGAAGCAGTCTCAGGATATCCTTTCGCGTTCCATCACGGACTTACGCAAGATGCGCAAGGTTATCAACTGGCCGGAAATGAAGGAATTCCTGGCAGAAAAGATGGGTTTCTGGAAAGAACTGCCGGTGAGCTGGGAGCAGGAGAAGATGCTGCGTGATGCTTACGAAGAATCATTCGTGAACAAGCATGTAGTGTTTGAGGAAAGTCTTTATGCCAAGACTGAGCCCCTGGCCGTTGCCGCCAAGAAGGTGATGAGCCAGATTGCCATGGTAGGCTGGACCAGCGGTGGCCATACAGCCGGATATGTGCCGGTATTCGCAGTAGGTGCAGGCTCCAAGCTGTTCGTGGGTAAGATGGACAACACGGAAATCCCGAAACGCATAGCCAAGGCTGGCGGATACAAATAATAGAAAGTCACCACAGATTACACGGATTCTCACAGATTGGAAGCTCTGATATCAAGTATAAGAGACTAATCTGTGAGAATCTGTGCTATCTGTGGTGGCTGTCAATTTATTCCTTAAGGTCCTTCTTTATAATTTCATCCATCTCCCGGATACGTTTCTCCCGTTCCTTGGCGGATTTTATTTTCTGGTCCTTGTATCCGGTATCTGTCCGTTCGGAGACCTCTTCGCTCCATTCCTCGAATTCATCCGTTGCCGGACGTCCGTGCGGGTCTATGTTCTCTTCGGCAATCGGGTCGTTTCTGTAAATCATATCATCCATGACGCTAATGTTTTTAATGTTATGATGTTATTACAACCATGCCGGGAAAAAGTTCCGGTAACCTTCACTTTTTCGTAATCGTTTATAAGAATAAACGTTTTATAGCGCGGGCAGCAGATACTTCCATATTAGATTCAGCTCTGCCTGCATGTCGGGGATGTTGGCGGTGACGGCAATGACGGCATCCTTGTCCGGCAACACCAGTATGTATTGTCCGTTGGCACCATCGGCACGGTAGGCGTTGTGGTGGCAGCGCCACATCTGGTAGCCGTAGCCCTGCAGCCAGTCGCTTGTCTTGGCGCTCATCTTCGCTTTCTTCAGCATCTCCGGTTTCATGCCGGCGGGCAGTGAGGGCACTTGGCAGGCAGATGCCTCCTTTACCCATTCTTCGGGCAGAATCTGCTGTCCGTTCCAGTTTCCTTTCTGCAGGAACAGTTGTCCCATCTTGGCAAGGTCTTCCGTTTTGAGGTACAACCCCCAGCCTCCGGTATTGATGCCTTGCGGGCTTTCCTGCCACCGGGCGTTGACGATGCCAAGCGGGCGGAACAGACGGGGATAGAGATAATCCACCACTTTCTCGCCCGTCACTTTCTGTACGATGGCTGAGAGCATGTAGGTTCCCAGGCTGTTGTAGGTGTAGAAGGTACCGGGCTTGTGCTCCACGGGGAAGGCAAGGAACTCCTGCACCCAATCGGCGTCTGCCTTTTTGCGTACCGTTCCGGTGGGGTCGGTGTCGTGCCCGCAGTTCATGGTCAGCAGGTCGCGTACGGTCATGGCTGCCAGATTTTCGCTGACGGTTGCCGGAAGCTTGTCGGGGAAGAAGGAGATGACCTTGTCCGTCAGCTTCAGCCTGCCTTCGGAGGCGGCAAGTCCCACGGCGGTGGCGGTGAATGTCTTGCTGACGGAGTTTAGGATGTGAGGCTCATCCTCTTTCCCTTCGCCCATCCATTCTTCGGCAATGACATTGCCGTGTTGCACAATCATGATACTGTGCAGGTCTTGTCCGGCTTTCTTTACGGCATCCAGATATCTGTTCATGGCCTTGTCCAGCTTCGGAGTAGCGGCGGCGCGGGGCAGGCCCTTGGTCAGTTGGTTGATGGAAATCAGCTTTATGCCTTTGTCTTCAATGGCTTTCCGGACGCGGGGGCTTGTCAGCAGGTCGGTCACTCCCTGGCGGTCCAGCGCCACGTCCTCATATCCGATGTGGAAGACGGTTTTCATTTCATCGTTGTCCAGTGCCGGGTGGTCTAAGAAAAGGTAGCGCTGGCCCGGTTGCAACTTCTCCAATGCTTTGATGAAGCTGGCCTCCTTTTCTTCGGCGGTTCTTTTGGGGCCGTCGTACCCGATGTAGGTAAACCGGTAGTCCTTGGAGGAGTCCATGCGGTCGATGGACGGCAGGTTGTATTCTTTGGCGAGCCGTTGCACCAGCTCGTTCACTTCCTTGCTGAAACCGGTGGAGAGCATGTGTCCGGACAGATGGCTGAGTTGCGGAATGCTTTTCAGCGTCGTCTCTATCTGCGCGCGGAACTCCTGCTCTATCTCCTTGATGTCCCATTTCTGCTCCATGATGGACTGTCCCGGATAGGCGGGGTTAGGGAACATCATCGGGTAGAAATAGCCGTTCTCGTCCGTCAGGCTGGGGCAGTGGGTCAGCGGACGCCACTTCACGTTCTCCCACTCGCTGGTGATGACGAGGTGCAGGCCGACGTCCAGTCCCGGATTTTCTTTCAGCATCTTGATGGCTTCTGGATACCAGGCTGCTACGGGCATCACTTCCACGCTGCGGGCAATACCCGAGCGGTAGGTCTGGATGCAGGCTTCGTTGACGGAATGCAGGGCACCGAGATCGTCAATGCGGATGACAAGTGTCGGGGCGCCGGATTGTCCCCATACCGGCAATGCTCCTGCTGCGAGCAGGCATCCGGCAATCATGTTTTTCAGTCTTAAAGGTTTCATGGGTGGTAATGGTATGATGGTTAACAGTTTGGCAATGCGGGCTATAGCTTCGTCTCTCCCTCCACAAAATTCTCAAGGAAGAGGTTCTCGCCGTCAAAGACGGCGTACGAGAAGTAGTTTATCCAATCGCCGAGGATGAGGATGCGGGCGGTACTGCTCAGCATCAGGTCCAGTTCGATGTGGCGGTGACCGTAGATGAAGTAGTTGATGTTGGGATGGCTTTTCAGGTATTCCTTGGTGTAGAGCACCAGGTATTCGTTGTTTTCTCCCATGTATGCGGGTTCTTTCCCGTCTATGCGTTTCAAGCGGCTGTGCTTGGCCCAGTTCAGTCCCAGCTCCATGCTCCAGCGGGGGTGCAGGGCAGAGAACAGCGTCTGTAGGGTACGGCTGCGGAACATGGCGCGCAGCATCTTGAACTTCTTGTCCGGGTCGCCTAGCCCGTCACCGTGGGCAAGGTAGAACTCTTTTCCGAAGATTTCGGTGGTCAGCGGTTCGCGGTGTATCATGACGCCGCACTCCTTGGTCAGATAGTCGCCGCACCAAAGGTCATGGTTTCCCGTGAAAAAGTGGACTTCTACTCCCAGGTCGGTCAGTTCGGACAGCTTGCCCAGAAAGCGGGTGTATCCTTTGGGCACTACGGTACGGAATTCGTACCAGAAGTCGAACATGTCTCCCAGCAGGTATACGGCCGATGCCTTGTGCTTGATGCTGTCCAAGAAGTTGACCAGCCTCCGTTCTTGGGTTCGTCCGTGTTCGATGGCTCGTGAGCCCAGGTGAGCATCCGAGAGGAAATATACATTCTTCATTTTCAACTTTCCATTTTCAACTTTGAACTTTCAACTGATTTAAAGGAATCCCAGCTCCAGTTTCGCTTCTTCGCTCATCATGTCCTTGTCCCACTCGGGTTCGAAAACGAGATTGATGGTGGCGGAGGTTACGCCGTCGATGGATTCCACCTTCTGGCGCACATCTTCCATGATGAAGTCGGCTGCCGGACAGTTGGGGGCAGTCAGCGTCATGTCGATGGAGGCTTCTCCCTGGTCGGAGACGTCTATTTTGTAAATCAGTCCCAGGTCGTATACATTTACCGGTATTTCCGGGTCGAATACGGTCTTGAGCATGGAGACTATTTTCTCTTCTATTTCAAATTTGGTCATATTCGTAGGGTTTTATATATAGGTTTTCAAAGAACAAAGCTATGGAATTTAATTGAAAATGCAAAGGAACGCCCTCCTTTTCATTACTTCAGAAAGGGTTTGACGGTGGGGAAACACGCTTCACCCTCTGGGGGAACTCCCTTTACCCCTGGGGAAACTCCTTTTACAATAGGCGGTAAAGGTCTTTACAATATGGGGTAAAGAGCGTTACAATATAGGGTAACGGCTTTTACATACCGCGGTAACGGCTTTTACATTGGCTGGTAAATAGCAGGTAAATACGATGTGCTGATAGTTAGTGTTATGACCGCTTTTGTCTTTCGTATAGTATGTCTGTAACTTGGATTATTTATAGCAATCCTTCGTCGTTGAAGCTGTAATGGCTTCCGTCCGTGACGATGACGTGGTCGGTCAGGTGTATGTTCATGGTTTGGGCGGCTTTCCTCACGAGTTCCGTCAGCCGCTGGTCGTCGTTGCTGGGGTGCGGGTTGCCGGAGGGATGGTTGTGGATAAGGGCTATCTGTGTGGCGCGTTGCAGCAGGGCTTCGCGCAGGATGCTGCGCACGTCGGCGGTGGTCTGGTCGATGCCGCCGCGGCTGATGCGTACCTTGTCTATCACTTTGGCGGCGTGGTTCATAAGCAGTACCCAGAATTCTTCTGTGGCAAGGTCGCAGAGCAGGGGATGGAACAGCTCGTAGATGTCGGCGGAAGAGCGGATGGCGGTACGTCCGGAGCGTTCCTGCAGCTTGCGGCGTTTGCCCAGTTCCAGGGATGCCATGACGGTGATGCTTTTGGCGGGGCCCATGCCTTTGAATCGGGAGAAGTCCCGCACCTCCCATTTGCCCAGGCGGTTGAGGTCGTTGCCGCAGGCGGCGAGTATGCGCTGCATCAGTGTCACGGCGGTTTCTTCCGTATTGCCGGAGCCGATGAGGATGGCTAGCAGTTCGGCATCGCTCAAGGCTTCCGCCCCTTTCTGCATCATCTTTTCCCGCGGGCGGTCCTCTGCAGCCCACTGGTTGATATTCAGTTTCTCCATATCATCCCTAATCCTTAACCCCTAATCCTCCTTATTTGTAAAAGTTCTTTTTGAACGCCTCGAACTCGTCCTTGCCAAGTATGCAGCGGTTCCACCAGGCGCGCAGGAACCCCGTCCCGTATCCGATGAGCTGGATGAAGGAGGCGGCAACGGAGTAGAGCCCGATGCTGAGGCTACGGTTCCGGATAGTGGAGTCCATGCATACCAGAAGCGCATAAAGAGCGATGGGCAGCAGGCTGTACGGGCAGAAGGGCGTTCCCAGCAGGAATATGGCCACTCCCAGGGTAAATGCAGCCGGCAGCAGGTGGACGAGCTTCAGCGATTCCGGATACTTCTTGTACAGATTGATGCGGGCAATCCCGGAATTGTGTACCTGCTTGAAGAATTTTCGGAAGTCTGTCCGTCGCTTGTGGTATACCCAGGCACCGGGGAACAGCCGGCACGTATATCCTCCCTTGAAGATTCGGATGCTGAAGTCGATGTCCTCCCCGAAGCGCATCCGCGAGAATCCGCCCAGGGCTTGGTACACTTCCTGCCGCACACCCATGTTGAAGCTACGCGGATAGAACTTGTCCATCTTCTTCTTCCCCCCACGGATACCGCCGGTGGTGAAGAAGGAGGTCATGGAGTAGTTGATGGCTTTCTGTATGTTTGTGAATGATTCGTGCGCGCGGTCGGGGCCTCCGAAGGCATCGGCGGCTTCGTGCTGCAGCTCTTCTTCCACAGCAAGGAAATAACCTTCGGGCAGGATGCAGTCCGAATCCAGTATTATCAGGTATTCGCCCTTGCTTCGTTCCGCCCCGTAGTTACGGGTCTGCCCGGGGCCGGAGTTGGGCTTGTCATAATAATGCACGTCCAATAGTTCCTGATACTTCTCTGTGACCGACTTGCAGGGGATGGAGGAGCCGTCCTCCACCACAATCACTTCAAAATCCTTGAAACTTTGCTGCGTCAGGCTTTGCAGCAGTTCATCCACCTCATCGGGGCGGTTGTATACGGGGATGATGACGGAGTATCTCATGGGTATGGCTTTATGTTTTGGTTGTCTCCGCAAAGATATATCATTTAAGCTTTGCAGATGAATAAATGGAAAGAAAAATCCCCGGATGCCAAGTGGAGCACCGGGGATGATATGAAAAGGGCATTTGCCTGATTTCCAAAAGGGCTTATGCTTTTACGCGGCTTACGTAAGAACCGTCGCGCGTATCGATTTCGATAGTCTCGCCTTCGTTGATGAACAAAGGAACGCGGACCGTTGCACCTGATTCTACCGTAGCGGGCTTCAGCGTGTTGGTGGCTGTGTCGCCTTTCAGTCCCGGCTCCGTATAGGTAATCTTCTGCTGAACCTTGATGGGCACATCAGCATAGAGTACGGTTTCTGTAGAAGCGTCTGATACCACGTCTACTATCATTCCTTCGAGCAGGAAGTCAACACCGTTGATGAGGTCGTGGGCGATGGGAATTTGGTCAAAAGTCTCCTGGTTCATGAATTGGTAGTTGTCACCGTCATGATAGAGGTATTGGTGGGGACGACGTTCTACACGTACGTCTTCCAGTTTCTCACCGATGTTGAAACGGCGTTCCAGAACGTAACCGTTCACCACGTCTTTCAGCTTGGTGCGCATGAAAGTATTACCTTTTCCCGGCTTTACATGCAGGAAGTCGATACAGAAATACAGCTTGCCGTCCATACGGATGCAAGTTCCGATTTTAATGTCTTGGGCATTAATCATACTTATAGTCTTTAATATTATTATATTGGTATTTACTTCGTTAGTGCTGGTTTGCGAGTGCAAAAGTAATGGAAATCGGTAAAAAACACAAAAACTTTTGAGAGAAAATGAGTTATCTCTTGGTTTATTTGAAAAAAGTATCTATTTTTGCAGCCCGAATTCGTGAGAATAATAACATAAAACAAGATACAGTAATGAAAAGAACATTTCAACCCTCGAACAGAAAGAGAAAGAACAAACACGGTTTCCGTGAGAGAATGGCTACAGCAAACGGCCGCAGAGTATTGGCAGCACGTCGTGCTAAAGGCAGAAAGAAACTGACTGTTTCTGACGAATACAACGGAGTAAAGGCATAATAGTCGTTCTCGTTCGTATTAAAGAAATAAGGGAGCTGCAAAAGACTGATTCTGGTCTTTTGCAGCTTTTCTTATGTATTGTGCCCGCTTCTCCGGAAAAAACTATTGCCAACTCCGTGTACTATGTGGTGAAAATTGTATCTTTGTCCCAAATAATGCATTATCGATTATGACAATAAAAGATTTTTTCTCTTTCCGGCAGAACCGGTTCTTCTGGGCGAACATACTTGCGATGGCCGTTGTGGTAGTGGGATTGCTGTTCGGAGTGCTGAAAGGACTGGATATATATACCCGCCACGGCGAGGCTGTGATAGTGCCCGATGTGAAGGGCATGGGAGTGGAGGAAGCCGAGAAAATGTTCCGTAACCGCGGCTTGGTCTGCATCGTTTCGGATTCCAGTTATGTCAAGACTCTTCCTGCCGGCTGCATCCTCGAATATAATCCGGCAGCCGGACAAAAGGTAAAGGAAGGACGTACCATCTATCTTACAATCAATACGATTGAAGTCCCTCTGCACATAGTACCCGATGTGGCGGACAACAGTTCGCTGCGGCAGGCGGAAGCGCGTATTCTGGCTTCGGGCTTCAAGCTGGCCGAGATACAGTATATTCCGGGAGAGAAGGACTGGGTGTATGGCGTGAAGTATAAGGGCCGTCAGCTTTCCATCGGCGAGAAAGTGCCCGCCGGTGCAGTGCTGACGCTGATGGTGGGAGATGGAGGCGCCTTGCAGGCAGACTCCCTGGGAGTGGATTCTGTGGGAGGTACCGTTGAACCCATGTTGTCCGAAGACTCCGCGGCAGATGAGTCCTGGTTCTGATAAACATCTGACTCCAATCGTAAATTGTAAATAGTCAAATTGTAAATGCCGTGATGATAGAAGAATTGCCGGATGATATAGATAATGATGAGCTGGACGACGTAGAGCCGGTGGGTGACGAGGCGCAACTCTATGAACACTTCCGTGTGGTGGTGGACAAGGGGCAGGAGATGATGCGGGTGGACAAGTATCTGTTCGACCGCTTGACGAACTCCTCGCGCAATCGCATCCAGAAGGCTGCCGATGCAGGCTTCGTGATGGCGAACGGCAAGGCTGTGAAAAGTAGCTATAAGGTGAAGCCGATGGATGTAATCACTGTGATGATGGACCGTCCACGCTATGAGAATGAAGTCATCCCCGAAGACATCCCCCTTGATATAGTATATGAGGACAAGTATCTGATGGTAGTGAACAAACCTGCCGGTCTGGTGGTGCACCCCGGTCATGGCAACTATCACGGTACGCTTGTCAACGCCATAGCCTGGCATATGAAGGATAATCCCGATTATGATGCCAATGACCCGCATGTGGGACTGGTGCACCGCATCGACAAGGACACCTCCGGCCTGCTGGTGATAGCCAAGACTCCGGATGCCAAGACGAATCTCGGCAACCAGTTCTTCAACAAGACGACAAAACGCCGTTACCGGGCGCTGGTCTGGGGAAATGTAGAGCAGGATGAAGGGACCGTTGTCGGCAATATCGGTCGTAATCCCAGAGACCGCATGCAGATGACCGTCCTCCCCGACGACCAGGGAAAGCATGCCGTCACCCATTACCGGGTGCTCGAACGTTTGGGATACGTCACACTGGTGGAATGTATCCTTGAAACGGGACGCACCCATCAAATCCGTGTGCACATGAAGCACATCGGACACATACTTTTCAACGACGAACGTTACGGTGGACACGAAATCCTGAAAGGAACCCACTTCGCTAAATACAAACAATTTGTAAACAACTGCTTCGACACTTGTCCGCGGCAGGCATTGCATGCCATGACGCTGGGGTTTGTGCATCCCGTCACCGGAGAAGAAATGTACTTCACTTCGGAATTGCCCGATGACATGACCCGGCTGATAGACAAATGGAGAGGCTATATCAGTAACAGAGAATTAGAATGAAACGCACGATTGCTATTGTAGCCGGAGGAGATACCTCCGAATTCCACGTCTCCCTGCGTAGTGCACAGGGGATTTACTCCTTCATCGACAAGGAGAAGTATACCTTATATATTGTAGAAATGCACGGACTGGACTGGCATGTACAGCTGCCCGACGGCGCTAAGACTCCGGTAGACCGCAATGACTTCAGCTTCGTGCTGGATGGCGAGAAAGTGACATTCGACTTTGCCTATATCACCATCCACGGAACTCCGGGTGAGGACGGCCGTCTGCAGGGCTATTTTGATATGCTCCACATCCCTTATTCGTGTTGCGGAGTACTGGCAGCGTCGCTCACGTACGATAAGTTTGCCTGCAACCAGTATCTGAAAGGTTTCGGTGTGCGCATTGCCGAATCGTTGTTGCTGCGCGGCGGACAGTCGGTAACGGATGAAGATGTGATGGAGAAAATCGGTCTGCCTTGCTTCATTAAGCCCAGCTTGGGAGGTTCCAGCTTCGGCGTGACCAAGGTGACGGCGAAAGAGCAGATACAACCTGCCATAGCCAAGGCATTTGCGGAAGCGCAGGAAGTACTGGTGGAGGCCTTTATGGACGGAACCGAGATTACCTGCGGCTGTTACAAAACAAAAGACAAGTCCGTAGTGTTCCCCATTACGGAGGTGGTGAGCCACAACGAGTACTTCGATTATGAAGCTAAGTATAATGGTGCGTCTGACGAGATTACTCCCGCCCGCATCTCGGACGATTTGACCCGCCGGGTGCAGACGCTGACTTCTGCCATTTATGATATACTCGGGGCCTACGGCATTATCCGTGTGGACTATATCATTACCGAAGGGGAAAAAATCAATCTGCTGGAGGTGAATACCACCCCCGGAATGACTGCCACCAGCTTTATTCCCCAGCAGGTTCGTGCTGCCGGAATGGAGATGAAGGATGTAATGACAGATATTATAGAAAACAAGTTTAAGGATTAATCATTATTCATTATGAATGCGAACGTGGAATTTGATGAAATCCGTCCTTATCATGATGAGGAACTTCCTCAAGTCTATGAGGAACTGATTGCCGATGCGGCGTTCCGGCAGGCAGTGGATACTGTGATGCCTGGTGTACCTTTTGAAGTCTGGTCGCAGAAAATGCGCGCGTGTAAAACCAAGCTGGAATTTCAGAAGACCTTCTGCTATGGGCTTCTGTGGAAATTGGCGAAGGAGGCTACGGATGGATTGACTTTGGACCATACCGCGTTGCCGGCAGACAAGTCGGCGGCGTATACCTATATCTCCAATCATCGCGACATTATTCTCGATTCCGGTTTCTTGTCCATTCTTTTGGTAGACCAGGGTATGGATACGGTAGAGATAGCCATTGGCGACAACCTGCTTGTCTATCCGTGGATTAAGAAATTCGTGCGTGTCAACAAGTCCTTCATCGTGCTGCGTGCGTTGACCATGCGCCAGATGCTGGAGGCTTCCGCACGCATGTCCCGCTATATGCATTATACCATCAGTGAGAAGAAACAGTCTATCTGGATTGCACAACGTGAAGGGCGTGCCAAGGATTCCAACGACCGCACGCAGGACAGTGTGCTGAAGATGCTGGCAATAGGCGGTGAAGGCGACGTCATTGACCGCTTAATGGAAATGAATATAGCTCCGCTTGCCATTTCCTATGAATACGACCCTTGCGACTTCCTGAAAGCGCAGGAGTTCCAACTGAAACGGGACATTGAAGGCTATAAGAAAACGACGGCTGACGACTTGCTGAATATGCAGACCGGACTGTTCGGCTATAAAGGGCGGGTACATTTCCAGACGGGTGCCTGCATGAATGATGAATTGGCGAAGATGGACCGTTCACTTCCGAAGCCCGAACTCTTTGCACGCATGTCTGCACTGATAGACAAACGCATTCATGCCAGCTACCGGATGTATCCCAATAATTATGTGGCACACGACCTTCTCGAGGGGAAGGAGGATTTTTCCGACCATTACACTGCCGAGGATAAGCAGCGTTTCACGGCCTATATAGAACAACAATTGGAGCGTATCTCCATTCCTAATAAGGACGTGGACTTTCTGCGCGGAAAAATGCTGCTGATGTATGCCAACCCGTTGAAGAATTATCTGGCGGCTATAAAAGAATGAATACATGAAGAAGTACTGTGATTGGTGGCTTTTGCCTTTATTGGCCTGTCTGTTGGCTGGTTGTGGCGATGATGATTATCATTATCCTTCCGTGAAGCTGGAATTCTTGACTGCCTTTTCGGGGGCTGACGGCTATCTGCGGTCTGTTGTGACGGATGAAGGGGAAACCTTGCCGGTAGTGGAGGACAAGACAAAGACGAACATAGAGGCAAACGCTTCGGTACGTGTCATCAGTAATTATGCTTCGGAGGTAACTGCCGATGGAACTGCCGGTGCGGTGCTGTATGCCTTGAGCGGTGTTCTTTCTGTCGCTCCCAAAACGGCCGACAAGTTCGAGGAGGGCGTCAAGACAGACCCTACTGATGTGCTGGGTATCTGGATGGGACTCGACTATCTCAATATGACACTGATAGTCAAGGAGAATGGTGAACATAAGTTCCATTTTATTGAGGATGAAGTGATTGTGGATACTGCTACCGGGTGTAGTGAAGTATATCTGACGCTGTATCATGACGCAAAGGAGGAGGTGGTGTCTTATACCAGGCGTGCCTACGCTTCCGTACCTTTGCGGCAGTATGCGGCAGAGGATATACAGAAGGTTATGGTTCATTTCAGTGTGCACACTTATTCCGGTGACATCAAGACTTACGATTTTGTTTATAACCCTGACTAAAATGAAATATTCGATGAAGACATTGTTCGCGGGCCTTTGCCTCGTTTTTACCACCCTCTTTTCCTGCCAGCAGAAGGAGGGACAGTTCAAGTCTGTTTCGGTAGATGACTTTTCCACATTGATAGCCAATCCGGAGGTGCAGCTTCTGGATGTGCGTACTGTTGCCGAATACTCGGAAGGACACGTGCCCCATAGTATCAATATCAATGTGCTGGATGAGTCGTTTGAAACGATGGCCGACTCCACTTTGCAGAAGGACAAACCGGTTGCTGTATATTGTCGCAGTGGTAAACGCAGTAAAAAGGCCGCTGCCATACTGAGCAAAAAAGGATATATAATCTATGACCTTGACAAAGGTTTCATCGGTTGGGAAGAAGCGGGCAAGGAAGTGGAAAAGTAATAGCGGTGCAGCTGAAATGCATTTGCTATAACTTCTTTTTAGGCGCGGATTACGCGGATTTCACGGAAAAATTTAAGAAAAGAATCCGCGTTTTCCGCGTAATCCGCGCCTAAAAAGAATAAAGTAGTCTTGTTCTCTGGTTAGAGGCTTTCAAGCAGTCTCTTCAGCACCACTGTTGCTGAAATCTCCCGGTTGGCCGCTTCGGGGATTACGATGGACTGCGAGCTTTCTATCACATCATCCGTCACAATCATGTTGCGTCGAACCGGCAGGCAGTGCATGAAGTAGGCATTGTTGGTAACGGCCATCTGGCGCTCGCCTACTGTCCAGGCGCGGTCTTTGCTCAATATTTGTCCATAGTTGTCGCCCGTATAGGCCGCCCAGTTCTTGGCATAGACAAAATCGGCTCCTTCAAAAGCTTTCATCTGGTCATATTCTACGTGGGCATTTCCTACGAACTTGGGGTCGAGTTCATAACCTTCGGGATGTGTAATCACAAAGTCATAATCAGTTGCATTCATCCATTCGGCAAAGGAGTTGGGGACAGCCTGGGGCAATGGACGCGGATGTGGAGCCCATGTCATCACTACTTTGGGGCGTGCCGTCTTCTTATATTCCTCAATGGTTATCAGGTCGGCAAAACTCTGCAGCGGATGGCGTGTGGCAGCCTCCATGGAGAATACCGGCCGGCCGGAATGCTTGATGAACTGCTCCAGTATCACTTCGTTGTAATCGTCTTCCTTATTTTCGAAGCGTGCAAAAGAACGTACGCCGATGACGTCGCAATAGCAGCCCATCACGGGAATGGCTTCCAGTAAGTGTTCCGGTTTGTCACCGTCCATGATGACACCACGCTCTGTCTCCAGTTTCCAGGCTCCCTGGTTGATGTCCAGTACAATTACGTTCATGCCCAGATTCAATGCAGCCTTCTGTGTACTGAGGCGGGTACGCAGGCTGGAGTTGAAGAAAATCATCATCAGCGTTTTGTTACGTCCCAGTTCCACATATTTGAAACGGTCTTTTTTAATCTCGAATGCTTCGTCCAGTGCAGACTTCAGGTTACCGATGTCCTGCACGCAAGTAAAGTTCTTCATATTTACAGTCTTTTTAGTGTATCTATATCTTTGTTATTCGGCTGTCAAGGTCTGGTCTGTCCGGAACCTTCGACAATCCATTTGTATGTGGTGATTTCTTCCAGAGCCATCGGACCGCGGGCGTGTAGCTTCTGGGTGCTGATGCCAATCTCGGCACCGAGTCCGAATTGTGCGCCGTCGGTGAAAGAGGTCGGTGCATTGACGTATACGCAAGCGGCGTCCACTTCCCGGCAGAACCATTCGGCACGTGTCTTGTCGTCCGTAATGATGCATTCGCTATGTTTGGAACCGTACTTCCGGATATGTGCCAATGCTTCCTGGAAAGAATTCACGGTTTTAATGGCCATCTTGTAGTCCAGGAACTCTCTGCCGTAGCAGTCTTCAGTGGCAAGTCTCAACAGCTCGACGGGATATTTGTCACGCAGACTGTGGTAGGCGGGTTCATCGGCAAATATCTCTACATTGCTTGATTGCAGCGGCAGGCATAGGTCGGGCAAATTAGCCAGGCTGTCGGCTTCGATAATCAGGCAATCCAAAGCGTTGCATACACTGACCCGGCGTGTCTTTGCATTGGCAATGATAGATGGACCTATGCTTATATCGCCATAGCGGTCGAAGAACGTATGGCATACGCCGGCACCTGTCTCTATAACCGGTACTGTGGCATTCTGGCGTACGAAGTTTATCAGGCTGCTGCTGCCGCGCGGAATTATCAAATCTACATAATCGTTGGCATGCAGTAGTTCGGCAGTCGCCTCTCTGTCGGCAGGAAGCAGTTCCACGATATGTGTATCTACGTTGAAATGCTCCAGTACCTCGTGTATCACGCTGATTATGGCACGGTTGGAATAGTCTGCATCGCTTCCGCCTTTCAGAATACAGGCATTGCCGCTTTTAAGGCAGAGTGAGAATACATCGAAACTGACGTTGGGACGGGCTTCGTAGATAATGCCTATGACACCGAAAGGTACACTGACCCTTTTTATCTTCAATCCGTTGGGTAATACGTTCTCTTTAAGGACTTTTCCCAAAGGAGAAGGGAGGGCGGCTACGTTGCGGATGTCCGCAGCGATGTCCTGCAAACGGCTTTTTGTCAGTTTCAGGCGGTCGTATTTAGGGTCGGTAGAAGGCATACGCTCCAAATCCTTCTGGTTTTCACTCAGAATGAAGTCTGTTTTGTTTATGGCAGCGTCTGCAACAGCCAGTAATATTTGGTTGATTTCTTTGTCGCTCAACGCTAGCATGTTACGGCTGGCATCTTGTACGGCGACAAAAGTTTTGTTTAAGTTCATTTTCTTACTGAGTATAGAGTGATAAATATGCAAGTATGAATATCGTGGATAGTATCCGTCTGTGTCCTATTCTATATATAGGTAGTCGTAGTGCACTACGGGTTTCTTTCCATGTTTTCCCATTGTTTCCCGTGCCTGGCTGGAGTCACAGTTGGCTTTTCCCACACCGATGGGTTTACCGCCGAAGTCGATAATCCGTACGATGTCGTCCTTCTCGAACTCGCCTATAACGTCAGTGATGCCTACCGGTAGGATGCTTACTGCTTTGTCCGAGAAGAGCAGTTCGGTGGCACAATGATTGATGTGCAGTTCGCCTTTGGCAAACCCTTCGCTGTGCGCAATCCATTTCTTGATGCTCGATACCGGTTCCGGAGACGGAATGAAACGGGTATAGTTTAATTCTTCATTATTCATTATTTTCACAAGGATGTTGTCCCGCTTCCCGTTGGCTATGATTACTGTGATGCCCTCATCCGCCACTTTGCGGGCAATGTTGGTTTTTGTCAGCATGCCGCCGCGTCCGAAGCTGGACTTGGAAGTTTGTATGTAGGAGGAGAGGTCTTTGCCTTGTTCTATTTCACGGATGACTTGAGACTCCGGGTCGGCGGGTGAACCGTTGTAGATACCGTCTATATTGCTGAGAATGATTAGTGCCTGGGCATCCATCATGGAGGCTATCAGGCCGGACAGCTCATCGTTGTCGGTGAACATCAGTTCGCTCACGGAGATGGTGTCGTTCTCATTGACAATAGGAATGACGCCGTTCTCCAGCATTACGGTCATACAGTTTTTCTGGTTGAGGTAATGGCGGCGGGTGGAAAAGTTCTCTTTCATTGTGAGCACTTGTCCCACGGGGATGCCATGCTCCCGGAACAGCTCGTAGTAGCGGTTGATGAGTTTGGCCTGCCCTACAGCGGAAAAGAGCTGGCGCTGGTCTACGCTGTCCAACTTCTTGGTGGGGCGCACTTCACTACGTCCCGAAGCAACGGCTCCGGAAGAAACAAGTATTATTTCTATGCCGGCCTTGTGCAGCTCGGCTATCTGGTCCACCAAAGCGGACATGCGGGTGACGTCGAGAGTGCCGTCACGACGTGTCAAAACATTGCTGCCTACCTTGACAGCAATTCTATTGAAATCAATCTCCATTTTCTCTCTTTTCGTATTCACGGACTACTTCCATGGCGGCTTCGTAGTCCTTCTCATTGACGAGAACGGAAACATCTACCGCAGTGGCAGGCAGTACAACGTTTACTACCATTCCGTCTTTTGTTACAGCTTCAATATCACTATTTCCCAGCAGGCTCTTTACGAGTTCTGCTTCCCACGGTGAACCGGTGAACACCTCAACGAGTTTGCTTTTGTCTTCTTCTTTCATGATGGTATGAATTTAGAGGTTTCTGTCTTACAAATATAACAAATGTTTTTGTTTTAATGTTTAATGCTGACGAATTTATAGTTCAATCCTCTCAACTCTTATCGATTCATTCAGGAAAGTAGAAGCCGATTCTGTGAATTTCTCCTCCGATTCCGTGGTGCGGTAGACGCATCTTCCACCTTTGGTACATTTTTTGTCCATTTCCGGATGGCGGTGAAGATAGTCTTTCAGGCTGTCTGCTACCAGTTCCCCCTGGGTGACGGTCGTGATGCCGTCGGGCATGTATTGCTGTATCTTGGGCAGCAGCAACGGGAAGTGCGTGCAGCCCAGAATGACGGTGTCTATCTGCGTGTCTTTGGCCAGCAGGTTGTCGATGTTCTTGCGTATGAAGTAGTCGGTACCCTCACCTTGTGCCTCGTTGTTTTCTACGAGGGATACCCATAGAGGGCAGGCTTCACCGCTCACTTTGATGTCGGGGAAGAGTTTATGCACTTCCAGCGGATAGGATTCAGACTTGATGGTTCCTGCCGTGGCAAGCACTCCCACATGGCGGCTTTGGGTAATGTTCCCTATGCATTCTACGGTTGGGCGAATTACTCCCAACACACGGCGCATAGGGTCGAGGCGAGGCAAATCATTCATTTGTATGTTGCGCAGAGCTTTTGCCGAAGCTGTATTGCATGCCAGAATGACGAGGTGACAACCCATCTCGAACAGTTTGGTGACTGCCTGCAAGGTGAACTCATAGACAATCTCGAACGAGCGGGTTCCGTAAGGCGCGCGCGCGTTGTCGCCCAGATAAATGTAATCATATTGGGGAAGGGCTTCCCGTATCTTGCTCAGGATGGTCAGTCCGCCATATCCGGAATCGAATATTCCGATGGGACCGGCTGCAGAAGGTAATGTCTGTTTCATGCTTTCTAAAGACTATGTACCATGCAAAGATAATGCAAATTTCTCAGTAATGTATAAAAAATAAGCGCGGATAAAACTATCCGCGCTTGCTCTATCATAGATAATTCTATTATTTAATGCCCAATTGCGTTTTAACTTTGGCAGTTACATCAACGCTCTGTGCTCCTACGAATGGTATCGGGGTACGGGCCAAGTCGAAGATATAGACCACGCCTTCAGCCTTGCCGACAGCTTGGATAGCTTCGTCCAGTTTCTTATAGATAGGAGCCATAGCATCCTGCTGTGCTTTCTGCATACTTTGATAAGCTTCTTGTTGGAATTGTTCTTGGCGTTGGGCCATATCGTTTAATTCTTTCTGGCGTCTTTCAGCGATGTTTTTGGGCAAAGAATCTTGTTGAACAAGATATTCCTGATACTTCTTTTGGAATTCTTCGTTAGTGCGCTGCATTTCATCCTGATATTTCTTAGACATAGCATCAAGGTCAGCTTGAGCTTTGGTAAATTCAGGCATAACAGTGATTACTTCCTGAGAATTCATGTGAGCGAATTTAGCTTGCGCCATAGCTCCCAGCGGGAGGGCGAACATAACTACGAGTAGTGCGATTTTTTTAAGCATAATGTTTATTATTTATTTGAATGATTATTCGTCGGGGACAAATATAGCGCAAACTGAACGCAATACAAAATAAGCAAGCTTATTTTTAATCCTGAATGCAGTCTATATTCTGAAACAAATGTATGAAATTAATTTGAATATCCCAGTTTTGCAAGTACTTCATTGCTGACGTCAATACTCGGCGAGGCAAAAATGATACTTGATGCGGAAGCACGGTCTACAACTACCGCATATCCGTTCTGTGTCGCAATTTCCTTTACAGCATTGTATATTTCATCTTGAATGGGTTGCATCAGACTTTCACGTTTTTTATACAGTTCGCCTTCCGGACCGAAGTATTTGCGGCGCAGTTCGGCTGCTGATTTCTCTTTAGCGACAATCTCTTCTTCCTTTTTACCTCTCTGTGTTTCAGAAAGGGAGGCAATCTGAGACTGATAGTTCTTGTACAGAGTCTTGGCTTCTTCGGAAATCTTTTCGACTTCACTCTGCCATTGTCTGGAGGCTTGCTCCAGTTGTTCATTGGCACGTTCGTAGGCAGGAATATTTTCCAGGATATATTCCATGTCAATCAAGGCGAACTTCTGTGCATTGGCTGTTATACTTACTGCAAACAGTGTAAAAAGGATCAATAAACTCTTCTTCATAACGATACTGCATTAATTGTCAATTATCAATTGTCCATTGCTTAGAATTCCTGTCCCAGGATGAAGTGGAACTGGCTGCCGCCATATTGCGAGGAACCCATTATTTTGTCGAAACCGTAAGCCCAGTCGATACCCATCATACCAATCATCGGGAGGAAGATGCGGACACCGACACCGGCTGAACGTTTCAATTCGAACGGGTTGAACTTATTGACATCATGCCATGCATTACCGGCTTCCACAAACGTTAACGCATAAATACTGGTACTTGTTTCGAGCATCAAAGGATATCTTAATTCCAGTCCGAGACGTGTATAGGCATAACCTTCAGAACCGTATGGAGTCAATGAGCTGTTCTCATAACCACGGAGGGCGATACTTTCTGTAGCATAGCTGGAGTAGCCGGTCATACCGTCACCACCCACGTCAAACGTTTCGAACGGAGACTTTTTGTATTTGTTGTAGTGTCCCAGCAAACCGAATTCTACACGTCCCATCAGCACCGGAGTACGTTTGACGGTAATCGGGTCCATCAACGGGATGTAGACTTTGGATTTGAATTTCCACTTGTGGTATTCAATCCACTTGTGCATCTTGTTCATGTCTTCCTGGCTGCTGGTGCTGTACTTGCTGTAATCGGTACCGTCGAACAGAGAGAAAGGCGGTGTGATTTGTGCAGACAACGAGAACTCGGAACCTTGGCGCGGATAAATCGGGTTGTCGATAGAGCTACGGGACAAGGTCAGGTTGAGGCTGAGGTTATTACACTTACCGTTGGTAACCGGGAAGTACTGCCAGTCACTCAGAACATAACGTTGGTAAGACAACTCGGCTGTGAACTGGAAGTAGTCATCCGGCCACTTCAAACGCTTACCGAACATCACTGCAAGACCATACATCTGGATAGATTTGTCCGGGTCGTAATAATTCTCGTAGTTGTTGTAATTGCCGTAGTTGTACATACCGTAGCCATACATACCGCTATAATAGCTGTTGTAATAGCTGTTCATGTAGGCTGAATTGTAATAACGGCTACTGATGTCGGTCTGGCGAGAATAGAAAGCCGATACGGAGAATGCATTCGGGCGTTTACCGCCAAACCACGGGTCGTAGAATGAAACGCTGTATGACTGATAGTATTTGGCATTGGTCTGGCCGCTGATGGTCAATGTCTGACCATCACCTTGCGGGAGGATACCGCGGTAGTTCTCACCCGGATGCAGCAGGTTGGACAGAGAGAAGTTGGTGAACTTCAGACTTAACTTACCGATAATACCTGTTTGTCCCCAACCGGCGGAGAACTCTACCTGGTCGTTGGCTTTGGATACAAGGTCATAACCGATGTCTACCGTGCCGTCTTCTGGTCTCGGCTGGATGTCGGGCTGGATTTGTTCGGGGTCGAAGTGTCCCATCTGCTGGATTTCACGCATGGAACGCATCAGGTCTTCACGGCTGAAGAGTTCGCCCGGACGGGTACGGAGTTCACGGCGTACTACGTTTTCATACAAACGGTCGTTACCGTTGATGCTGACTTTATTGATGGTAGCCTGGCGACCTTCGTAGATACGCATTTCCAGGTCGATGGAGTCGCCCACGATGTTTACTTCCACCGGTTCGAGGCTGTAGAACAGATAACCGTTGTTGTAGTAAAGGTTACCGATGGCATCGTCATCGGTCATTGTACGCTCTTCAAGTAACTTTTGGTTGTAGACATCACCCTTCTTCATCTGGAGGAGGAAGTTCAGTTGTTCGGAAGGATACAGTGTGTTACCTACCCAGGTTACATTGCGGAGATAGTATTTCTGTCCTTCCTCAATCTGCATGAAGATGTCTACCGTGCGGTCATCGTAGGGCTTGATACTGTCTGTCACGATGATGGCGTCACGATAACCCAGTTCGTTGTATTTGTCGATAATCAGCTGTTTGTCCGCTTCGTAGTTGTCCTCAATGAATTTCTTGGTGCGGAACAGATTGAGCAGCTTGCCCTTTTCGTTTGTTTTCTTCATCACACGCTTCAGCTTCTTGGTCGTGAGGGCCTCGTTGCCTACAATGGTGATTTGATGTACTTTCACTTTCTCCTTCTTGTCGATGTCGATGTTGACAATCACTTCATTCTTCTTTTCCGGATCATCACGTTGGGTGATGATTACATCTGCATTCTTGAAGCCCTTGTCGTCAAAATAGCGCTTTATCAAGGTCTTGGCGCGGTCCACCAGATTAGGTGTAATCTGACCGCCCTTTATCATGCCGATTCTGCTTTCCAGGTCTTCACGCTCTGACTTCTTCACACCGTTGTAGCGTATGTCGGAAACACGCGGACGCATGGTCAGATGAATGGTCAGCCAAATTTGGTCGCCTTCAATCTTGTCTGCTGTAATTTCCACGTCAGAGAACAGACCGTGGCGCCAGTAGCGCTTACAAGCTTGTGTAATCTCGTCACCCGGCACGGTGATAGTCTGCCCTTTGGATAGTCCGGACAATCCGACAATTACATAATCCTCATAGTTCTGGGCTCCTTCGACCTTAATGTCGGCTATTTCATACTTCTTGGGTGTTCCCGAATAGAGTATAACCGGCTTTTCGGTTTCATCGGTGTTGTTTACGTCCTGTGCTGCTGTTGTCAGTGCGCAGCCGAAAAGGCAGACAAACGTTACGAGTATGGAGAAAATACGATAGTGCATCTTTTTATTTACTATTTTACAATTTACTATTTACTATTTGTGTGTCCGGTGATTAATTGATTTGCTCGCTGGTCTTGCCGAACCTGCGTTCGCGTTTCTGATAGTCACATATGGCTTTGCGTAATTCTTCTTCACGGAAGTCGGGCCAATAGGTATCACAGAAATAAAGTTCCGAATAGGCGCATTGCCAGAGCATGTAGTTACTAAGGCGGAGCTCTCCTCCGGTACGTATCAGCAGGTCGGGGTCGGGCATGAAGTGGGTTGTCAGATGACGGGATATGAGCTCACTGTCGATTTGTTCGGGTTTCAGCTCACCTTTCTGTACCAGGTCGGCTATTTGCCGGGCAGCTTCCGTTATTTCCCAGCGGGAAGAGTAGCTCAATGCCAGTACCAGGCACATTCCCGTGTTGTGGGAGGTGTGTGCCACGCAAGTGTTGAGCCGTTGCTGTACGTTGGCAGGCAGTTTTTCAATATCTCCTATTACCCGGAAACTGATATTGTTCTTCATGAACGTCTCTTCCTCTATGGAGTCGAAGAGCAATCCCATCAAGGCGGCTACCTCGTCCGACGGACGATTCCAGTTCTCGGTAGAGAACGTATATAAAGTAAGGTATCTGACTCCTAATTTAGCGGCTTCCTCTGCAATGACGTGCACAGTCTCTGCGCCGGCCTGATGTCCATAGCTGCGTTCGTGTCCACGCTGCTTGGCCCACCGTCCGTTACCGTCCATGATAATCGCCACGTGCTGGGGTATCCGGTTTAGATCGATTTCTTCCTTATATGACATCATTATTATTGTATTTCGAAGCCCAATCTGTTAAGACGTCCGCGCCATACCTCATTCTTGGTGCCGTTGCCGCCGAATATCACCCAAATGAAGTCCCGTTTGTCTGCCGGGTCCACAGTTTTGTCTTTCGTCGGTTCCACTATAATGGAGTACGCGCCTTTCCCTTTGAATTCCTGGGGTAGCAGGAATTTGGTTTCTGTCTTGCTCCACGCAATGCCTGTGATGGAGTTGTAGATGGCGTCAAGTTCTCCTCCAAAGCAATAGAACATGTCGCCATAGTACATAATGGCAGGGTTGACCATGCCGGGACAAGATGTGTCGTACACCGTGTTAGCCAGGCTTGCCCAGCCTTTGCCGTCCAATGAGAACCAGGGTATTGTCTCTTGTTCGTTGGCCAGCGGCATTCCTGCCAGAACCACCTTCTCTACACCATTGCCGGTATTGGTCTGGGTGGTGGATATGTTTTCGGTAGGGAATCCTGCCGGGACTTCCTCAAGGGTAAGGTTGTCAGCCGTGTTTTCCGTTTCCCAATTCTTTCCGTCTTTACAGATGTTGAAATATTGCTTTCCGTTGATTTCCACAATACCCGAGAGCCGGTCAGAGAAACCATTGATGAGGACTATGACATTGTCTCCCAATGTAGTGACTTCTGTCCAGGCGCCGCCGTTGGTAGAGCTGAATACTCTTTTGCTTTCTGTAACCATATAAAGCGCATTGTTATACTCTACGGCAGATGTCAGCTTTACGTCTGAGGGGAGGTTGCTGACATTGACTTTACTCCAGTTGTATTTATCGGGCGCAGTCGATGTCTTGTAAGCAGTACTGTTGGAAGTGTAGACAAATAGTTCGTCTCCCAGTACAACCGCTTTTTGCTGACCTAAATTGATGGTATTGGAGAATATATTCCCCCTTTTCTGCATGTCTGTCCATACGAGTGAGTCCGGGTCTTGCAGGTGTACATTAACTTTCAATTTATATTCGCGGACTGTAACACCGTCGGCGGCATGTGCTTTGAACAGCATGCCGGCATCGTTGTTCATGGCGGGTCTCAAATCCACGGAGTCCGACATGACGAATACCGTGTCGGTAGGCGAGCCTGAAGTTATCCAACCGGTAACGGTCATAGTATCAATCAGAATACGGTCAATGATGGTATCTGAACCTACGGGCAATGAATCTCTGTTATAGATGAGTCTATTGAGCTGGTCAATTGTAAATTTGTAATGTTTGCCATGTATGGTATCGATACCAAAAGCATGTATAGTAGCATCGGAGCTGAATTCATAATTGTCGTCAGAGTCAAGGCATGAACTTAGAGCAAATGACACAATAAGAAAACTCACAATTACTGATAGAAACTTTATTCTCATTTTGAAAGTTAGTGTTTATTTACAAGTTGCAAAAATAGGAACATTTTTTTCTATAAACAGCTTTACGGGGAAGTTTTATATAAAATTATAGATAATATCCCCCTTTTTCTCGATAAAAAAGCCCTGAAATGAGGCTATTGACTGTTTCTTGAGGCCGTATAATGGCGAAAACTCCTGCCGAAAGAATACTCTGTTGCAAATGGATATCCGTCACTGATTTCGGGTGCTTTGACGCCGGAATGAAGAAGGTGCGGAGCTTCTTCCACAAAGATTTCGTCCCACAATCCGGCATCAATGAAGGATTGGAGCGTTTGGCTGCCACCCTCTACCAAAAGGGATTGTAATCCGCGTGTATACAGCATTTCCATGATTTCGGGGAGTATATTCTGCTGGTAGTCGCTGACTGGCAGATATTCTACATTCGGTAGCGGAGCGTGCGGGATTTCTGTAAAAACGAGGGTCGGCACGCTACCGTCAAATAGGTGAAGGCTGGGGGATAGCTTTTGTTGCCGGTCCAGCACGATACGTACCGGTGAACGACCATACCAATGGCGGACATTCAGGCCGGGATTGTCCAGTTCAGCCGTACGGGTACCTACTAATATGGCACTGTGCTCTGCCCGTTTCTTGTGTACCAGCATCGAAGTCAGCGGGCTGGAGAGGATAACCGGTTTACCGTCCGTGCGGGAGTAATCGATATATCTGTCAGAAGATTCCGCCCATTTTAGGGTGATGTAGGGGCGTCGCAAAGTATGGAAAGTGATGAACCTGCGGATGAGCTGCCGACATTCTGTTTCCAGCACTCCGACAATAACTTCACGTCCGGCATCCTTCAGTTTCTGTATGCCTCGGCCCGCAACCTTAGAAAAAGGGTCCCGGCACCCGATGACGATGCGTGGAATCTGCTTCTCGATGATGAGGTCTGCACAAGGAGGAGTTTTGCCATAGTGCGAACACGGTTCCAGGCTGACATAGATGGTGGAACGTTTCAGCAGGGACGTGTCTTTCACGGAACGGATGGCGTTGACCTCGGCGTGGGCTTCTCCACAGCGCACATGGTATCCCTCGCCTATGATTTTCCCGTCACATACTATTACCGCTCCCACCATCGGGTTGGGTGCTGTATTGCAAAGTCCGTTTTGTGCCAGTTGGATGCATCGCAGCATATATTTCTCTTCTTCTGAATTCATATCCTTGCTTGTCTTTTGGTTGAATAATCAAAATTAATGATTACTTTTGCAGCCCGAATAAAACCGGACTCCGAATGAATGTAACCGTTTCACATATCCGCAGTGCTTTGCAGGAGTGCTATCCTCCCCGGGAGGCAGCCAATCTTTCCCGTATTGTCTGCTGTGAAATGTTAGGTCAGAGTCATATTGACTATTACCTGGGCAAAGATATGATTTTATCTCCAAAGGATGAAAAGGAATTGGAAAGCATTCTTTCCCGTCTGTGCAATTTTGAGCCCATACAGTATGTGCAGGGTACTGCCCGTTTCCTGGGACGTACTTTTCGGGTGGCTCCGGGGGTGCTTATTCCCCGTCCCGAAACGGAAGAACTGGTGGAGAGGATGCTGGAGGAAGTCGCTCCGGCTTCCCGTATTCTCGACATTGGCACTGGAAGTGGGTGTATTGCCGTCACTTTGTCTAAAGAGTTGCCGGAAGCGGAAGTAACTGCTTGGGACATTTCCGGAGAAGCTCTTGCCATAGCCGGCGACAATAACCGCCTTTTGCAGACCTCCGTACAATTTGTACAGCGTGATGTCCTGACGTATCAACCGACTGAGGATGAGTACTTTGATGTAATCGTCAGTAATCCGCCTTATGTTACGGAAACAGAAAAGAAGGACATGGAGCCAAATGTCTTGAACTGGGAACCTTCGGGAGCTTTGTTTGTTCCAGACAGCGACCCGCTCCGTTTCTATCGGCGTATAGGTGAACTGGGACGGAGCATGCTGACGGTCGGCGGCCGACTCTATTTTGAAATCAACCGGGCATTTGGAGAGGCTGTCGCTTCGATGCTTCGCAAGCAAGGCTATACGAATGTCCGTATCCGAAAAGATATTTCCGGCAACGACCGGTACGTAATTGCAGAACGATGATAGAAATAACTGAAACTGAAGCTTTGAACAGAGTGGCGGCATATTGCTCCACTGCCGAGCATTGCCGGGCGGAGATTGCGGAGAAACTGCAACGCTGGGGCATTGCCTATGATGCCATAGACCGTATCATCAACCGTCTGGAACAAGAGAAGTACATTGATGAAGAACGCTTCTGCCGTGCTTTCATCAACGACAAATACCGTTTAGCCAAATGGGGCAAGATGAAGATAGGGCAGGCGCTCCAGTTGAAAAAGATATCTTCATCTGTCTATTGGCCCTATTTGAACGAGATTGATGAGGAGGAATACCACGCCGTCTTGCAGAAACTGCTGGCGGCAAAGCGTAAAAGCGTCCGTGCCGAAAGTGAGTATGAGTTGAATGGCAAACTGGTGCGTTTTGCCTTGAGCAGGGGGTTCGAAATGAAGGATATATGTCGTTGCATAGAGGTTTCTGAGGAAAATGACTACTCCGAATGAAAATTATCGGCTTTCTCTTTTTTATTCTCATTCTGTTTCCGTATTTTTGTGCCATATTTATCATATATAGATTAGTTTTGCTATGAAAACTTTAGAAAGATTGTTTGCAGAGAAGTTGCTGAAGATAAAAGCGATTAAACTACAACCGGCTAACCCGTTCACTTGGGCATCCGGATGGAAGTCTCCGTTTTATTGTGATAACCGCAAAACCCTTTCTTATCCTTCTCTCCGTAATTTCGTAAAGATTGAAATTACGCGTCTGATTTTGGAACGTTTCGGACAGGTGGATGCCATTGCCGGTGTGGCAACGGGAGCTATCCCGCAAGGTGCCTTGGTGGCCGATGCATTGAACTTGCCGTTTGTATATGTACGCTCCACTCCGAAAGACCATGGACTGGAGAATTTGATTGAAGGTGAACTTCGTCCCGGTATGAAGGTGGTAGTCGTGGAAGATTTGATTTCTACGGGTGGAAGCAGCTTAAAGGCTGTAGAAGCTATCCGCCGTGACGGATGTGAGGTCATCGGTATGGTAGCTGCCTATACTTATGGTTTCCCGGTTGCCGAAAAGGCTTTCAAGGATGCCAAAGTGCCTTTGGTGACGCTGACCAATTACGAGGCTGTGATGGAAGTGGCACTGCGTACGGGCTATATCGAGGAAGAAGATGTGGAGACTCTGAATGAATGGCGTAAAGACCCTGCACATTGGGAATCTGGAAAATAAGAACTTATTTGTAAAAATGTTAATATGGATAAAAGAGCCATTCGGATAGATTCTGTCCGGATAGTTCTTTTTTCTTTTTGAATACGATTGATTATGACGAAATTTGAGAGTGGAGTGAAAGTTGTACCGGCTTCACAAGAAGCTGTTTATGAAAAGCTTTCCGACCTGAGCAATCTGGAGAAGGTGAAAGACCGTCTGCCTGAAGACAAAGTGAAGAACTTGAGTTTTGACGCGGAGAGCATGACGATAGAGGTGGCCCCCGTGGGAAAGATTACGTTGCAGATTGTGGAGAAGGAACCTTGCAAGTGTATCAAGTTTGCAACAACCACTTCACCGCTGCCCTTCAATCTGTGGATACAGATTGTACCCACCACCGAAACCGAATGCAAAATGAAGCTGACCATCGGCATGGATATAAATCCGTTTATGAAGACCATGGTGCAGAAACCCTTGCAGGAAGGACTGGAGAAGATGGCAGATATGTTGGCGATGATACAATATTAATCACTAACCATTAATCATTAGAAACAACGTGGCTCAGAAACTTTGGGAAAAATCCGTTCAGGTAAATAAGGATATCGAACGCTTCACGGTAGGCCGTGACCGTGAAATGGACCTTTATTTGGCAAAGCACGATGTGCTGGGTTCCATGGCGCACATCACGATGCTCGAAAGCATTGGCTTGTTGACGAAGGAAGAACTGCGGCAATTACTGGCCGAATTGAAGGAAATCTATGCGATGGCCGAGCGTGGAGAATTTGTGATAGAAGAGGGAGTGGAAGACGTTCACTCACAAGTGGAACTTATGCTGACGCGCAACTTGGGTGATATAGGTAAGAAAATACACAGCGGACGTTCGCGCAACGACCAGGTGTTGCTCGATTTGAAGCTCTTTACCCGTGCAGAGATAAAGGAAGTGGCAGAGGCTGTGGAACAATTGTTCCATGTGCTGGTTATGCAGAGCGAACGCTACAAGGATGTACTGATGCCGGGTTATACACACTTGCAGATAGCCATGCCGTCTTCTTTCGGACTTTGGTTTGGGGCATACGCCGAGAGCCTGGTGGACGATATGATGTTCCTTCAGGCAGCTTTCAAGATGTGCAACCGCAATCCTTTGGGTTCTGCTGCGGGATACGGTTCCTCGTTCCCGCTGAACCGTACGATGACTACCCGTCTTTTGGGATTTGATTCCCTCAACTACAACGTAGTGTATGCCCAGATGGGGCGTGGCAAGATGGAGCGTAATGTAGCTTTCGCCCTTGCCAGTGTGGCCGGAACCATATCGAAATTGGCTTTTGACGCATGTATGTTCAACAGTCAGAACTTCGGTTTTGTGAAGCTGCCGGACGATTGCACTACCGGCTCCAGCATCATGCCTCACAAGAAGAACCCGGACGTCTTTGAACTGACGCGTGCCAAGTGCAACAAACTGCAATCCCTTCCCCAGCAGATTATGATGATAGCCAACAATCTTCCTTCCGGCTATTTCCGTGACTTGCAGATTATCAAAGAGGTCTTCCTGCCTGCTTTTCAGGAACTGAAAGACTGTCTGCAGATGACGACTTACATTATGAATGAAATCAAGGTGAACGAACATATTCTTGATGATGACAAGTATCTGCTTATTTTCAGTGTGGAGGAAGTCAACCGCTTGGCACGTGAAGGGATGCCTTTCCGCGATGCCTACAAGAAGGTGGGACTGGATATTGAAGCCGGAAACTTCTCGCACAGCAAAGAGGTACATCATACCCATGAAGGCAGTATCGGAAACCTTTGTAACGATGAAGTCTCTGCCCTGATGCAGAAAGTGGTAGATGGTTTCAATTTTGAGACCATGCAAGCTGCAGAGAAAGAGTTGCTGGGCAGGTAAAAGGTTCTGCGGGTTCAAGTCCCGCTGCGAGTACTGTACTTTTATAAAAAAAAATTTGGCAGAAACGGGAAAACTGTTTATCTTTGCACCCGTTCTCCAAATGCGGAAATAGCTCAGTTGGTAGAGCATAACCTTGCCAAGGTTAGGGTCGCGAGTTCGAGTCTCGTTTTCCGCTCTCCTTTCCCTTTTTTAGGATGCTCGAATGGTGGAATGGTAGACACGAAGGACTTAAAATCCTTTGGCCATTGCGGCTGTGCGGGTTCAAGTCCCGCTTCGAGTACTCGATTAAGCTCTGTGAATCATTGATTTGCAGAGCTTTTTCTTTATAAGCTCTTGATATGAAAGACCGTTTCCCTATAGCGAACAAAGTGTTTCCCTTAATAGAACATTTCGTTTCATCATATGAAAACAGACTGTTTTTCCTTATTGGAACAAACTGTTTCTCTATACTTGAACAAAGTGTTCATCTCTGTGAACTAACAAACTAACTATAATACTATAGTAGATGATATGCGCGTGGCACTTGGTAATATGTGCTTGCAGATGAAATAAAAGAATCTATATAAATACCCTCCTCTTTATTGTTCAGAACAGCTTGGGGCGTTTGTTATTGAACCGATAGCCGATACCCAACATCAGATAATTGGGCTCATGAAATTCCCGGAGGTTATATCCTATATGGAGATACGAATTGCGTGTTACGTCTATTTTCAGGGCAAGAATCTGATAGAAAGACTTCATGTCACCGCCGCCGTGCAGAACATTGGCTCCCAGACCGATACCTACCGTGAAGTAAGGCATGACAAATTCTCCGCGGGCGGATAAGCCCAATGCCATCTGCTTCTTGGCGGGCGGAGTATAGAAGCCGTTCTCTTCTTCGTACGATTCTTTCATGTTCGCACTGTGGTCGTATACGCCGTCCAACGCCACACCGGCGCGGAATTTATAGCCGAAGTTGTACATGGGTGCAAAGCTGAAACCGAACACGTTGTAAGTGCCGGGTGCGGGTACCTGGCCACTACTGCCCTCATGGGCCACTGCTTTCTTTCGCCAGGAGCCGAACAAAGTCAGGTCGTAGCTGACGTGGCGGGGGAATGGAGGAACGATAGGGTGTTGCCATGACTGGGCGAGTTCATCCGCTCTGCGGTTAAAGTTATATACCAGCCCCACTTTACAGTCCACCGTGTTCAGACCGGAGTTGGGATATTGGGTGTTTCCGTTGGAAAAGTGGCTTCCGGTAGCTCCTATCATCAGGTCGAACTTGGGGGAGAGTGCCCACTTTAAGTAGAGGTTCACATTGAGATAGGCATTCACTTTCGAGCCGATAATCTGGTTCTCCGGGTTGTCGTATTCATCGTAGGGTTTCCAGCCGAACGATGCGCCGAAGTTCCATTCATAGTTCAAGGATATGCGGGGGCTGAATTGGGCGATGCGTCCCCCTTGAAACAGATAGACCGCCAGCGGGTTGCCCAGCTCTTCCGGATTGCCGAAGTTGAAATAGCCGACTCCAATCCCTTGATAGGCTCCTATATAAGCCTGGTCGGCAACGGTGTGGGGACGGAGCTGGAAGGAGTATTTCAGATGGCCGGCATAGGCATTTTTCATGGGCTTGTATTGGTGGTTGGAGTACTCCAGAAAAGGGTTGGTCTGAAAAATATAGCCAGCACGCCCTTCTACGCCTAATCTGTGGATGAAGCGCTGTGAGAAAGGGAGTGTATCCCGTTTGTATTCCGAATGACTATCGGATGTCCATTGTTGGGCGTATATTGTATCAGACAAGAAAAGTACCGCTCCTAAGAAAGCCAGTATTTTCCATATCTGCGTTCTATTTTTCATATGCCGTGTCGGTCTTTCTTGTTTATAAATGTTCCAAGTGAAGTTTAATTTCGTGCAAATATAGTTCTTTTCTCCTTTTGGTATTCACAATGAGACAACTATTTGTAAAAAGAGGGGGTAAAACGGAAATCGTCAATAGAATGGCCGACTTCGGTTTTATCCCCTCCTTATTCATTCACCCGGATGTTGTCTTATGATTCAGATACTGGGTGGCGAGTATTATTTCCGGTCGTTCTCCCGGATTTCCACACGGCGGATTTTCCCGCTGATGGTTTTGGGGAGCTCATCAACAAATTCGATGACACGCGGGTATTTGTAGGGAGCCGTCACTTTCTTCACATGGTTCTGCAACTCCTTGACAAGCTCTTCTTCGGCGCGTGCCTTGTACTCTTTTGCCAACACAATCGTAGCTTTTACCACTTGGCCGCGGATTTCATCGGGCACACCGGTAATGGCACATTCCACTACGGCTGGGTGGGTCATCAATGCACTTTCCACTTCGAACGGGCCGATGCGATAACCGCTACTTTTGATAACGTCGTCGGCGCGGCCCACGAACCAGAGGTAGCCGTCTTCGTCCTTCCAGGCTACGTCTCCCGTGTAGTAAATGCCGTTGTTCCATGCCTCGTGGGTACGGTTGGCATCGCGGTAGTATTCCTTGAACAATCCCAGCGGTTTGCCTTTGTCGGTACGGATTACAATCTGTCCCTGCTCACCGGCTTCCACAGAACGGCCGTCGTTGTCTATCAGGTCTACGTCGTATTGCGGATTGGGCAATCCCATGCTGCCGGGTTTCGGTTCCATCCAGGGCATGGTGGCGACGGTGAGGGTCGTTTCGGTCTGTCCGAAACCCTCCATCAACTTGATGCCCGTCAGTTTCTTGAAGGTCTCGAATACAGCGGGGTTCAAGGCTTCTCCGGCGATGGTGCAGTATTCCAGGCTGGATAGGTCGTACTTCGTAAGGTCTTCGTGAATGAGGAACCGGAAGATGGTGGGCGGTGCACAAAGCGACGTGACGTGATAATCCTGTATCTTCTCCAGTATGGCTGCGGGAGTGAACTTCTCGTGGTCGTATACAAATACGTTGGCACCGGCAATCCATTGTCCGTAGAGCTTGCCCCACACGGCTTTTCCCCAACCGGTGTCGGCAATGGTGAGGTGTAGGCTGCTCTCTTTCAGGTTGTGCCAGAAGCTGCCGGTGACGATATGTCCCAACGGATAGGTGAAGTCGTGGGCCACCATTTTGGGCTCTCCGGTAGTACCGCTGGTGAAGTACATCAGGGAGATGTCATCGTTCGTGTTCGGATGTTCCGGTTTCACGAAAGGAGCGGCGGCCTCGATACCTTTGTGGAAGTCTTCGAATCCTTCGGGAGCTTCCGGCCCGACGCTTACGAGGCGTTTCACAGAAGGAGACTCTGGCATAGCTGCCGTGATATGGTCGGTGATGACGCTTTCGCCGGCACAGACTATCATTTTAATGTCTGCGGCGTTGCAGCGGTATACGATGTCTTTCTTCGTCAGCAGGTGGGTGGCGGGAATCACCACTGCACCGAGTTTGTGCAGTGCCACAATGCTGAACCAGAATTCATAACGGCGTTTCAGTATCAGCATCACCATGTCTCCGTGCCCGATGCCGAGGCTTTGGAAATAGGAAGCCGTCATGTCTGTGTACCGTTTCATGTCGGCAAAGGTAAACTGCCGGCATTCGCCCTGGTCATTGGTCCACAACAGTGCGGGTTTGTCGGGCTGCTCGGCTGCCCAGGCATCCACTACGTCGTAGCCGAAGTTGAAATTCTCCGGTACGTTTATCTTCAAGTTCTTGATGAAGTCCTCCTGTGAGGTGAAGGATGTTTGAGATAAAAATCTTTCTACCATAACTTTATTACATGATTACTGCCAGGAATTTTACAGTCTTTCCGTCAAGCGCCTTCATGCCGTGCGGCAGTTTGGAGTTGAAGTATAGACTGTCTCCTTCGTTTAAGATTAAGTCTTTGCCGTCGATGCTGACCATCATACGGCCTTCCAGTACGAGGTTGAACTCCTGACCGGCATGGCTGTTGTAATGTATCGGCTCGCTGTCCGGTTTCGGTTCTACGGTCACAATGAACGGGTCTGCCGTGCGGTTGATGAAACCGGCTGCCAGCGATTGGTATTTATATGCCTTGGTACGTTCTATACTGGTTCCTTTTCCGGCACGTGTCAGGAAGTAGGAGCTCATTTTGGGCTCTTGCCCAAACATCAGTGCGTCCAGTGATATGCCGTAGTGCCGTGCTATCTTCTGCAGCATGCTGACCGAGATGTCGAATTCTCCGGTTTCGGCCAGGCGGTACTCTTCTGCAGAAATGTCGCAGTCACGGGCGATATCGTCGGCAGTCAGTTCCAATACGTCACGCAGTCCGCGCAGGCGTTCGGCTATTTGTCTGATTTGTTCGTCCATAATTATATTTTTTAATGGGTTGTTATTAAAGTGTGGCAATGTGCCAATAGGCTGCACAATGTTTAATTACACCGTAGCTCATAGGCATATCGGGACATCGTTACATTAGCACATTAAATATCATTTACTCGCTTTGATGGCTTTAATCACAGTGGAGGTGAATCCTTCATGTTCCAGCTCGTTGATTCCCTTGATGGTAATTCCTCCGGGGGTACACACCTTGTCAATCTCAACACTGGGGTGCGTGTCGTTGTTCAGAATCAGCTCGGCTGCCCCTTTCACGGATTGTGCCACCATGCGCATGCCGTCTTTGGGATAGATACCCATTTCAACGCCGGCCTGCATGGCTGCCTGGATATACTTAAGCACGTAGGCGATGCCGCAGGAAGTCATGGCAGTGGTTGCCGCAATCTTTTCTTCGGGAATGAGCATGGCGAGTCCCATCTGGTTGAAAATGTCCAGCATCAGTTGCTCCTGCTCCTTGGTGGCATTGCGGCTGGCGATGAGTGTCATGCTTTCCATCTCGCTGATGGCGGTATTGGGAATAAGACGGAACATGGTCATTTCTTTGTCTGCTACATAGTGTGTCAGCTCTTCAAAAGGAATGCCGGCTGCAACGGATATAAGAATCTCTGTGCCTTTTAGTTCCAGTTCCTTTATCACTGGCTCCATCAGCCATGGCTTCACGGCAAAGATTATCATATCTGCACCGGCTGCCGCTTCCTGGTTGTCATTGGTCACTTGCAATGCGGGGAATTCTGCCTTCAGCTTGTCCAGCTTGCCCTGGGTGGGGTTGGAGACAATGATGTTACCGGCAGGGATGATTGTTCCTTTTGCCAGCCCTCGGGCAATGGCTCCCCCCATATTTCCTGCACCGATAATTGCTGTTTTCATATCTTTTTGTTGTTAAAAGAGTTGTTTTGCTGGCAAAGGTAGATAAATTTTCTACAAAAAACGACCGAGAGAGAAAGGTATTCTGCTTTTCGGTCGTTTCTTTTGCTGGCTGATTATTTGTGTCAAATATTAAAGTACTTTCTTGAAGCGTTCCAAGAATTCCTTTGCTTCATCCATGCCGAGGCACAGAGGCGGCAGCAGGCGAAGTACATTCGTACCGCTTACACCGGTGAATACATGCTGCTCTTTCAGTAGTCTTAGGCGCAGTTCCTTGATGGGTTCTTCAAATTCCAGCCCTATCATGAGTCCGCGTCCGCGAACGTCCTTGATTTGAGGGAATTTCTTTAGTTCCGTTATCAGGAAGTTGCCGACTTGGGCTGCATTCTCTATCAGGTTTTCCTGCTCTATCACATCCAGCACGGCAAGGGCGGCACTGCAAGCCAGGTGGTTTCCGCCGAAAGTGGTTCCAAGTTGCCCGTATACTGGTGTAAACATTGGGCTGATGAGTACGCCTGCCATCGGGAAACCATTGCCGATGCCTTTTGCCACGGTGATGATGTCGGCTTTGATGCCGTTGTACTGATGGGCGAAGAACTTGCCGCTGCGTCCGTAGCCGCTTTGGATTTCATCGAGAATCAAGACCGTGTTGTGTTCCGTACAAGTCTGGCGGAGAGCCTGCATGAATTCGTCTGTCGGCAGTTGGATGCCGCCTACACCTTGTATGCCTTCGATAATCACTGCGCAGACATCTCCTTTGGACAATTCGGCCTTCATGGCTTCGATGTCGTTCAACGGGAGGTAGGTGACGTGCCCGCAGTTGTTGATGGGAGCGATGATTTTAGGATTGTTCGTTACTTCCACCGCCAGTGAGGTACGTCCGTGGAATGCTTTTGAGAAGGATATCACACGGGTACGGCCATTGTAGAAAGAGGCGAGTTTCAAGGCGTTTTCATTGGCTTCGGCACCGCTGTTGATGAGGAAGAATGAGTAGTCGTCATAGCCACAGACTTTTCCCAAGCGTTCTGCCACTTGCTGTTGCAGCTTGTTAATTACTGAGTTTGAGTAGAATCCTAACGTAGCAACTTGGTTACTCACCATCTCTACATAATGTGGATGTGCATGTCCGATTGAGATGACTGCATGGCCACCGTAGAGGTCGAGGTATTCGGTACCGTTCTCGTCCCATACATGGCAGCCTTTTCCTTTGACGATGTTGATGTCAAAGAGAGGGTATACGTCGAATAAATTCATTTTTTTTAGAATGCAGAAGGTTTCAACCGTAATCCTACGGTCTCTTCCAGGTTAAACATTAAATTCATGTTATGGACAGCTTGTCCGCTGGCGCCTTTCAGGAGGTTATCAATGCAGGAAATGATAAGCAGTTTGTCGCCATGCTTCTCCAGATGGATGAGGCACTTGTTGGTGTTTACCACTTGCTTCAGGTCGATATTCTTCTCCACGATGTGGGTAAAGGAATCTTTGGCGTAATATTCTTCATACATGCGGACGATTTCTTCCAGGGCCACTTTGGTCTTCACCACAATGGTGGTGAAGATGCCGCGCGGGAAGTCGCCGCGGTAGGGGATGAAGTCAATGTCCGCATCAAAGCTGTTCTGCAGCTGTTTGAGCGATTGCTTGATTTCGGGCACATGCTGGTGCTCGAAAGCTTTGTAGACGCTCATGTTGTTGTTGCGCCAGCTGAAGTGGCTCGTGGCGCCCGGTTTCACACCGGCGCCGGTACTTCCGGTAATGGCGTTCACCATGATATCATCGTTCAGCATCAGATGTTTGGCGAGCGGCAGCAGGCCCAGCTGTATGCAGGTGGCAAAGCAGCCCGGATTGGCTACGTGCTTCGCTTTGCAGGTGGCACGGCGGTTCAGCTCCGGCAGGCCGTAGATGAAGTCGTGTTCGGGAGAGGCTATGCGGTAGTCCATGGAGAGGTCGATGATTCTCAGTTCCTCGGGCACGTTGTGGCTTTCGAGGAACTTCTTCGTGTCACCATGTGCCGTACAGAAAAAGAGTACGTCGATTTCTTCCAGCGGGAGCTGGTCGGTAAATACCAAGTCTGTTTCGCCGTACAGTCCTTCGTGTACGTCGGTAATTTTGTTGCCGGCGTTGCTTGAGCTGTTTATGAAAACGATTTCCGCTTCCGGATGGTTGAGCAGCAAACGTATCAGTTCGCCTGCCGTGTATCCGGCTCCGCCGATGATTCCTACTTTAATCATTTCGATAATATCTATTTGGTTCTTGTGGTATAACAATTAGCATTATAATGTATATGGGTATGCCTGCAAATGCAGTAAAGATCGTGGCGAACGTATAAACGATACGCACCAATGAGACATCGAGTCCGAAAAAGTTTGCCAGTCCTGCACATACGCCTGAAAGCATCCTTCCAGTCCGGGGACGTGTCAGTTTTTGCTTCCTGCCGGTCATTTAGATTTTCTCGTCTTTATGATTTGAATAATAAGCACGCAGTGCTGTGGAGGTTACTTTGATGAAGCCCTTGGCATCTTCTGCCGTCCATCCTTTCTGCATCTCACCGTATTCGCCAAACTTGTTTTTCACAAGGTCATCTTTGCTTTCTACACCTACGGTAGAAAAGCAGAGCGGGTGAAGTTCGAGGATAGCCGTACCGTTTACGTTGCGTTGCGAGGATTCCAGCATGGCTTCGATGTCGCGCATTACTGGTTCCAGATATTGGCTTTCGTGCAGGAACATGCCATACCAGTTGGCTACCTGGTCCTTCCAGTATTGCTGCCATTTGCTCAAAGTGTACTTCTCGAGGAACTTGTGTGCTCCGATAATCAGCATAGGTGCGGCAGCTTCGAAACCTACGCGGCCTTTGATACCGATAATCGTGTCGCCTACGTGCATGTCGCGTCCGATACCGTATGCCGCACCAATCTCTTCTACCTTCTGGATGGCTTTGATGGGGTCGTCGAATGTCTCGTCGTTCACGGCTTTCAGCTCACCTTTTTCAAAAGTGAGGCGCAACTGCTCGCTGCCCTCTTTGGTGCAGTGTTTCAGATAGGCGCTTTCGGGCAACCCTTGCGCGGAATCCAGAATCTCGCCACCACAAATGGAAGTGCCCCACAAACCTACGTTATAGGAATATTTTAGTTTGGTGAAGTCGGCGGCAAAGCCGTGTTTGTTCAGATAATCAATCTCTTCCTGACGGCTCAGTGCCATGTCGCGTGTCAGCGTGATGATTTCCACGCCCGGAGCCATGACGAGGAAAGTCATGTCGAAACGAATCTGGTCGTTACCCGCACCTGTAGAACCGTGGGCGATGGCATCCGCGCCGATTTCGTTGGCATAGCGTGCAATGGCCAATGCTTGGAAGATACGTTCGGAACTTACAGAGATAGGATAGGTGCCGTTACGCAAAACATTGCCGAATACCATGTATTTCAAGCTTTTCTCATAGTATTCCTGCGTCACGTCGAGGGTGACGTATTCTTTGGCGCCCAGCTTGTAGGCATTTTCTTCGTTTGTCTTCAACTGTTCAGCACTGAAACCGCCCGTATTGGCACAAGCTGCATATACTTCGTACCCTTTTTCTTTGGTAAGATACATCACCGTAAACGAGGTATCCAAACCTCCGCTGAATGCGACTACTACTTTCTTCTTCTTTTCCATATCCTTAGTATTTTTATATTTTATCCTCTTCGTGCAGCTTCGGGTCGTAAAGCATTGCTGTGCAAATGCAGAATTTACGGTTCTTAGCTACCAATATATCATGGTTTATACAGCCTTCGCAACCTTTCCAGAACGATTCGTCATCGGTCAGTTCGTTGAAGGTGACGGGCACATATCCCAGCTCGGTATTCATTTTCATGACGGCAGCTCCGCTGGTGAGACTGAAAACTTTAGCATTAGGCCAGCGTAGGCGTGCCAGGCGGAAAGAAGCGGTCTTGATACGTTTTGCCAGCCCCAGTCCCCGATATTTGGGGTGTACTATCAAACCGGAGGTTGCTACATATTGCTTGTTACCCCAGCTCTCTATGTAGGTGAAACCGGCAAAATCATCTCCACACAAGGCTATAATGGCCTTTCCTTCTTTCATTTTAGTAGCTACGTATTCGTGTGTGCGTTCTGCGATGCCCGTTCCGCGTACCTTGGCAGCTTCCCGGATGGTATCCAAAATCTTGTCTACGTAAACTTCATGTGAGGCGTCAGCCACCATCACATCAATTTGTTTCGAATCCATTTCTTATTTAATTTCTTGTTTTTTGTTGTTATCTATCATTTAATGTTCGGGATGATTTGCGATAGGAAGCTGCGTACCTCGTCATGTGACGCTGCTTCGTGCACCACCAGCATGATGGTGTCATCTCCGGCAATGGTACCCAGAATGGCGGGACACTCTCGGTTGTCGATGTCGTAGGCCATGCTGCTGGCATATCCGGGCCGGGTACGGATGACGGCAATATTGCCCGAAAATTGAAGTGAAACGAATCCGCTTGTCATCAGCATTTCACTTGCACTCTGGTCGTTCGAACGTTTATACATGATGTTGTTGGGCAGCACATATACGTATTTACCGTTCATGTTCGCTGCTTTCGCTACTTTCAGCTGTTTCAAGTCGCGTGACAAGGTGGCTTGTGTCAGTTCAAAGCCTTCCTTGCTCAAAGCTTGCAACAGTTCTTCCTGAGAACTGACGTCTTTGCTTGAGATAATCATCTTGATGGCGTCTAACCGATTGGCTTTTTTCTTCATTTTCTGTATAATTATTCTAAGAGTAGTGCAAAATTAGGGATTATTTCGGAAAGAATATGCAAAAAGGAGAGCTTTTTTATTCTTTTTATACATCGGGTGTACTGTATATGTTGTTTTTGTTCTCTTTGTTGGAGTCTTGTTTGTTCTTTTACGTTATTGGAGATTGTTTCCGTATGTCTTTGGTAAATGTTGATATAATATAGAATAGATATGCAATTGTCAAATCTGACACCCTTTCAATCAAAAACTGTACAAAAATTATATGCATAGAAATAAAATCCCTCAGGTTTTTACGTTGGTCCCAGATTGTTACGTTGCCCCCCCCTCTCTCTTATGGTCGGGAAACCGGAGGAGAGGAGGGATGAAATAAAAAAGGCTTAACTTCTAAAAGCTAAGCCTTTTCTGTCGGCTGCACTATCGAATTATCGAACAAGTTTATAGTGGATTTTGAGAAAATAATAGATTTTATTTTAGTTGTTTTAAAATAAAAAGCTATTTTTACGGTAAAAAAGTAATCATTATGGATTTATATACTACAATAGTAGGACTGTATTCGCAAAATAGACATGAAGTGCTAAGAGTAGTAAATACAGCTATCCATTCGAAATGTAATCTATCTGAAGGTATAGAGGTTATTCATACAGGGTTTTATTGTTTTACACATACGGGGAAAGAACTTGAATTCCTATATGATACACAATCTCAGATTTTGTATTTCCAAGGTTCTAACAGTAATGGGTATCATTTTCCTTTGGGAGTATTATTTCAAAGTAAGTGTTTACCACATATCATTAATTATCAGGGTTTGGTGAGAATGAGATTTTCTTTAATGCTTAATAATAATAGTTTTTTTTGTTATCAAGGGTATGATACAATTCAGCAATCATTTATAAACAAAGTGGTGTTATATTTTCCAATCACTACTTATACATATTTTATATTTCAAAAGTATGAGGGGTATCATGCTATAAAGATAAAACCTATGGAAATACCTTCTTTTACTTTTAAAGCGGGAAAGTTTTGTTTTTGACAACTGTTTTGTTATAGGTTTATATAATGGATTATCGAACAGAAAACGAGAATGAAGTTTTTAAAATTTTCCGCAGATTTACAGCGGTTTGTGAAGGTGAAAAAGAAAAAGCGACAACCGATTTTGCTCGTTTGTCGCCTTCTGTCGGAATGAGGCGACTCGAACGCCCGACCCCTACGTCCCGAACGTAGTGCGCTACCAACTGCGCTACATTCCGATTGCTTTTGAAAAGTGGTGCCACCAGGAATCGAACCGGGGACACAAGGATTTTCAGTCCTTTGCTCTACCAACTGAGCTATGGCACCTTTTTCGTTTGCGGGTGCAAAGATAAAGAGTTTTTTTTATACCGCAAGGCTTTTTGAGGAAAAATATCTAAAAAAGGTGCCTCTTGCTCTATGGAGCGAGGCACCTTACTTCTAAAAATCATTTGCTATCGAAGACATCAGTCGATATTCGGATTGATGCTGTGCCAGTCTTTGATGGCAGGCAGTACACCCATTTCTATCACCTCGTCACGAAGTTTGCAGAGATGGGCATAGCTTTCTTTCAGTTTGGCTTCTTCTTCGGGTGTGCCGTTCAGTTCCTTATAGTGTACACCGTCTTTGGTAATTTCAGTTTCCATTGCCATCATGATGTGGTCGAAGCCGTGGCTGTGTACATATGTACCGGCAGGCCAGCGGAACGGTTTGCCACCCATAGCTGCAGCTATCATTTCGATGGAGACGTATGCCGGGCTCTGGAAGGAAGAACGTCCACGGAGGGCGATGATGTTGGCACCGCCTTTGGTTACCTTAGTCTGGATTTCGACCCACTGTTCTTTAGTCAAGGCGGGGGTACCGATGATATCAAGTAACGGTTTACCGTCCACCTTGGCGGTAGAGGCATATACAGCCATCTGTTCACCATGACCGCCGTAGGTACGGCAATTTTCGATTTTGTCGGGGGCAATGCCGAAGTGCTTGGAAAGTTCACTGCGCAGGCGGGTGCTGTCGAGGGCAGCCAGTGTGGTCACTTGTGAAGGTTTCAGGCCGGAATACAATAGGGTAATCAGACCGGTGATGTCGGCAGGGTTGAAAATGACAACCACGTGCTTCACATCCGGACAGTAGGCTTTTACATTCTTGCCGAATTCTTCGGCAATAGCGGCATTGCCTTTCAAAAGGTCTTCGCGGGTCATGCCGGCCTTGCGGGCGGCACCGCCTGATGATACCACATACTTGGCACCGGTCAGCGCTTCTTTGATATCGGAGGTAAATGTGATGTTCATTCCTTCGAATCCGCAGTGGAACAGCTCTTCGGCCACACCTTCCAGTCCGGGAGCATAAGGGTCGTACAGACATAGGTTGGGAGTGAGATGCATCATGATTGCAGTCTGTGCCATGTTTGAACCGATCATGCCGGCTGCGCCGACGATTGTCAATTTGTCATTTGTCAGAAATTCCATAATCTTTTTTATTTAAAGGTGAGTAATATCTTTTCTTGCTGATTGTCACGATACAAAGATAACCCTTTTTGAAGAGAGTTGTTCATAGAAAAAAGTTATCTTTTAGAGCAAAAAGTTATTTCTTCTTTCCGAACTGCTGTATTGTACCTAAATTACTTATCTTTGTTGGGAAAATGAAGATAAGTAAGAAACTATGAGCATTGAGTTAGGAAAGTACAATACGCTGGAAGTGGTGAAGGAGGTAGCCTTCGGCATGTATCTGGACGGTGGCGAAGAAGGTGAAATTCTGCTTCCGTCGCGTTATGTCCCCCAAGACTGTAAGGTGGGAGACAAACTGAACGTTTTTATATATCTTGATAACGAAGAACGTCTGGTAGCCACTACTCTGACACCGTTAGTGCAGGTCGGGCAGTTTGCCTGCTTGGAGGTGGCGTGGATAAACCAGTATGGTGCTTTCCTTAACTGGGGATTGATGAAGGATCTTTTTGTCCCCTTCCGCGAACAGAAAATGAAGATGCAGGTGGGAAAGAAGTATGTGGTTCATGCCCATTTGGATGATGAAAGCTATCGTATCGTGGCATCGGCCAAGGTAGACCGTTATCTTTCCAAAGAGAAGGCCGCCTATGAGTCGGGGCAGGAGGTGGATATCCTGATTTGGCAGAAGACGGATTTGGGATTCAAGGCGATCATCAACGATGAATATAGCGGCTTGCTATATGAGAGCGAGATATTTCAGCCACTGCACACGGGCATGAGGATGAAAGCCTATGTGAAGCAGGTACGTGAAGACGGCAAGATAGATCTGCTGCTTCAAAAACCGGGGCAGGCTAAAGTAGAAGATTTCTCAGCTACGTTGCTGGACTATATCCGTGAACAGGGCGGACGGATAGCTTTGAATGACAAGAGTCCGGCAGAAGAAATCTATGCAACTTTCGGTGTCAGCAAGAAAACCTTCAAAAAGGCTGTGGGAGATTTGTACAAAAAACATCTGGTTGTATTGGAGGAAGATGGAATCAGGATTAGGAATTAGTCCCAGTCATTAGGAATTTCCCTACTTGTAAATAGAGACAATCATTAGGGAGGGGAATTTCCTCTCCCTATTTTTGTCGTACAATAAAAAAAGAAAAGTCATGATACGTCATTTGATATTAAGTGTTTGTCTAGTTCTGGTAGCGTTTCCCGCAATAAAAGCGGCGCCCATAGACGGAATCCGTATAGAAAGTCCATATCGTAGAGTGGTGGTACTGGTCGACGGACAGCAGGTTTGCCTGCCTACTTTCAGTTGTTTTGTAGCCAATCTGCGTGGTAGTTGTCGGGTAGAGGTTTATGAAGCGCCATCCCGTGGGGAGAATTCCCGAAGAGGAAAACTCCTATATGATGAACGTGTGCATTGCTCCATCAATGAAGTGGAAGATATTTTCATTCCAGAGGACAAAAGACCTGGTGGAAACTGGGGTACTTCTAATCATCACAAGCCTGGCAGACCCGGTGACAGACCGTTAGGAGGCGAGCAGCATGAACCGGTGATGTCACCATCTGCCTTCGAACAGTTTATGGGGCTGATGGAAAAACAGAGTTTCGATTCAGACCGTAAGGAAGTGCTCGACCATGCCTTGCTGACCTCTTGGTTCACTACTGACCAGTGTATCCGTCTGATGGATTTTTATCGTTTCGACAGTGAAAAGAAACAGTTGATGAAGAAGATTTATCCTAAAATAGCCGATAAACCGAATTTCTATTATGCGATAGACAAGCTGACCTTCTCGTCGGACAAGAACGAGATAAATGCCTTCATCAAACAATATCATGAGAAGAATAACTAAAAAAAGGAGGGATTATGAAACGGATTATATTTATATTTCTTGCCGCTATGATGAGTACAGCTGTTTGTAGTGCGGCAATGAGCAACAGCAAAGTGCGTAAAGAGACCCGTTTTCTTACGGACAAGATGGCCTATGAATTGAACCTGAGTACAGAACAGTATAATGACGTGTACGAAATAAACTATGATTTCATTTCCGGTATACGTTATCTGATGGATGACGTTCTTCGGGGGGAGGAATGGGCCTTGAATCGCTATTACGATTATCTGGATGTGCGCAATGACGACCTTCGATGGGTGCTGAATAACCGGCAGTACGGCCGTTTCATGCAGGCCGCCTATTTTTACCGTCCGGTTTATGTAAGTGGTGGTCGTTGGTCTTTTAGGGTTTACATCACTTACACCAACCATAATCATTTCTATTTCCCGCGGCCGTATCATTACCGTACATATTGCGGTGGGCATTATCGTACGCACTATCACAACAGCTATTATCGCGGTCGTTACCATCATCCGCACTATACCGGTTCGTGGAGTATTCGGAATGATAAGTCGTACCACACCAGCCGCCGTTCAGATTTCGGTTCGGTGAACATCCGCCCTAATTCGCATAAGCGTCCGGCAGGCAGGGATGATGTATATACCACGCGACGTAGTAACGGTAGTAATAATCGCATTAGCACAGGTACACGTAACAGCAGTACGCGACGTAGTAGTGTGGATAGTGGCAGAAAGTCGAGTAAAGAGAAAATAGAAACCACAAGAACTAAAAATAATGATAAGAGCCCCAGCCGTAGCAGGGTAAAGACGGCAAGCAAGGAAAGAAGAAATGCTTCCGGCGTACGGAGTTCCGAAAGCCGTCGCAGCAGCTCTTCAAGCACTACTCGCAGTTCTACCGGCAGTAGCTCTTCCCGCTCTTCGGAAAGGAGATAGAAGAACAAAAAACTCCCCTCTTGTCAGCCTGGAGGCAGGGAGAGGGGAGAATCAAACACAACAACTAAAATTATACTTCTTTTTTTATTCAATCGGTTCTCCCTTATAGAAATCCAGAATCTTGGTACGGAACAGATAGTCATACTTGGCTTGCAATTCGTCCGATTGGGATTTCATAAGGTTCTGTTTTGCTTCATTGTATTCTACGGCATTTGCTTTTCCGTTCTCATACTTTTCGCTCATCAGCTTGAAAGACTCTTCGCTGGCAACGGTGGCTGTATGGCTACTGGTATATTTGCTTTCGGCAGCAGCGGCGTTGTACCATGCTTGTTGGATTTCTTTATAAAGTGTCTTCTTGGCATTATCCAATTGCAAGGCATAGTTTTCACGTTGCAGGCGTGCCGTGCGTACCCGGTTACGGGTAGAGAGACGGTTGAAAATAGGTACGCTGAGGTTGAATCCTACATATTTGTTGAAGTTATCGTTCATCTGCTGGCTGAAAGTACGGTCGATGGTAGAATAGTAATTCGTACCGAGACTACCGTTCAGGCTCAGTTGCGGGTAGTAGTTGCTCTGGGCAATACGGATATTGTGTTTACTGCCTTCCAAGCGGAACTGTGCAGCTTGTATGGAAGCCTTACTCACCATGGCTGTTTGGAATATCTCATCCGGAGGAGTGAGAGGGACTAAATCCAGATTGACTGCCGGAGATTCCAGATTGAACCCTTCCGGTGTTTCCAGTTCGATAAGCTGGCTAAGGTCGAGCAGGGCCAACTTATAGTTGTTGTTTGTCTGCACTACATTCATCTCGTCTTGTGCCACACGTGCTTTGGCTTCTGCCAGTTCTGCCGGAGAGGCTTTTCCCAAGTCGGCAAGCCGGCTGATGCGGACATATTGCTCTTTGCTCAATTGCACTTGTCCCAACGCCACCTGGTGGAGCTCTTCATTGAACAGCACCTGAAGGTAGGCCGAAGCTATATTGATGGCAATGTCTTCCTTGGCTTTGTCCAGGTCGGCAATGGCAGCTTTGAGGTTTAGTTTGGCCAATGCATACTGGTGGGGAATTTCCAGACCGGTAAAGATAGGTATGCTGGTATTGACAGACATATTAGTGCCGTGGCTGCTGGTGTTGACGTATACAGTGGAATAGTCTCCCGTATCCTCATTTTTGATGGCTGTTTGCGTACGTCCCCAGTTCCAGCTCTGGCCGGCACTGGCATTCAGGTTCGGCAGTCGTGCCCATTTGGCTGTATTTACTTCGACAGCACTCTGTTCGGCAGCGTTGGCTGTCTGGCGGATACTGATGTTATGCTCGATGGCATAGTCTATGCATTGGCGTAAAGACCATCGTTCCTGCGCCTGCACTGAGATACTGCCGAATATTGCGAGGTATAAGAATATCTTTTTATTCATATCGTATATCTTTTTAAGCTATTCCGTTTGTTAATCCTTTTTCTCTGTACCGCGAATCTTATCCTGGGCACTGATACCGCTTTTGATGGCAATCTTTATGCCGTCACTCATGCCGACCTGGATGGGGCGGCGTTCGAACTTCTGTACCGGTACGCTGTCCGTCATTACGTATACAAAGGTGCTGTCACCATTGAATTCAACGGTACTTTCCGGTACGGCAAGCGTTTTCTGGGCACGGTCCAATACGATTTCTGCGTTGGCAGAATAGCCGGAACGTATCTGTACGCTGTCCGGTGCGGCAATGGCAGCTTTGATTTCAAACTGGTTGGCACCGTTTTCTTCCACACCCTTCGGAGATATGTATTCCAGTGTGGCATCGAACGAAAGATTCTGCAGGGCGCCGATTGTCAGTTTCACCGGCATGCCTTCGTGCACACGGCCCACTTCCGTTTCGTCAATGTTGCCGCGGAAAATCAAATCGTTCATGTTGGCAACGGTAGCGATGGTGGTTCCGTCATTGAAAGTGTTACTCATGATAACCGAGTTACCGACTTTGATGGGTACATCCAGAATCAGACCGGTAATGGTGGAACGGATCAGGGTACTACTGAAAGAGGCGCTGTTCTTGGTGATGCCTTCCTTTACAATTTCCAGGTTATCTTTTGCTGTCTGCAGTTCCTCGCGTGCCTGCTTCACGCTTACTTCCCCTTTTTCGTACTCTTCAGCGCTGATAAGCTTGTCGTTGTACAGTTTCTGGGTACGGGCGAAATCCGTTTCGGCTTGGGCAGCGTTGATTTCCGCCAATCGTACGCGGCTTTCGGCAGAGTTCAATTGTCCCAGTTCGGGTATCACCTTTACTTTGGCAAGCACTTCCCCTTGCTTCACACTTTGTCCTGCTTCCTTGTATACTTCGGCAATGATACCGGAAATCTGCGGCTTGATAAGGACTTCATCTCTCGGTTCCACTTTGCCGGTGGCTACGGTAGTCTTTTCAAGGTCTGTCACTTCCGGAACTATCGTTTCGTATACTGTTACTTTAGGTTGGGACTTCTGGTACAGAAAAACGAATGTCCAAATGAATAAGGCAGCAATTACTACCAATAATGCGATTTTCAGAAACTTCTTTGTTTTCATCTTATATTTACGATTTAATTATTTACGATTGATATAGCCATTATTTCATGGCTTACGGTTAGTGGTCTCTCTATAAGTTTATTCATCCCTGATGGCTTCAATTGGCTTGATTGCCATGGCGCGATAGGCAGGTGCCAGTCCGGCAAGCACTCCTAATGCGATGAGGAGGATACAGGTTCCGATAGCCAGTCCGAATGAAACCTGGTAGTGGGTTTTGATAACTCCAGGGTCATTGGCGGCCTTTTCAAGTATTTGCAGTACAAATACGGCAAAAGAAATACCTGCCATACCCGCTATAGTGGTCAGCACCATGCTTTCCGAAAGAATTTGTTGCAGAATGTCTTTAGGACGGGCACCTATGGCACGGCGTATGCCTATTTCCGTTGTGCGCTCCTTGACGGTTACCATCATGATATTCGATACGCCGATAGCTCCGGCAAACAGCGTCCCCAAACCTACCATCCAGATTAGAAAGCGCACTCCAATCATCAGGTTGTCCATCATGGAGAACATAGCTTCCGCATTCAGAAGCATGACGGCTTGTTTGTCATCGGGAGCAATGTAGTGCGCTGCTTTTACAAGACGTTCCACTTCGGGCTGCACGTCTTTCACTTTTACTCCCGGTTTCATGATGAAACATACTACATGCAGTTTCTTTCCGAGGTTGTAGGTCTGTTGCATGGTGGAAAAAGGCAATGTAATGGCTTCAGAGGCCTGCCCTTGTATATTGACATTGCCTTCGGATGAACACATTCCGATAACCCGGTAATAGATACCATTTACCCGGACATATTTGCCGCAGGGGTCTTCACCGGGTTTGAAGAGGCTTTCATAAACACGTTTGCCGATTACACACACTTTACGCGACTCTTTAATGTCGACATCATTGATGAAACGTCCATAGGTCATCTCTTGATGTTCTATCTGTTCATATTCGGGATACAAGCCTTTCACACTACAGTCGTACTTGTTGTCTCCGTAGACAGCCACTTGTCCCCATAAGGCAATGGAAGGCGTGGCAAGCGCCACACCGTCCACATTGCGTACACGGTCTACATCTTCCATCTCCAAATCCCACCATCGTCCTTTGCGAAAACCTTTATAAGCCTCGCTTGTCTTTTGTGCAGCGATAAAGCCCGAGTTGGTTGCAAATCCTTCGAACTGGGATTTTAGTTCTTCCTGCATGCCCTGGCCGCCACCGATAAGCGCCACCAGCATAAAGATACCCCAGAATACGCCGAACGCCGTAAGCAGGCTTCTCGTTTTGTTCCTTGTTATTGTGATGAGGATTTCCTCACACGTATCTATGTCTATTCTCATAATCTTTAATCTGCTCTAAGTGCTTCAATAGGACTGATACTTACCGCTTTCTTAGCCGGGAAGAACCCAGCCAACGTACCCGCTATGATAAGGGTCAGGGTAGCTTGGATAGCAATACTGAGGTCTACGGTGGGATCGGAGAACATGGTCTGCTGGAACATGCCGGCATCCATCGTCTGGCTACCGAAAGCAGAGTTCATCCATTCCGTCACCCCGATGCCTGCCACCATACCGATATAACCGAATAGCGTAGTGATAGTCACGCTTTCCACAATAATCAGCCAAAGGATGGAGAAAGGTTTTGCTCCCAATGCCTTACGGATACCAAATTCCCGGGTACGTTCTTTCACGGTAATCAGCATTATGTTCGACACGCCGACAATCCCACTCAACAGTGTGAAGATACCGATAACCCAGATTGCAGTCCGGAGGATACCCATTGCATTCTGTGTCTGCAGATAGTTGGTGAAACGATTCCATATCCATATGGCGCTCTCATCCGTGGGGTCAAAGCGGTGATTGGTGGCAATAGCCTTGCGGTATTCTTTTTCAAAGGCTTCGTTACTTTCTATGCTGTGCAGGTTCTTGGTTGTAAAGATGATGTTATTCAGCTTGTCTCCTTTATTATAGATGGTCTGCAAGGTGGAGAAGGGGATATACGCTTCGTTTGCCTCGCGGTCTCCCTGGTCATTGTAGAGGCCTACTACTTGATAGGCCACTCCACTGGCATTGACAAATTGTCCGATGGGTTCAGTATGCGTTTTTCCGAAAAGGATATCTGCAGATTTCTTATGGAGGATGATGACTTTACGTCGGTCTTTCAGGTCGTTGTAGTTGATGAAACGTCCGTCCGCTGTTTTCACGGTTTCCACTTCGGTGTAGTTGGGATATACGCCCAGCAGAGAGATATTGATATATTCTTGTCCGAAGCTGACGTTTACATTACTTTGACGCACGGTGGCACCGGCACTGATGACATTTTCAGTGAATTGCTTCTCCGTGTCATCCATGTCCCGGTTGTCCAGTTGGACGCGGCGTCCTTCTTTCAGACCGTCGTATGACTTGGTGGTCCAGCCGGGGAAGATGCGGATAGAGTTCAAGGCACGCTCCGACGCATTTTGCTCGAAGGCATGTATGATACCGTTTCCGGCTCCGAGCAGCACGATGAGCATGAAGATTCCCCATGCCACGGCAAAGCCCGTCAGGAATGTACGCAGTTTGTTGCGTTTGATGGTTCCGTATATTTCTTGCCAAAGGTCTATCATTGATAATTAAAAATTAAGAATTAAAAATTAAAGGGGGAGGGGGCTCTTCCTTTATTATTTCATGAATCCGTCTTTTCCGAACGGGCTTGCATCGTGGTTCAGATTCGTCTCGATGCTACCTATGATACCGTCTTTGATATGGATAATCTTGTCCGTCTGGTTGGCAACACCGCTTTCGTGGGTCACGACTACGATGGTCATGCCCGTATCGTGCAGTTCCTTTAGAATCTGCATCACCTCTACGGAAGTCTTGCTGTCGAGCGCGCCGGTAGGTTCATCGGCAAGGATAATCTGCGGTTGGGTAATGAGGGCACGGGCGATGGCTACACGTTGTTTCTGTCCACCGGACATCTCATTTGGCATGTGGTGTGCCCACTCTTTCAGCCCCAGGCGGTCCAGATATTCCAGTGCCAGCGCATTACGTTTGCGGCGGCTCACTCCTTGATAAAAGAGAGGAAGCGCCACATTCTCCACTGCATTCTTGAAGGAAATGAGATTGAAGGACTGGAAGATGAAACCAATCATACGGTTGCGGTACTCGGCTGCCTTCGTTTCGCTGAGGTTCTTGATGAGGGTACCGTTCAGATAATATTCCCCCGTGTCGTAACTATCCAGAATACCCAGTATATTGAGTAAAGTGGACTTTCCCGAACCCGATGAGCCCATGATGGAAACAAATTCGCCTTTCTGAATGTCGAGGTTGATACCTTTGAGCACATGCAGCGGTGCTCCGTTGTTGTAGGTCTTGTTAATGTCTTTTAGTTGTATCACTGTTTTCCCTGTTTATTGCTTTACTCTTATTAATTTTCACTATTAGACGCAGCAATGCTACGAAAAGTTGCAAAAGTTGCAAACTTTTTTAAAAAAAGATTTTGCAGTGTCGTTTTTCTTTGTGATTTTTGTAACCATGAATGTGATTAACTAACCCTTTAAACAAAAGTAATATCATGAATTCAAACATGGAAAAGCCCTATGTAGTGGGCATTGACATAGGCGGAACAAACACCGTCTTTGGTATTGTAGACGCACGCGGAACTATTATTGCAAGCAGTTCCATCAAAACCGGAGCTTATGAGGACGTCAATGATTACGTAGACGAAGTTTGCAAGAATCTGTTGCCGCTCATTATTGCCAACGGTGGAGTAGACAAGATAAAAGGTATCGGTATCGGTGCTCCTAACGGAAACTATTACAGCGGTACTATTGAGTTTGCCCCGAACCTTCCCTGGAAGGGTGTAATTCCTTTGGCTGCCATGTTTGAAGAGCGCTTGGGTATCCCTACCGCTTTGACAAACGACGCCAATGCTGCCGGTATCGGTGAAATGACTTACGGTGCGGCTCGTGGTATGAAAGACTTTATCATGATAACTCTTGGCACCGGTGTAGGTAGCGGTATCGTTATTAACGGTCAGATGGTATATGGCCATGACGGTTTTGCCGGAGAGTTGGGACATACTATTATCCGTCGTGAAAACGGACGTCTCTGCGGATGCGGACGTCACGGCTGTCTGGAAACTTATTGTTCGGCTACGGGTGTGGCGCGTTCTGCACGTGAGTTCTTGACCAAGAGTACCGAACCGAGTTTGTTGCGCGACATTCCGGCAGAAAACATTACTTCCAAGGATGTGTATGATGCAGCGGTGAAGGGTGACAAGATTGCTCAAGACATCTTTGAGTTTACCGGAACCATCTTGGGTGAGGCTTTGGCTGACTTCATCGCTTTCTCCAGTCCGGAAGCTATCGTGTTGTTCGGTGGTCTGGCAAAAGCGGGAGACTATATCTTCAAGCCTATCCAGAAAGCTATTGACGACAATGTATTGAATATCTACAAAGGTAAGACCAAGTTGCTGGCTTCCGAGTTGAAGGACTCTGATGCTGCAGTGCTGGGTGCCAGTGCGTTGGGCTGGGAGCTGAGAGATATCAAGTAATCAATATTAGGGAAACTGATAAAGGAGGGGATATGTCAAAACTCCCCTTCTATCGAAGTCACCCTCGCTACACCTATCTGTGGCGAGGGTGATTTTTAGTTTATGAGAGTTTCGACACACCTTTTTTTCTTTGGTGGCACATATTCCTCAGCAATAAAGTTATGTCACAAGTTGCTTCCACACTTCCACCCATTCTCTGTATCCCTTTATTCATTGGGGTTGCGGATGCTGTGGAAGCAACTTGAAAAGGTGGAAGCAACTTTTGCTTCCACCTTAAATTTACGCCAAATAATCTATTAATGTCTTGTAGTACAATAAATTAATAGGATATGGGGCAATTTGCCAATATCGTGTAAACAAGCTATTGGTTTCCTGCAAACACGGTATTAACTTCGTAAAAGCCCGTGCGATAATAGGTGGAAGTCAGGTTTTTGGTATGGATAAGATAGGTATTCAGTATAGGCAAGCTATGCATATGAGAGCTGTTTAACGGCCGTGAGGCGTTCGCCTAACGGCCATAAAGCACCTTGTTGACGGTCGTTAGCAGAGCGTCTCACGGCCGTTGGGCGCTGATAAACTAACATATCAGCAAGAAGGAAGGCTTATGTGAAAGGAAAGGAGCGCAGGCTTACAATGTTTTGAATGAGGGAGTAGCAGTAGAGTATCGCATGGTGTGTATGCCTACTGTGTATATCACTAAAAAAGGGAAACCGACATTGTCAGTTTCCCTTTTTTATTTCGAAATAGGAGTCTGGAATTAACCGTTAACTCTTTTTTCTTTGATTCTTGCTTTCTTACCGGTAAGAGCGCGCAGGTAGTACAGTTTAGCGCGACGAACTTTACCCACCTTGTTCACTTCGATGCTGTCGATAGCCGGTGATTCAATCGGGAAAATACGTTCTACGCCTATGGTTCCTGACATCTTACGTACTGTAAAACGCTTCTTGTCTCCATGTCCGGCAATCTTGATAACAACACCACGGTACAGCTGTACACGTTCCTTGTTACCCTCGACAATACGATATGCTACTGTTACAGTGTCACCTGCCTTGAAGCTCGGGTGCTGTTTTCCGGTAGCAAATGCTTCTTCTGCAATTTTAATTAAATCCATTGTTTTTATTATTAAATTGTTTCATCGTTACAACGCAACATACCAGGCTTCTCTCTTGGTGTCCTGACAGCGATTGCGCGAAAGCGGTGCAAAGGAACGAATTATTTGCCAGATACACAAGTGCTTCAAGCTTTTTTTCGCCAGTTGGGATGATTTTTGAGCGTTTCATTCTGCTAAACGCAAGTCTAAATAATCGGTTAATTGTGTGGCTCAGTCGCAAAAGAAAAGTATATTTGTAGCAATTTAAAACTAAATGAATATGAAGAAACAAACTTTCAGTCTCCTTGCGGGGGCAGTGTTGGCGGTTGCACTTCTATTGGTTTCCTGCCATTCTTCCTACGAAGTGACCAAGGTAGAGGGAGGCAGAATTCCCATGAACTCTGTCTGGGATGCCGAGCCGGATGCCGAAGCCGTGGCTCTGCTGGCGCCTTACAAGGCCCGGATGGACAGCGTTATGTATCATGTGGTGGGAACCGCAGAAATGTCGATGGACAGATTCCGGCCCGAAAGCCTTTTATCCAATCTGATTGCAGATGTACTGCGTGAGGCTGCGGTGGAAGTGCTGGGCAAACCGGCCGATATGGGGCTAATCAATATCGGTGGAATCCGGAATTCCCTGACGGAAGGAGATATCACTACCGAAAACATCTATGAGATATTGCCTTTTGAGAATTCGCTCTGTGTGCTGACGATGAAAGGCTCTGCCATGAAGCACTTGTTTGAAAACATTGCGGTGAGACTTGGTGAAGGGGTGAGTGGTATACAGTTGGAAATCAGCAAGGATGGCAAGCTGCTCCAGGCTTCCATTGCCGGCAAGCCGGTGGAGGATGACCGTGACTATACGGTTGCCACGATTGATTATCTGGCTGATGGAAACGATGGAATGACGGCTTTCCTGCAGGCGGATAAAAGGGAGTGCCCGGATGGGGCTACACTGCGTGGTCTGTTCATGAAGTATGTGGAGAAGCAGACGGCAGCCGGCAAGAAGGTGACTTCGCGCATGGAGGGAAGAGTGGTCGTTAAAGAGTAAGCATTAAAAAAACAGAAGTTCTATGAAACATATATATTCCTTGGCAGCCCTGCTGTTTTTCATGCTCCCCGCATCGGCACAACAAGAGGAGCGTGTCATTACTGAAGAACCCCTTTGCCTGGTGTCCACCGATTCTGTATCGTCCGGCCAATCCGGAAAACAACTGTTTATCCTGCATACCAGCGATATGCACAGCCGTATAGAACCCATCAGTGCCGAGGCTGCCGACGAGTATGCCGGGATGGGCGGTGTGGTGCGCCGTGCCGGTTTTGTAAAGCAGTTTCGCGGCAAGCATCCGGATATGTTGCTGCTGGATTGCGGAGACATCTCGCAAGGTACCCCTTATTACAACTTTTTCAAAGGCGAGCTGGAGGTCAAGATGATGAACCTCATGGGCTATGATGCCATGACGATAGGTAATCATGAATTTGATTTCGGACTTGAGAATATGGCGGAATTGTTCCGTATGGCGGATTTTCCCGTGGTCTGTTCCAATTATGACGTGACGGGTACGGTACTCGAAGGGCTGGTGAAGCCTTATATCACCTTGGTGCGCGAAGGGGTGAAAATCGGAATCTTCGGCCTGGCCCCTAAGATGGAAGGGCTGGTGCAGGCGGATAAATGCATAGGCATTGTCTACAACGACCCGATAAAGGTGGCCCAAGAAATGACAGACTTTCTCAGGGAGAAGGAGAATTGCGAGGTTGTGATTTGCATGTCTCATTTGGGTATCCGCAGTGCAAATCCCGAAGGCGCTTCCGACGAGAACCTGGTAGGCAAGACGCGTGGCATTGATGTCATTTTGGGAGGACATTCGCATACTTTTATGGAAAAGCCTGCCGTTTATCTGAATGCGGACGGCAAGAGCGTTCCCGTGCTGCACACCGGAAAGAGTGGCATCTACGTAGGAGAAATGGTACTTACTTTAACTGAAAAATAGCATGATGAAAAGACTCACCCTCCTTTTATGGGTTGCAGGATTGTTTATATTGGGATTATCTTCACTTCACGCCCAGACGGGAGGCCCGTTTCTTCCTTCGGCTGCAGACAACCGGTGCCGGCAATGGGTGGACTCCGTGTTGTCAGGTCTGAATGTACACGAAAAAGTGGGGCAGCTCATCGTTGCCACCATTCCGGCCAGAGCAGACAAGGCCACGAAAAAGCAGATGCGCGAGCTGGTAAAGAAATACAAGGTCGGTGGCTTGCTGTTTTCCGAAGGTACTCCGGAAGAGCAGGCTATCTTGACCAATATGGCCCGGAAGGATGCCAAGATTCCCGTTATGGTTACTTTCGATGGAGAGTGGGGACTGTCAATGAGGCTGAAAGGCGCTCCGGACTATCCCCGTAATGCCGCCTTGGGATGTATCGAGGACAATGGCCTGATTGAAGAATATGGACGTGAGGTGGCCCGCCAGTTTCGCGAATTGGGGGTACACGTCAATTTTGCACCCGATGCGGATGTCAATACGAATCCGCTGAACCCGGTGATACACGTACGCTCCTTTGGCGAAAACCCGCAGCGGGTGGCAGAAAAGGTGGTGGCATACAGCCGTGGGCTCGAAAGCGGGGGCATACTTTCCGTTTGCAAGCATTTCCCCGGGCATGGCGACACGGATGTGGATTCTCATAAGGCGCTTCCCGCCTTGCACTACGACCGTGTACGCCTGGACAGTGTGGAACTTTATCCCTTCAAGGAAATGGTACGTGCCGGATTGGGGGGTGTCATGGTAGGCCATCTGCAAGTGCAGGCGCTGGACCCGGACGGGGTGACTCCTTCTTCTTTGTCGCGGAATGTGGTGACCGGGTTGTTGAAGGATGAACTCGGCTTTAAAGGGCTGGTGTTTACCGATGCCTTGGACATGAAGGGTGTGTCTGCCATTCCGCAGGTAACTACCAAAGCGCTGCTGGCGGGAAATGATATGGTGCTGGTACAGTTCAATACGAAGAATGCGGTGCAGGAGCTGGTAGATGCAGTGGAGTCGGGACAACTGAGTAAGGACGAACTTGATGCCAAGTGCCGCAAGGTATTGATGTACAAGTATATGCTTGGTTTGAGAAACCGCCAGCCGCAACTTCGGGTCAGCGGAATGAGCTATCGCATCAATACGGAGGAAGCGCAGGCGTTGGCTGCCAAGTTGCGCCGTTCGGCAGTGACTGTATTGAACAATTATTTCGATGTCCTCCCGCTGGCACCGGTGGAAGGTGATATTGCCGTGCTCAGCATCGGAGAGAAGGAGGCGGATGCTCCCTTTGTGGAAGCTATGAAAAAGAATGCAGGCATCAGCCATTTCCACTTGCCTTGGAATGCCGATGAGGCTCTCTGGCAGGAAGTGCAGGGGCAGTTGGCTGCTTTCCGTCGCGTGGTTATCAGCATCACCGGTTCGGCTTATGTCAGCGACCGTGATGTGGCCTTTCTGGAAGGCTTGAACCTGCGTGCTCCGCTGGTCTATACTTTTTTTACCTCTTACCGTACATTGCAACCTCTGATGCCCGCACTTGCCAAATCCAGCGCTGTGGTGCTGGCACATTCGGCAGAGACGGATTTGCAGCAATACGTGGCTGATGTTCTTTTTGCCAAAAAGCCGGCCAGTGGCAGAATGTCGATGAGTATCGGTAAACTGTTTCCAGCGGGAACGGGCTGTATGATTGAACCGGGCATGAAACCGGGGAAGACTGTTCCGGAAGATTACGGCATGAAATCGTATGTGCTGCAAAGTATCGATGCCGTTGCCCGGAAGGGACTGGAAGCGGGAGCTTATCCCGGTTGCCGCGTGCTGGTGTGGAAAGACGGACTGCCGGTATATGACAAAGGCTTCGGAACCCACTCTGATAAGGATACCACTACTGTCCGTTCTTCGGACCTTTTTGATTTGGCTTCGCTGACCAAGACTACGGCTACGTTGCTTGCCGTCATGAAACTGTATGATGAGGGCAAGATAAAACTGGATGACAAGGTTTCCGCTTATCTGCCCTTCTTGCGCAATGGCAACAAGCGGAACATTACCATCCGCGAACTTTTGTTCCACGAATCGGGGCTTCCTCCCTATATCCGCTTCTACCTGGACATCATAGACCCGAATTCGGTACACGGTCCGTACTCCCAGAGTTGGGTGGACGAGTGGCATCGTACGCAGGTAAGCGAGCATAGCTATTATTGTTCCGATTTTAAGTTCCGGAAAGGGATGGTGTCCGACAAGAATACACCGGTCTATACCCTGCACATGGCAGATGGCATGTGGCTGAACAAGAGTTTCAAGAATTCTATCCTTCAGCGGATAGCCAAGTGCGAGTTGGATGGCAAACGTTATGTTTACAGCGACCTCGGCTTCGTGCTGTTGCAGCAGGTAGTGGAGAAGGTGACGGAGCTGCCGATGGATTTGTACCTTGCCCGTGAGTTCTATGCCCCGATGGGATTGCAACGTACTATGTTTCTGCCTTTGACGAAGTTCACCAAAGCGGAAATCATGCCCACGGCATCCAATGACTTCCTGCGTCGCCAGGATATATGCGGATATGTGCATGACGAGACTGCTGCCTGCATGGGTGGGGTGTCCGGTAATGCAGGACTTTTCTCTACGGCCGAAGAGGTGGCAAAGGTTTATCAAATGTTGCTGAACGGCGGTGAATTCAATGGCAAGCGTTTCTTGAGTGAGGCAACCTGCCGTTTGTTTACGACGGAGAAATCTGCCATCAGCCGTCGCGGTCTGGGATTCGACAAGCCGGATGTATCCATTGTGAAGCGCAGCCCTTGTGCTCCTTCCGCTCCGGAAGCAGTATATGGACATACCGGATTTACCGGTACTTGTGCTTGGGTGGACCCGGAAAACAAGACAGTGTATGTATTCCTCAGCAACCGCTTGTGCCCCAATGTATGGAACACGAAACTGGGTGACATGAATATAAGAAGAGATATCCAGGAATTGATTTATAAAAGTATTATTCCGCAAATCCCCTAAAAACAATCTATCTATAAGGAATGAAGAGAATATACCTGCTTGCCTATATCACTATATTGTGTTGTCTTTGTCCGCTTCTGAAAGCGCAGCTTGGCCCGATGCCGTTTACTCCGGTGCCGCCGAACGACCCTTCGCTTGTACGTCTCTTGAACAGTGACGTGCGGTGCAGGCAGTGGGTGGATTCCGTCATGCAGCGTCTGACTCTGAAAGAACGCATCGGACAACTGTTCATCTATACGATTGCCCCCCAGCAGGACAAGGCCAACAAGGAACTGCTGCGTAAGGTGGTGGAGGACTATAAGGTAGGCGGTCTGTTATTCTCCGGCGGATTGATGCAGAACCAGGTGATGTTGACCAATGAGGCGCAGCGGATGGCGGAAGTTCCGCTGATGATTACCTTTGACGGTGAATGGGGACTGGCTATGCGCCTCCGCGGTACTCCGAACTTTCCGCGAAACATGGTGCTGGGCTGCATACAGAACGATACACTGATTTATGAATATGGGCGCGAAGTGGCCCGCCAATGCCGTGAACTGGGGGTGCAAGTGAATTTTGCTCCTGTAGCGGATGTGAATATCAATCCCAAGAATCCGGTTATCAATACCCGTTCCTTCGGTGAAAGTCCGTTCAATGTGGCGAACAAGGTTGTTGCCTACTCCAAAGGGTTGGAGGATGGTGGTGTACTTTCTGTCAGCAAGCACTTTCCGGGGCATGGGGATACGGATGTGGATTCTCATAAGGCGTTGCCCGTGCTGCCTTTTACCCGTGCCCGTCTGGACAGTATAGAGCTTTATCCTTTCAGAAAAGCCATTCGTGCCGGATTGGGAGGAATGATGGTGGGGCACTTGGAGGTGCCTACCATAGAGCCGCAAAAGGGGCTCCCGTCTTCGCTTTCGCGTAAGGTAGTTTCCGGTCTGTTGGTGAATGACCTCGGCTTTCAGGGGCTTGTCTTTACAGATGCCCTTGCCATGAAAGGGGTATCGGGCAATGAAAGCATCTGTTTGCAGGCGCTGAAAGCCGGCAATGATTTGCTGCTTGTCCCCCGGCGTATTAAGGAAGAAGTGGAGGCTGTGCTTGCCGCTGTGAAAAAAGGGGAGCTGACAGAGAAAGAGATAGAGGCGAAATGCCGTAAAGTACTGAAATATAAATATGCCCTTGGGTTGGAAAAGAAACCCCATGTACAGCTTTCAGGTTTGGGGACCCGCATCAATACTCCGAAAACGCGTGATTTGATGCGCCGGCTGAACTTGGCGGCCATCACTGTGCTGGATAACCGGGACGAGGTACTTCCGCTGGACCCTTCCATCGGTGAAGTTGCCGTGCTCAATGTGGGAGAAGCGCAGGAAATCCAGCCGTTCCTCAAGGAACTGTCGCAGTATACCCGTCCTGTGGAGTTCCATTTGGGCAAGAATCTGCCGGAGGCTGACGGGAACCGTTTGAGGAATGCGCTGGCCAAGTACAAACGTATTCTGGTCTGTGTCACCGAACACCGTTTGACGCCCTATCAGAATTTCTTTGCAAAGTTCGCTCCTGACGTACCGGTGGTTTATCTGTTCTTTATTCCTGGCAAGCAGGTATTGCAGATAAAACAAGGGGACGCTGCTGCTGAAGCGGTGATTTTGGCACACTCCTCCAACGAGGAGGTACAGCGGCAGGTTGCCCGGATTGTTTATGGCAGCGCTTGTTCAGAGGGACGCTTGTCTGCCAGTATCGGTAGTCGGTTTGCTGCCGGTGCGGGAGTGACGCTGACTCCTCAAAGCGCCCCCCGCTTTGTACCCGAAGAGCATGGTATGAATTCCCGTCTGCTGGCTGAAATAGACAAGATAGCTGAAGAAGGCATTCGTGAAGGGGCTTACCCCGGTTGCCAGGTGGTGGTGCTGAAGGATGGTAGGGAGATGTATAATAAAGCTTTCGGTACCCACGTCTGGAACGAGGCCGGAAGCAAGGCGCTTCCCGTAAAGAAGACGGATGTATACGACATCGCTTCGCTGACAAAGACCACAGCCACGCTGCTTGCTGTGATGAAGTTGTACGATGGCGGACGCCTCAATCTTACAGACCGGGTGTCGGATTATCTGCCTTTCCTACAGGATACGGACAAGAAGAATATTACGGTACGCGAACTGCTGATGCATGAATCCGGTCTACCTTCTACCTTGCTATTCTATCAGGAAGCGATTGATGAAGAGAGCTACACCGGCACTTTGTTCAAGGCACGTCCCGATGCCCGGCATTCCGCACGCATCGGACGGCAGACTTGGGCGAACCCTAAGTTCCGCTTCCGTCAGGGACTGACGTCGAAGGTGCAGACACCGGAATATACGATGCAAGTGTCCGACAGCCTTTGGCTGAACCGTTCTTTCAAGCAGGAGTACTTGCAGAAGATTGTGGATACTCCGCTTAGAGATAAACGTTACCGTTATAGTTGTGTGGGCTTTATCTTGTTGCAGCAGTTGGTCGAGGCGCGCACCGGCATGTCTATGGACGAATATTTGGCCAAGGAATTCTATACTCCGATGGGATTGGAGCGTACGGGGTATCTTCCTCTGCGCTTCTTGAAGAAGGAAGATATTGTACCTTCATCAACAGATCCTTTCTTGCGTAAGACTACCTTGCAAGGATTTGTACATGATGAATCCGCAGCTTTTCAGGGTGGCGTTTCCGGTAATGCCGGGCTGTTCTCCACTGCCGAAGAAGTAGCAAAAGTCTATCAGATGTTGCTGAATGGGGGTGAACTGGACGGTAAACGCTATTTGAGCAAGGAGACCTGCAGGGTATTTACTACCACTGTCTCAAGGATAAGCCGCCGGGGGCTGGGATTTGATAAGCCCGACCGGCATAATCCCCAGAAGAGTCCCTGCGCAGAGTCTGCCCCTGCTTCTGTCTATGGTCATACCGGTTTCACGGGTACTTGCGCCTGGACAGACCCGGAGAACGGCTTGGTTTATGTCTTTTTGAGCAACCGCACCTATCCGGATGTGTGGAATAACAAGTTGATGAGGCTGGATATAAGGACGAGGATTCAGGAAGCTGTATATAAGGCGATGCTGGGAGGAAAAAAATAACTGGTAGAATTAAAAAGAGCCTCCCTTGCTCACGCAGGAAAGGCTCTTTTCTTCTTCAATTTTGAAACAATTAAATTCTATCTGTTAAGCTTTAAGTGTGTGTCTTATCAGAACGCAATACCTACGCGCAGACCGAAATTGCTCAAACCGTCTACGCTGTACGTAAAGAGGTCACCTTTGTTCGTACCGTAGCTGTAATAGGCTGCGAAATGCAAGCCCGGTCCATAAGCCCAAGGATACACATTGAAACCAATTTCAGGAGATACATAGAAACCCCATGTATCTTTGTTGGCTTCGAATACGTTGAAAGTTGACTTCAACTGTGCATATTCAGCACCCAGTTTTACACCGGCATACGGCTGGAATGCACCTCCACGGTTCCATACATAGCGGGAGGCCAGACCGAAAGGCAACTGGAATGCAGTGTGCTGCTGGTCGGTATTCAGACTGCCGCCTTCGCCTACGGGAAGTGTCTGGCGACCGAAATACTCATGGTTGCTATGGTAGTTCAAGAAAGCTCCCAATGCAAAATTGTCTGTCAGGAAGTAACCGCCTTCAAAATTCATACCCCAGCCGCTTGATTTGTCGGCGAAGTTGTTGCTGAGGGGAAAGTTATATTGCCAGTCGATATTGGCATAACCGTTATCGGTCATCTGTGCCTTCGTCGGTAGGGCGAAGACGAGAGCAAGAGCGGCAACCGCAAATACTCTCAAGGAAAGATATTTTATTGTTTTCATACTTTGTTCTTGTTTTTTGGTTCAATGGCAACTTCCCAGTCCGGAAAGGATGCTGCCGTATTATTCTTGTTACCTTAATATTGGGTAACCCGTCATTTGTCACTTATAGCTCGTAGCTTGTCACTACTTGTTAGTCAGGTAAGTTGATTGAGTGAAAGCTTGGTTCACACCTTGCACGGCAAGTTTGGTATTGACAGAAGTAGAACCACTCAGCAAGCCGCTCATATAGCTGGTCCACAGAACAGGAAGTTTCTCGCTCTGGCCTTGCGGCGCCTCCAGATTCAACAATTCGCTGATAAAGGAACCGGTACTGTAGGAATAGTTCACGGCATAGGGATAATACCATCCGCCCCAGTTGCCCCAGTAAGGAGCATCCCAGTAGCCTGGATAGTTCCACCACCATTCGGGACGTCCGTAGTCGGTGAAGTAATAGGTACTTCTGACATAGCTTACCTGCAAGCCAAGGTCGGCTTCTTCCCGGTCATCCACACGGATGTAGCCGCGGCTGTTCATGTTAGCAACATAAGCGCTGAGAATTTCCTGGGCATTCTCATCTTTCCAGTATTCGGCGTTTTCCTTATCACCGATGACCAGAATGCTGTCCGGCAAGTAATAAGTTTCGAAGGTTTTGAAATCCGCCTTCTTGTCATAGTTGGTATAAACCAGATAATTATTGTCCAGCTTATCCATGTCAGGGTCTTTTTCGCAAGATGCAAGCGTCACTGCAAAGACCGCTAATAATAGGGGAATAAATTTCTTCATACTTTTATAATTGTTTAGGTTTAATATAAATTCCTGCCCTATGGTACCTTAGGCTTTTGTGAGAAAAAACAAGATAGGATATAAAAGGTTCACGTAGAGGTATGTTAAAAGTGATAAAGGAATAGGGTGACAGCACTTTTAACGTAACTGTCACCCTATTGCACTTATCATGTCATTACTTTATCACCCTATCATCTTTTCCATATCCGTGCTGTCCATCCTCCTCCGGGTGCCATGTGTATGTTCAGCTTGTCTCCCGAGGTCACGGTGCGTACTTCTTTCTTGTAGTCGGTTGCTTCCCGGTCGGCATTGATGCCGTCGGAAAAGATTTCGGCTTCGTAACTTCCTTCTCCGAGGAAGGAAAGGTCGATGGTACAGTCGCGTGGTGTCCAGTCGGTCATGGAGGCGATGTACCAGACGTCTCCCTTGCGGCGTGCCAGTGTAAGGTATTCGCCTACTTCACCGTCCAGTGCCACGGTCTCGTCGAAAACGGTAGGCACTTTGGCAATGAAGTCCGTGCATTCCTGCTCCTTCATATATTTGCTGGGGCTGTCGGCAAGCATTTGCAGCGGGGCTTCGAAGAGGGTGTACATCGCCATCTGGTGGACGCGCGTACCCTGGCTCATCGGATGGTCGTTGACGGCACGGAAGGTTTCGCGGGTTGCGTTCATCATGGCTCCCGGTGTGTAGTCCATCGGGCCGACAAGCATGCGCAGGTAGGGAGCAGTCACGTCATAGCGTGGGAAGTTGTGGAGGGGGGCTCCGTTCACTATCGGTTCCCATTTGGCGTTCTCCAATCCCTTTACACCTTCAAAGTTCAGGACGTTGGGATAGGTGCGCTGTATACCGTATGGCTTGAGGCCATGCAGGTCCAATACCAGGCGGTGCTCGGCGGCGTAGGCTACAATGCGTTCTACGGACTGTACCAGTGGCTGGTCGTCACGGTCGAAGAAGTCTATCTTGAAGCCCTTGATACCCATCTGTGCATAGTGGCTGAATGCGGCTTCCGTATCTTTGGCAGAATTTCGCCAGCTTGCCCAGAGAATGATGCCGACGCCCTTCTGGTTTCCGTAGGCTACCAGTTCCTTTAAATCGATATCCGGATTCAGGTCTTTCAATAAGGATTCGTTTCCGCTCCAGCCGTCATCGATGATGATATATTCCAGGTTGTTGTCGGCGGCAAAGTCGATGAATGCCTTATAAGTCGGGGTGTTCATGCCGGCTTTGAAGTCTACGCCAGTCAAGTTGCAGGTGTTCCACCAGTCCCAAGCCACTTTGCCGGGTTTAATCCAGGAAATGTCTTTGATGCGGCAGGCGGGGGCAAGACGCTGTGCCATGTCATTGTCGGCAAGCTGCGTGTCCTTTTCGGTGACGAGCACCACACGCCAGGGGAGCTCCTGCTTGGCACAACGGGCGATGTAGTCTGCACGTTTTGTCGGTATCAGGTTCAGCCGGTTGTGTCCGCCGATTGTTTCTTCCAGCGGATAGGGGGCAAATGCTGCCTGCACTCCTTGACGTGTCTGGGGATTTGCAGTGAGGAACATGCCGGGATAGTTTTCCAATCCGGCTTCCATGATAACGGCTTTCTTTCCTCCGTCCAGGCAAACCATCAGTGGGGTGATGGAGAGTGAGTCGGTGTGCATTTTGGACAACGGGGCTTCGTCGTAGTAAGACTCGAAAGAGAAGCAATAGCGCTCACCGTTGCGGTTGTCGTTTATGTAAGGTACAAATGCCTGGTAATCCTTGTCGAAATTGAAGTCCGCAGTTTCGTTGAGGACGATAAACGGCTTGTTCTGTTCGGAAATGAAGCGGTAGGCAGCGCCGTCATCGTATGCGCGGAACTGTACGCTGTAGCCTCCGCGGCATTTCAGTGTCAGCTGGTTGTAGACATCCTTCACACTTGCTTTTTTATAGAGGGGAGTGGGGAAGGAGGACTCCACGGACTTGCGTTCTGCACGGATTACTTTTACATTTTTACCGAAAGTTATTGCTTTCTTGGCTGATTTTTCATCTCTGCCTTGCAGGGCGATGGCAGAGGGTTGCAGCACCGTGGTTCCGTCGTGTGCTATCTGCCAGGTGAGGGCTTCTCCGGCATCTACCGTAACGGATAGTTTTCCGTTGGGTGATGCAAGTTGGTATTGCTGTGCACGGACCGTGCCCAAGCAAAGGAATAATAAACAAAAGGTTTGAATAAGGAGGCTTTTCATGTTGATTTATTTTTGAATGATTTTCTTTATCTTCTCCAGTTCCTCGGCAGAGAAGTCTGTATTTTCAGTCGCTTTCAAGTTATCTGCCAGTTGGGCAACGGAGCTCGCTCCGATGATGACGCTTGTCACCAGGTCGTCCTTCAACAGCCAGGCAAGTGACATCTCGGCAAGGGTTTGCCCGCGTGAGGCAGCAACTTCGTTGAGTGCCTTGATTTTTTGCAGCGTCTCGTCGGTCAGTGCTTCTTTCTTCAGGAAAGCCCCCTTTGCCATGCGCGAATCTTCGGGAATACCATTCAGGTAGCGGTTGGTCAGCAGGCCCTGCGCCAGCGGGGAGAAGGCGATGAAGCCGGTTCCGTTCCCTTTGGCTTGCTGCAGGATACCTTCTTCTTCCGGTTCGCGGTTGAAGAGATTGTATCTGCCTTGATAGAGCAGGCAGTGTACATCCCGTTCTTCCAGGTATTTGTAGGCAAACTCGGCCGCCTCTTTGGGATATTTGGAGATTCCTACATAGAGTGCTTTGCCTTGCCGTACGATATCAACCAGTGCTTGCAGGGTCTCTTCAAGCGGAGTATCCGGGTCGTAGCGGTGGGAGTAGAAGATGTCCACATACTCCAGGTTCATCCGTTTCAGACTTTGGTTGAGGCTGCTCATCAGGTACTTGCGTGAGCCCCACTCCCCGTAGGGGCCGGGCCACATGTCGTGTCCGGCCTTGGTGGAGATGAACAGTTCGTCCCGATAGGGCATGAAGGATTTCTTCATAATCATTCCGAAAGTCTCTTCGGCGGAACCGTAGGAAGGACCGTAATTGTTGGCGAGGTCGAAATGCGTGATTCCACGGTCGAAGGCATAGTGCGCCATGGCCTGGGAATTGGCAAATGTGTTCATGTCGCCGAAGTTGTGCCACAATCCGAGTGATATTTCCGGCAGCAGGATGCCGCTTTGCCCGCAACGGCGGAATTTCATGCCGTTGTCATAGCGTTCGGGCGCTGGAGAATAAATAGGGTTTATCATGATATTGTATTTTGTGGGTTATCCCATTATTACTTCTACTGTATGCGTGCCCGGCAGATGGTTCACCACATTGCCTTCTATCGGCTGGCCGTCTACTGTGACGGACTTGATGCCTTTGCACACACCATCGGGATTCTTCACGGTAATATGATATTCTGCCCCGCGGAACCTACGCTTCACGTTGAAGCCTTTCCAGCCTGCCGGGATACAAGGATTGATTTCCAGACCTTCATACGAAGGCTTGATGCCGAGTATGAATTGCGTGATGGCATACCACATCCAGGCAGCCGTTCCAGTCAGCCAGCTGTTCTTGCCTTCACCAGGGCGGGCGGCGTCCTTGCCGGCCACCATCTGGCAGCATACGTAAGGTTCTACTTTATGCAGGGCACTGTGCTCTTCGGTGTACGACGGGCATATCTTGCGGAAATACTCCCAGGAACGGTCACCCCGTCCCAGTACGGTTTCTCCGATGATGACCCACGGGTTGTTGTGGCAGAAGATACCTGCGTTCTCCTTGTAGCCGGCGGGATAGGTGGAGATTTCTCCATACTCCACAACATAGCGGGTGAAGGGTGGATTGTTGAGTACAATACCGTGCTCGCAGTCCAGGCGTTCCTTTACGGAGTCCAGCGCTTTTTTTACCATGCCTTCTTCCAGTCCGATGCCTGCCATGGTGCACCAGCCTTGCGATTCGATGAAGATTTGTCCTTCTTCGTTCTCTTTGGAGCCTACCTTGTGGCCGAAGTAATCGTAGGCGCGCAGATACCAGTCTCCGTCCCAGCCGTGTTTTTTTACGGCTTCCACCATATTGTCTATGTAGGTTTGCGCTCTGTTTGCTTCGTCGTCTTTACCCAGGCGGCGGCACAGCTCCACGTAGTCGCGTCCGCATACCACGAACAAGCCGGCAATCATCAGCGATTCTGCCTGGCTGCCTTCCGTCTGGTTTTCCGTGGTCTGGAAGGATTCATTCGGATCCCAGGAGAAGCAGTTCAGGTTCAGGCAGTCGTTCCAGTCGGCACGGCCGATGAGGGGCAACATGTGGGGGCCGAGGTTCTCGATGACGTGGTTGAAGGAGACGCGCAGGTGCTCGAACAGAGACACTTCCGAACCTTCTTTGTTGTCGAAGGGGACGGGCTCATCCAGGATACTGAAGTCTCCCGATTCCTTGATGTATGCCACCGTACCGAAGATAAGCCACATGGGGTCATCGTTGAAGCCGCCGCCGATGTCGTTGTTGCCGCGTTTGGTCAGCGGTTGGTATTGGTGGTAGCATCCTCCGTCGGGGAATTGGGTAGAAGCTATGTCGATGATTCGTTCGCGGGCTCGTTCCGGTATCTGATGCACGAAGCCCACGAGGTCCTGGTTGGAGTCGCGGAAACCCATTCCACGACCGATGCCGCTCTCGAAGAAAGAGGCGGAACGGGACATGTTGAAGGTAATCATGCACTGATACTGGTTCCAGATGTTCACCATGCGATCCAGTTTTTCTTCGTCGGTCTTCACGACGTAGATGTCCAGCAGGCGGTCCCAGTAGGCTTTCAGTTCGGCAAAGGCAGCATCTACTTTGGCGGTAGTGTCGAAGGCCGAAATCATCGCCTTAGCCTTTACCTTATTTATAATAGGTGAAGAGGGTACACTCTGCTTGAACGCTTCATGCAGAGATTCTTCACGTTCCTCGAACTTTGCCTCCTGCTTGTTTTCCACATAGCCCAGCAGGAAGATGAAGTCGCGGCTTTCGCCGGGTTGCAGTTCTACTTCCAGATAGTGCGAGGCGATGGGACTCCAACCGTGGGCAATGCTGTTGCCCGGTCTGCCTTCTACTACCCGTTCCGGGTCGGCAAACTCGTTGTAGAGTCCCACGAATGTTTCGCGGTCGGTATCGAAACCGTCTACGGGTGTATTGACACTGTAGAAGGCGTAGTGATTGCGGCGTTCCTTGTATTCCGTCTTGTGGTAGATGACAGACCCGTCCACTTCCACCTCTCCCGTGGAGAAGTTACGCTGGAAGTTCTCCATGTCCGTAGCGGCATTCCACAAGCACCATTCGGCAAAGGAGAATAGTTTGAGTTTTCTCACTTTGGCAGAAGTATTCCGCAAGGTCAGCTTCTGCACCTCTCCCCAGGTCTTCAGTGGGACGAAGAAGAGCAGGCTGGCTTCGATGCCGTCTTTGGATCCGGTGATGCGGGTGTAGCTCATGCCGTGGCGACACTCGTAACTGTCGAGTGCAGTCTTGCAGGGCTTCCAGGTGGGAGACCATACGTTGCCGCCTTCATTGATGTAGAAGTAGCGTCCCCCGTTGTCCATCGGCACGTTGTTGTAGCGGTAGCGGGTGATGCGGCGGAACTTGGCGTCCTTGTAGAAGGAATAGCCTCCGGCAGTATTGGAGATGAGTGAGAAGAAATCTTCATTGCCCAGGTAGTTAATCCATGGCCAAGGTGTCTTGGGGTCGGTAATGACGTATTCGCGGTTGTCGTCATCGAAATATCCGAATCTTTTGTCTTGCATATTATTTCTTGTATTTAGTTTGATACATTCTTCATTAGTTGTGCCATCCGGCCATTTTCCCGGAAGCACGCTTCAAATTTAAAAACTTTTCTCCTATCACCCTTGTTTGCCCGGCGTGTTTTTTCCCCTCGGAAACATGAAGTACCGGAAAATGATACAAAAGTATCACCGCACGAATCTTTTTCGCTCTATCTTTGTAAACACATTTTATGATTAACCGATATGAAACACTTATTCGCATTTCTGTTCCTTCTTGGAATTACCTTTTCTCTTTCTGCCCAATCCGTCCGCGAACGTATTTTGCTGGACGACGGCTGGCAGTTTGCTTTTGGCAATGCTTCCTCACCGGAGAAAGACTTCGGCTGCGGAACGGAGTACTTCAACTATCTGACCAAGGCAGCCTCTATCCATAACGAGGGTCCTTACTCCCCCAAGTTCAATCCGGAGAAGTGGGGCGTGGACTGGAAGACGGTCAACCTTCCGCATGACTGGGTGGTTGATTTGCCTTATGCCAAAGAGGCGAGCCACAGTCATGGTTATAAAGCCGTCGGCTATAAATTCCCCGAAAACTCTGTGGGATGGTATCGGAAAAGTATCACTGTTCCGCAAGAGGACCTCGGCAAGCATCTTTATCTTCAGTTCGACGGTATCTTCCGTGATGCCCGTATCTGGATAAACGGTTTCTACCTGGGACACGAACCCAGCGGCTATGCCACGCAGGTATACGACATTACGGAATACCTGAATTACGGAGAAGAGAATCTTATCTGCGTCCGTGCGGATGCCACGCTCGAGGAGGGCTGGTTTTACGAGGGTGCGGGCATCTACCGCCATGTATGGCTGAACAAGACGGCGCCGTTGCATGTAGCTCCTTTCGGCGTATTTGTATCTTCCACGCTGGAAGCTCCTTTCGACAAGGCTGTGCTGGTGACCGAAGTGCAGATGAAGAATTCGGGAAAAGACCCCGTCTCCGGCAAAGTATGGTGCCGTCTGCTTGATGCCGACGGACAAGTGCAGATGGAGGACGAGGCGGAAGAGATAACCCTGCTGCCGCAAGAAACGCGTAGCGTAAAGGTGCGTACCAAAGTGCTGAATCCCCAGCTATGGAGTACAGAACATCCTTACCTTTATAAAATGGAAACCAGCGTCTGGCAAAACGGTAGGCAGGTGGACGTGGTGGCCACCCCGATTGGTATTCGTGACATCCGCTTCGATGCCGACAAGGGCTTCCTCTTGAACGGACAGCCTCTGAAACTGAAAGGTGTGAACATGCACCAAGACCACCCCGGAGTAGGTGCCGGCATTCCCGATGCCCTGCAAGTGTACCGACTGAAGGAACTGAAGAAGTTCGGCTGCAATGCCTACCGTTCTTCCCATAACCCGATGACTCCCGAAATGCTCGATGCCTGCGACAGCCTCGGCATCCTTGTGATAGAAGAAAACCGTCTGACGGGTGTCAACGAGGAACATACTCGCCTGCTGAAACGCATGATAGACCGCGACCGCAACCATCCGTGCATTATCCTTTGGAGTGTAGGCAACGAGGAGTGGGGCATCGAGTGGAAAGAAAGCGGTACACGCATTGCTGCCACGATGCGCGAATATTGCCACCGTTTCGACCCTACGCGCCTCATGACCGTTGCTTCGAGCAGTGGCCCTGCCATCTTGATTCCCGCAGACGTGGCCGGTTATAACTACATCCTTCAGAACCCTGTGGAGCAGCACCGCAAGGATTATCCCGGTCGCCGGGCGCTCGGTTCGGAAGAGACCACGGGCTGTGGTACGCGCGGCATCTACTTTGATGCCCACGGCAAAGGCCACATGGTGGCGCACAACCGTAAACCGAACGGGCCTGACAGCCTGCTGAACTGCATCGAGCGTGGCTGGAAATTCTATGACGAACGCCCCTATCTGGCAGGTCTTTTCTATTGGACGGGTTTCGACTACCGCGGTGAACCCAACCCCATGAAGTTCCCGGCTACGGGCTCACAATTCGGCATTCTGGACTACTGTGGCTTTCCCAAGGACGAAGCCTGGTATCTGAAGTCCTGGTGGACGGATGAGCCGGTGCTGCACATCCTTCCCCACTGGAATCTGCAAGGTCACGAAGGTGATAGCATCGACATTTGGGTATACAGTAATTGCGATGAAGTGGAACTGACTGTGAACGGCAAGAAACTGGAGCGCAAACCGATGCCCCGAAACGGCCATCTTTCCTGGAAAGCCGTTTTCCAGCCCGGTGCAGTGAAGGCTGTAGGCTATAAGAACGGCAAAAAAATATTGGCCCGTACTGTGGAGACTACCGGTGCTCCTGCCCGTATCTCCCTGACGGCAGACCGTTCCGTCATTCAGGCAGACAATCGGGATGTGGCAGTGTGTAACATTGAGTTGCAGGACAAGAAGAAACGTTTTGTCCCCACTGCCTGCAACGACTTGACAATAACCGTCTCCGGTCCGGTACGCATCCTTGGGGTGGGGAATGGAGACCCCGCTTATCGGGCTACGGAACGTCCGGCCGACGCTGATGCACGCACCTATCAGGTAAAGGCATTCAATGGACTTGCACAGGTGCTGTTGCAAAGTACCGGCGAAGTGGGAGAAGCCACAATGACGGTCGTTTCGGAAAACCTGCCGGAAACTTCCTGCGTCTTGAAGCTGCAGAAGTAAGCGACTTATCATTCATATCATCCGGCGAAGCGGAGACCTTTCTTTTGTTTATGGGGCAAGAGAGGGATCTCCGCTTCTTTCTTCCTCAAACTATAGTGTGTAAGTGTACGAGATGCGCATCTCATACATCCTTACATTAGAGCCTGAGGGGGAGAAGAACGGAAGTTTTGCTTTTCCGGGTGGGACTTTCCCGGGTATCTGCTCATATATAACAATTATTACCTCTAAATGTAACAAATGGTACTGTTGTGGGATTAAAAAGAATGAGTATATTTGTGGCATGATATTTTTTTAACCAATGCCTATGGAAAACCAGAACTATATCATGAGGGAAATAACCCCTCTGTCGGAACGTGACTGTTTCTATATTGCCGATCGTCGCAAAACAGAATTTACCTACCCCATCCATTGTCACGCAGAGTATGAACTGAACTTCACGGAACATGCTTCCGGCGTACGTCGTGTGGTGGGCGATTCTGCCGAGATTATCGGTGATTATGACCTGGTGCTGATAACCGGTAAGGAGTTGGAGCATGTATGGGAGCAACATGAATGTACCTCCGGGGATATTCGGGAGATTACCATTCAGTTCTCTCCCGACTTGTTCTTCGGGAACGTTGTCAACAAGAACCAGTTCGACAGTATCCGTCGGATGCTGGAGCGTGCACAGTGCGGACTTAGTTTCCCCATGCAGGCCATCATGAAGGTGTACAACTGGCTGGATAAGCTGGCTTCCGAGGAGCAGGGCTTTTATGCCGTGATGAACTTTCTCCGTATCCTTTACGAACTTTCCCTCTATGACAATGCCCGGGTGTTGTCCAGTTCTTCGTTTGCCAAGATAGAGACTTTCTCTGACAGCCGCCGGGTACAGAAGGTGCAGAAATACATTTCCACCCATTATCAGGAGGATATCCGGTTGGCTTCATTGGCCGATATGGTGGGCATGACCCCGGTCTCTTTCAGCCGTTTCTTTCGCCTGCGCACCGGCAAGACGCTTTCCGACTACATTATTGATATCCGTCTGGGCTTTGCCACGCGTATGTTGGTAGATTCCACGCGTACCATTGCAGAGGTGTGCTATGACTGCGGCTTCAACAATCTGTCCAATTTCAATCGTATGTTCAAGCGGAAGAAGGGATGCTCGCCGAAGGAATTCCGTGAGAATTATCGGAAAAAGAAGCTGGTGATATGATAAAAAAGTATTGGTATTCTTCATTGAAAGTGCCTATTTTTGCACCAATGATTAATACTAATATCTGATATCATGAAAAGAGTTTTTTCCTTATTTTTATGTCTGCTGTGTGTATGTGCTGTGACGGCGCAGATACGCGGCAATGAAATCCGTGTAGTCGTTTCACCTGACCATAGCGATTGGGTGTATCGTCTGAATGAGAAGTGTACGTTTACCGTCCGGGTGCTGAAGGCACAGAACCTCTTGTCCGATGTCAAGATTGACTATGAACTGGGCCCCGAGATGTATCCTACTGAAGTAAAGAAAGACGTGGTGCTGAAAGATGGTACCTTGAAGTTGCAAGGCACGATGAAGACTGCAGGCTTCTTGCGTTGCAAGGTCAAGGCGCATGTGGACGGCCGGACTTATGAAGGGCTGGCTACATCGGCCTATGCTCCCGAGCAGCTGCAACCTGTGACGAAACTTCCTGCCGATTTTCGGGATTATTGGGCCAAGACCTTGGAAGAGGCGCGCAAGACTCCGTTGAATCCCCTTATGACGCTGCTTCCCGAACGCTGTACGGAAACGGATAATGTATATCAGGTCAGCTTCCAGACAAAAGCTTGGGGAGGACGTTTTTACGGTATTCTCAGTATTCCCAAGAAAGAAGGGAAGTATCCGGCTTTGCTGCGTGTGCCCGGTGCGGGTGTCCGCCCTTATGCGGGAGATACGTATACGGCTCCTGGAAAGGTGATTACATTGGAGGTGGGTATCCACGGCATTCCCGTCACGATGCAGCAGTCTGTATATGATGCGCTGGCAGGTGGGGCGCTGAGCAATTACTGGACGTTCGGCCGCGACAGCCGGGATGCTTCTTACTATAACCGTGTGGTGGTAGGCGCTTTGCGTGCTGTGGATTTTATCTGTTCGCTGCCGCAGTACAACGGGAAGGCGCTGGGCGTTACGGGCTCCAGCCAGGGCGGTGCCTTGTCTGTGATTACGGCGGCTCTTGATTCGCGCGTTACTTTCCTGGCGGCTGTTCATCCTGCCTTATGCGACCACGAAGCGTTCTTCAAGAAGCGCGCTTGCGGCTGGCCCCATTATTTCTATTATTACGGTGCTCCCGATGAAAAGCAGCTTGAAACGGTGCGCTATTATGATACGGCAAACTTTGCCCGCCTGCTGAATGTGCCCGGTTGGTTCAGTTGGGGGTATAACGATGAGGTCTGTCCTCCCACTTCCATGTATGCAGCCTACAATGTGATTTCTTCTCCGAAGGAACTGCATCCTTATCTGGAAACCGGGCATTACTGGTATCAGGAACAGTGGGATGAATGGCTGGACTGGATACGGAGACAACTTAATGTGCCAATGTGATTAATCACATTGGCACATTAATCTGATAATATAGTATCATTTTTTATGATATGAGCCGCGTATCTTTGTGTATCGCTTAAAAACTGATAATATGAAGAAACAATTCCTTTTGCTGACAGTACTTTTATTCCTTTTGGGGGCATGTGCCCCTAAGCCTGCGGAGCATTCGTTTATTAAGGTCAATGCCGATGGACAGTTCGTTCGCGACGGAAAACCCTATTATTTTGTAGGTACCAATTTCTGGTACGGTGCCATTCTTGGTTCCGAAGGTGAAGGCGGCAATCGTGAACGGTTGCATAAGGAGCTGGACTTTCTGAAAAGTATTGGCATCAACAACCTGCGCGTATTGGTGGGTGCTGACGGTGAAAATGGCATAAAGACGCGGGTAGAGCCCTCTTTACAAGTGGCACCGGGCGTCTATAATGATACTATTTTAGCCGGATTGGATTATTTTATGAATGAACTGCGTGAACGTGATATGACAGCTGTCCTCTATTTGAACAATTCCTGGGAATGGAGCGGTGGCTATTCCGTTTACCTGCAATGGTCCGGACACGGTGATGCCGTGGTACCTGCCGTAGACGGATGGCCCGCCTATATGGAGTATGTCAAGCAGTTCCCCCAATCGGACAGCGCGAAGGCCTTGTTTGCCAATCATGTCAATTATATTGTTTCACGCACCAATAGGTATAATCAGATAAAATATGTGGATGACCCCACTATTATGTCTTGGCAGATTGGTAACGAGCCTCGCGCTTTCTCTGACGAGAACAAGGAACCGTTTGCCCGCTGGATGGCCGATGTGGCTGCACAAATCAAGTCACTTGACCCGAACCACATGGTGTCTTCCGGCAGTGAGGGCTCGTGGGGATGCGAAATGGATATGAATCTTTTCGAGAAGATTCATGCCGACCCCAACATCAATTATCTGAATATCCACATCTGGCCTTACAACTGGAGTTGGGTGAAGGCGGACAGCCTGAAGGAACTTCTTCCGCGTGCCAAGGAAAATACTAAGAAGTATATAGATGACCACATGGTCATTGCTCGGAAGTACAGCAAGCCGATTGTTTTGGAGGAGTTCGGTTTTCCCCGTGACGGTTTCAGCTTTTCCAAAGAGGCACCGACCACTGCCCGCGATGAATATTACCGTTATGTATTCGACCTCATCCGCCAGGACCGTGAGAGCGGCGGACTCTTTGCCGGATGCAACTTCTGGGCATGGGGTGGTTTTGCCGGACAAAATCCCGACCATGTATTCTGGGAAAAGGGAGATGACTATACCGGTGACCCGGCTCAAGAACAACAAGGACTGAACTCTGTCTTTGCCACAGACAGCACTATTGAAATAATTAAAGCGGAAAACCGGAAGCTGCAAAATTGAACCTATCCGTGCTTTTCCGTGTAATCCCTGCCTGAAAATTAGAATGTAAGCGTGTACAAAGCGTTTGTACCGTTATATAAGAAAGATTATTACTCTAAATACTAAGTATGATATGAAAAGCATATGGAAAGTTATGTTGGCGGTTTGTTGCCTAGGTATGACCATTGGTTGTGGAACAAACCCGTCGAAGAATGAAAATGTAAAGGAAACGCTACCGGCATTGGTGGTCAATGGTACGCAGTTGATGAATACCGAAGGAGACACGGTGGTATTGCACGGTGTCAGCTATGGCTGGCATCAGTTCTGGCCCCGTTTCTACAATGCCTCTTCGGTTGCTTATCTGGTCAATGACTGGGGCGCACAAGTGCTTCGGGCCTCTATGGGAGTGGATTTGGATAGCGCCTGCTATGTGAACAAGCCCGAATTCGGTATTGAGTGTGTTACGAAAGTGGTGGATGCTGCTATCGAGAACGGCGTTTACGTCATCATCGACTGGCATAGCCACAATCTGCGGCAGGAAGAAGCAAAGGAGTTCTTCACCCAAATGGCTACCCGTTACAAAGGGGTTCCTAATGTCATCTATGAGGTTTTCAACGAACCGGTGGAAGACAGTTGGGAGCAGGTGAAGGCATACTCTGTGGAGGTTATCAAGACGATTCGTGCCATAGAACCGGATGCCGTTATCCTCGTTGGTTGTCCGCATTGGGACCAGGACATCCATTTGGCAGCGGACGATCCTATTACCGGATATAGCAATATAATGTATACACTCCACTTTTATGCCAACACCCACGGACAGTGGCTGCGCGACCGCGCCGACTATGCTCTGGGCAAGGGCTTGCCGATTTTCGTTTCCGAATGCGCCGGTATGGAGGCAAGTGGGGACGGCCCCATCAGTAAAGAAGAGTGGGGGAATTGGCTGGACTGGATGCAGCGGCATTCCATCAGCTGGGTGGCCTGGTCTTTGTCTGACAAGGATGAGACTTGCTCCATGTTCTATCCGTCGGCTTCTTCCGAGGGAAACTGGAAAGATGCAGATATGAAGGAATGGGGAAGAATGGTACGGGACGAACTGAAGAAATGACCCTTTCGGGAAAAAGCAATATGATTTAACCATTAATAATTTAAGAAAAAAAGAATTGTGCCTATGGGAAAAAAGGAAAAACGGAACTATGAAGACATGGACTGTTTGGAAGTAAACCTAAATGTCAAGGCTGTGATAGTATATCAGGGCTTTTTGACTCAGTCTCATTTTTGTTAACTAAAAAAATCTTCTTTTGGGAGGTTTTGTGTTTGTTTTAAATCTAAGAAATACAGTATGAATTTGAATTTTAGAAAGACAGCGCTGCTTGCGGGGATATGCTCGGTGTTCAGTCTGGGTTATGCTCCTCAGCTTTTCGCAGTATCATCGACGGATACCGTTGAGGCAGTGCAGCAAACAAAGAAAATTACGGGTGTCGTCAGTGATGCTATGGGCCCTATTATCGGTGCCAATGTATTGGAAAAAGGTACAACGAATGGTGTAATTACCGACATTGACGGTAACTTTGCCTTGAATGTGAAACCAGGAGCTACCATTGTAGTCTCCTTTATAGGCTATGTCAGCCAGGAAATAAAGATAACGAACCAGACAACAGTGAACATCACGCTGAAGGAAGACTCCGAGATGTTGGACGAAGTGGTGGTTGTGGGGTACGGTACGATGAAGAAAAGCGACCTTTCCGGTGCTTCCGTTTCCATGAGTGAAGACAAGATTAAGGGTTCTATTATCACCAATCTCGACCAGTCCCTTCAAGGGCGTGCTGCCGGTGTGACGGCAGTCAGCACTTCCGGTGCTCCGGGTTCTTCCTCCTCTATCCGCGTACGTGGTCAGGCCACTATCAATGCTAATGCCGAGCCGTTGTATGTAATTGACGGTGTGATTGTACAGAGTCAGGGACAAAGCGGTTCATCTTATGGTTTGGGCGATGCACTGGGTAATGGCTCGGTTTCCACCATTTCTCCGCTTTCCACCATCAACCCTGCTGATATCGTCAGTATGGAAATTCTGAAAGATGCTTCGGCAACCGCCATTTACGGTGCGCAAGGTTCCAATGGTGTGGTTTTGATTACGACCAAACGTGGTAAGGCGGGTGAGGCTAAGTTTACTTATGACGGTATGTTTGCCGTTCAACGCCAGACAAAGCGTCTGGATATGATGAATCTGCGTGAGTATGCCACTTATTATAATGATTTGGCAAACATGGGTGAAATCTCTGACCCTAGTAATTATTATGCCGATCCTTCTCTGCTGGGAGTAGGTACAAACTGGCAGGACGCCATCTTCCAGACTGCTTTGCAGCATCAGCACCAGATTTCGGCACAAGGTGGTACAGAGAAGATACAATACTACGTATCAGCTTCCTATATGGATCAGGACGGTACCATCATCGGTTCAAACTTTAACCGTTACAGCTTCCGTGCCAACTTGGATGCCCAACTGAAGAAGTGGTTGAAACTCGGTTTGACCGCCACCTATACAGCAACGGGTGATGACCTGAAACTGGCAGACAGTGATGAAGGTTTGATTAACTACTCGTTGACCACTCTTCCTGATATACCTATCTATAATCTGGATGGCAGCTATGCCACCGTTGTTCGCGAAGGCTACACGAATCCTAACCCGATTGCCCTTGCCATGATGGATGACATTCTGCTGGACCGTCAGAAACTGACGGGTAATATTTTCTTTGAGGTTACTCCGATTAAAAATCTGGTATGGCATGCCGAATTGGGTTATGACATCAGTTCCAGCAAAGGTGAGCGCTACAAGCCGATGGTTGATTTGGGTGGATGGGTACGTTCCAGTAATGAAAGCAATATCCAGAAAAACAGCAGTACATTCTGGCAATTGAAGAACTATGTGACCTATTCCGGAAACATAGGCGACAAGCATCATTATACAGCCATGGTGGGTCAGGAGTGCTGGGAGTCCAGCTATGACTTCACGAGTGTGTTCAATAGCGGTCTGCCTTCGGATGAAGTGCACAATCCTGCCTTGGGTACGGGAACCCCGACTATCAATGCAGGTTTTGGAAGCTCGTCTATGGCATCTTTCTTTACACGTCTGACTTATAACTATGCCGACCGTTATCTGGGTACTTATACCTATCGTTATGACGGCTCTTCAAACTTCGGTCCCGAGAACCGTTGGGCAGGCTTCCATTCATTGGCTACTTCCTGGCGCTTTTCCAACGAAACGTTCTTTGAACCGTTGAAGAAGGTCATCAGTAACGGTAAGTTGCGTCTGGGATGGGGACAAACTGGTAATGCCAACATCGGTGGTTATGCTTGGGGTACATCCATGAGTCGTATGCCTTCCGGTCTGGGTATGGGGTATCGCCCCTCCAATATACCGAATACTTCCATCAAATGGGAGTCCCAGGAGCAATGGAACGTCGGTGTGGATTTGGGATTCCTGCACGACCGTATCAACCTGACGGTAGAGTGGTACAAGAAAACTTCCAGTGATATGTTGATGCCGTTGCAGTTGCCTTCTTATATGGGTACTTCCGGTAATGCCTCTTCTGCATTGGCTGCTCCGAAAGGTAACTATGGTGACATAGAGAATACCGGTTTTGAAATCTCTCTGAACACACATCCTATTACGGGTAAGTTTGAATGGGATTCTGACTTCCAGATTTCTTTCAACAAGAACAAACTGAAAGGATTGGCTGGTACAGCCAATGCGCAGATTGTGGGTTACGGACAGTGGACCGATGTAGTCAGTGTATCCAGTGTAGGCGAATCACTTTATAACTTCTATGGATTTGTTTGTGATGGTGTTTACAAGGACCTGGAGGATCTTCAGACTTCTCCGAAACCTGCCAAGTATCCGGCAAACGGTGTATTCGACCGTACCAATACCGTATGGGTGGGTGATGTGAAATATAAGGATATCAGTGGTCCTGACGGTGTGCCCGATGGCGTTATCGACGACTATGACAAGACCAATATCGGTTCTCCGATGCCTAAGTTTACTTTTGGCTGGACTAATACTTTCCGTTACAAGAACTTCGACTTGTCTGTTTTCATCAACGGTTCCTATGGCAACAAGGTGTACAACTACCTTTCCATGAAGCTGACACATATGAACTCTCCCTGGACTAACCAGCTGAATGCTGTAAACGGACGTGCACAGCTTGTTCCTATCAATCCGAACAAGGTCTACGAAGATGGAACGATGTGGTATAATGATGTGTCTAACGTCATGGTGGCAAACCCGGGAGCTTCCATTCCACGCGCCACTATCAATGACCCGAATGACAACGACCGTATCAGTGACCGTTATATTGAAGATGGTTCTTATATCCGTCTGAAGAACATCTCTTTGGGATATACTTTCCCGAAAAAGACGATTGATAAACTGGGACTGAGCAACTTGCGTATCTATGCCAATATCCAGAACCTGCTGACCATTACCGGTTATGACGGCTATGACCCTGAAATTGGTGCCAGCACTTCAAGCGTCAATGTCTATGGTTTGGACAACGGACGTTATCCGTCTCCTACAGTTTATTCATTCGGCTTGAATGTTTCATTCTAACACTTTAAATTGAAGAAAACATGAAAATCAGATATATTAAATATTGGGCGTTTGCAGCTGTACTCGGTATGGGAACAGTTTCATGCGAGGATTTCCTGAACCGTCCTACCGAAGACAATTATAACGAATCGAACTTCTATCAGAATGACGAACAATGTGTGCAGGGGGTTAATTATCTTTATAACTCACCTTGGTATGACTTTCAGCGCGGTTTTATTAAAGTCGGTGAAATCTTGTCTGGAAACGTATACGAGGGAAACAGCCCTTACTTGAATTTTACGGTGAATGGTACGGATGAAAACCTTGTGAACATGTCCTATTCTCTATGGGCAGTGATTGGCCATGCCAATACTGTATATACTCGTTTGAAGACGGCAAATGCGTCAGAAGCAGTGAAAAATCAGTGTATGGGCGAGTGTCTGGCATGGAAAGCCATGGCTTACTTCTATTTGGTACGTAGTTTTGGCGCAGTACCCATTATCCATGATAATACGGACGAATTGAATTCCGGTAATTATAACTCCAAATTCAAAGTGGAGGCAGCAGATGTGTACGAATATATCATTATGACTCTGGAGAAAGCTATGGAGTTGCTTCCGGCCAGAGGTGAAACGGGACGTATTGACCGCTATTGTGCCGAAGGTCTTTTGGCTAAGGTGTATCTGACTAAGAGTGGCCTTTCCGGTACCCGCAATGCGGATGATTTGGCGAAAGCGGCAGAATATTCCAAGGATGTAATTAATAATTCCGGCCGTAACTTGCTGGCTAACTATTCCGATGTTTTCCGTTTGGCAAACAACAAGAATGAAGAGTGTCTCTTCTCCTGGCACTGGTCGGCAGGACGTGACCCCTGGACACAGCAGAATACGTTGCAGTCGGACTTGGCAATGGTGGGATTCGATGAATTTGGTGATTGCTGGGGTGGCTATGCAGGTCCGTCGGTTGATTTGCAGGATGCATTTGGAATTTCCGCTTTGGAAAGTCCTGAGACGCGTTCGGATACGGATACCCGTCGTAAGGCTACTATGATGATGGCAGGTGATGTATACGATTATTTCTGGCAGGACAAGGGCGGATTTGATTATCTGCGGTTTATTTATGATGCCGAATATGGTAAGGGAGGACCTAATGGCGATTACCAGTCTCCTACCGGTGCCAATCACGTGAAGCATCTCTATGGTAACAATAATGACCATGTATTGGGCTTGGGCGTATCGGCTGGTAATATGTACAGCGGCCTGGCAACCCATATCCTGCGCCTGTCCGATATCTATCTGGTATATGCCGAGGCGAAAATGGGACTGGCTACCTCTACTACAGACCAGAGTGCACTGGATGCTTTCAATGCAGTACGTGGCCGTGCCATTCCGGGAGTTACTCCGAAAACCTCCATTACTTGGGAGGACGTCTGGAAGGAACGCCGGCTGGAACTGGCTTGCGAAGGCGACCGTTGGTATGATTATGTACGTTTGGCATATTATGATTCCCAGCGTGCTATCAATGAGCTGAAGGCACAGCGCCGTGATGTTTATTATAGTCTGGGTACTACTTATAAGGCTTATTATGAAAACGGCAGTTGGACGGTGAATCCGGACGAGACCCGTTACAATCCGGATGCAAAGGCGCCGAATGTGACAGTCTCCAGCTTTACATTGCCGTTCCCGACAGAAGACGTGGTGTTCAATCCTAATTTGATGAAAGACCCGGTACACGTAGATGTACGTTCTGAATTCAGTTATTAATTTAATGCTTGAAAAGATGAAAAATAATAGATATACGAATTGGTTCTTCGCGGCAGCTGTTGTTGTAGCAGGCTTTTCCATGGCGGCTTGTGAGGATGAACCGGATAAATATGAAGTGGCAGGGGGAAAGCCTACCTTGAAATATGTTCGTGTCCCTGATCCGGCAGCGGCAGACTCTTTGCTGACGGGGGCTTATATGGCGAATACGATTTGTCTGGTCGGTGAAAATCTGCGGAGTGTTTACGAGCTCTATTTCAATGACCAGAAGGCGATACTTAATACCAGTTACATCACTGACCATACACTTATGGTAGATGTTCCGAAAGAGATTCCTTCGGTAGTGACTGATAAGATTTATATGGTGACCAAAGCAAAGGATACCATAGATTATGATTTCAAGGTGTTGGTTCCGGCTCCTACCGTGAACTCCATTTCTTGTGAGTTTGCAAAGCCGGGTAGTGAGGTGACACTGATTGGTGACTATTTCATTGATGACCCGAATGTGCCGCTGACCATTACGATGGCCGGTAATGTGGAAGTGACTAATATTACGAACATAACCAAGACTGCGGTCAGCTTTATTCTTCCGGACAATGCTCCTGCAGGCTATATCAACGTGAAGTCCATTTATGGTACCGGACGTTCCAAGTTCCGCTATTATGATACACGTAACATTCTCTTTGACTGGGACGGTTCTCATGGCGGTATGGCTATTGCCCACGGTTGGCGCGATGGTAGCAAGGTGTTGAGAGAAGCCGATGAAAACAGTATTGACGGTGCTTATATCTGTCTCACCGGAGCACTTGACGGTGCTATCGGAGCTACTTGGGCAGAAGATGAGTTCTCGTTCAACTATTGGCCGGAACCGTCTGCCGGTTATCCCGAACTTTCTGCACGTCCTGAGTTTGCAGAACTGCTCGAGGAGTATGGCGTCAATGGCTTGCAACTGAAATTCGAGGTGAATATTCCTTCTTCCAATCCGTGGCAGTCTTGCGCTCTACAAGTGATGTTTACGGGTAATGATGTGGTGACTTATGCGACGGGAACTAATGCTTATTTTAGTGATACGAATGTGCCGCGTGGTTTGTGGTTGCCTTGGAAGAATACGGGTTCGTATGATACGGGTGGTAAATGGACAACCGTTTCCATGAATCTGTCCGAGTTCAACAAGACGCATGAAGGTAATAAGTGTGATAGAACTTTTGACAAGACTATGCTGACCGGATTGACATTCTTTGTCTGGGCAGGTGGTGTGGAAGGTAAGGATTGCAATCCGGTGATTATGATTGACAACATCCGTGTGGTACCTATTGAATAACCTTTTAAATAGAATACTGATATGAATAAAACATATAAATTTCCGGCACTGTGGATGATGTGCCTGATGCTCTTCAGTTGCTTGACGTTTACGGCCTGCGACAATGGGGATGATGAAGATACCAACCAATATAAAGGGGGAATCAGTCTGAATGTATTCGGACCGAGTCCCGTATCCCGCGGCGGTGTACTCCGTTTCCTAGGCAGTGGCATGGATAAAGTGACTGCGGTCGCTATTCCCGGTTGCGACGATATAACAGACATCGAAGTAGTCAGTGATACGGAAATCCGTGTCACTGTACCTCAGACAGCCCAGCCGGGGTTGGTTGTCTTGAAGACTCCGAAAGGGGATATTACAACAAAAACCGAGTTGACATTTACGGAGCCGATTGCTTTGGAGGCTTTTGCACCGGCAGAAGTAAAGCCTGGTAGTGAATTGACCATTACTGGTGAATATTTGAATTTGATTAAAGAAGTGATATTTGCTGACGAGGTAACAGTGCCTGCTGATGAGTTTGTCAGTCAAAGCCGTCAGGAGATTAAAGTTATTGTTCCTGATTCTGCTCAGACCGGTAAGTTCATCTTGTCTGATGGAGCTGAAATCCCCAATTGGATTTATTCTGAAGGGGAACTGGAGGTTACTTTGCCATCGGTAGAGGCTCCACTCGACCTGGTAGATAAGAAGCCGGGGGATGTCATTCGAGTTTCTGGTGAAAACTTTGATTTGGTGAAGAAAGTGCAGATGCCGAATGGGGATGAAGTTGAATTTACGATGACTGCCTCTTCCGAAGGAGATGAACTTACTTTTACATTGCCGGATAATGTCTCGGACGGAGAAGTTACGGTACTTCCTGCTTCGGATGTAAAAGTTGTGGTCGCTACTGTTGTAGTAGCTACGCCTTCGAACGTAGTGGCTGTTCCTGCTGTAAACTTGCGTGGTGGAGATATGATTACCTTGAAAGGTACCAATATGGATTTGGTGACTGATGTAACGTTCCCTGGTGTAGAAGAAGCAGTAGGATTGGAATCACAAAACTCGACTGAAATAAAGGTCTTGATGCCGGCTGCGGCTATTAGTGGTGATTTGCAATTGAATACAAATAGTGGAAAAGCAACTGCCGTATCTATTGCAACGGCAAAGCCGGAAAACATTTCTTATAGTGCGGCGACGGTCCCGGCAGGAGAGGCTTTGACTGTCAAAGGAATAAATATGGATGTAGTTTCGGCTGTTGTATTCAGTGGTAATGTGGAAGTTACCGTATCCGATGCCACTGCTACTGCCATTTCTTTGACTGTACCTACAACTGCCGAAACTGGGGCCTTACTTTTGAAAATGGCCAATGGTGAATTTGTGGAAGCACCGTCTCTGACAATAGAGAAACCGGTATGCGCCTATTTGCCGGCATTGCCTGACAAATTGGTTCGGGGACGAATTGTGGAACTTGAGATTGTTAATGCTGATAAGCTGACAAATGTATTGCTGAATGAGGCTGCTGTTCAGTATATCAATGATGCAGCTAAAGGGGTATTGATGTTGAATGTACCGGCTGAGCTGGATGGAACTTATAGCCTAAAACTGATTTCTTCAAATGGTGAAATTGCTTATGATGTTCTTGTAGTTGCCAATGAAGAAACAGTTTGGGCTGGTCCGCTCGATATTAGTTGGGGTGATGGAGGACGTGTGTTGGTACCGGCTGTATCTTTTGCCAAGGTAACGGCAGGCACTGTCATGAAAGTCTATTTTGATCAGAAAGACCAGACTTGGGCACAGGCTCAGTTTAACTATGGCGATTGGAGTGGCATAGCTTTCTCTTTGTTTGATACGACTATGGTACCGACAGACATTTACGGCTGGAGTTTCGAGAGCCGTGTGATGGAGTTGACGTTGGCTCAGGAGATACTTGATAATATTCAAGCTAAACAAGGAGATTGTGAAGACCAGACAAATGTAGGTATCATTATTCAGGGCAGTGATTTGACGTTTACAAAAATAACGATTGTAAATTGATGAATTGTGGCTTGAAGAATGTGACTATGGATGCCCTGATTAAGAATGAAATAAAATCATAATTAAGATGAAGAAACTGAATATAAAATGGATGCTTTCGTTGATAGCAGCTTTTACTTTTGCCTCCTGCGATACTGATGTCGATCATGATATCCCAGCAGTGGATGCACCGGTATTGGTGTCTACTACTCCTGAAAGTGGAGCAGCCAAAGTGAAAACGGGAGAAATCACTATTGAGGTGAAATATGACAAGAATATATTCTTTGCAACAGACAATCTGAGCGAAATCAAGTTTACCGGTGGTGAACTGATAAGTGCCGATGTACTTGGCGCAAGCAATATACTGACTGTAAAAGTGAATGTTCCCGGGAGAGAGACGGCTTGTTCTCTCTCTATCCCCGAGGGAATAGTAACCGGACCGAACCAGATGCCTGCTCCGGCTGTATCGGTTCAGTTCTCTACTGTCGCTTTGGACAAGGCACTGGTTGCCGCTAGTTCGGCCAAAGCTGTGAAACTGTACAATTATCTATTGGATAACTTCGAGACGAAGACGCTTTCAGCTATGATGGCCAATGTTGCCTGGAATACGGAAATGTCCGAAAAGGTGTACGGATGGACCGGAAAATATCCGGCTATCAACTGTTTCGACTATGTTCATCTGCCGGCATCTGTAGCTGGAGCAGACTGGATTAATTACGGTGACATTACTCCCGTTAAGGATTGGTCTGACAAAGGTGGCATCGTAGCTGCCATGTGGCATTGGAATGTACCCAAGAAAGCTGTAGGGGAAGCTTCTTCTACCCGGATATGGGAAGGAGAGACGGTAATGCCGGGTGATTGGAGTGGAAATGTACAGATGACGGATGATGCTGCAAAAACTGTCTTTGCCGATGCACAAGTGGGGCAGGTGATACGCGTGGCTGTGAAAGATGTGGCAGAGGGGGCGCAAGGTTCGTTCAAAAACAGTGGTTGGAGCGAGATTGCTTCAGGAACTGATTATTTTGACATATCCGGAGACTATACATTGGTGATTACCGAGGATATTTTGAAATCCCTGCAAGAAGGTGGCCTCATCATTGGCGGACATGATTATACGGCAGTTGCTGTTTATCTTGAAAGTAACGGTACAGCCCTCGACCCGAATAAGGATTATGCCTTCTATAAGGCAGATACGGAGTTTGACGCTGCCAATGCCACGGTGGAAGGCACTTGGGAAAACAAGGTGTTTACCGAAGATTTGAAAAATGCTGCCGCTTACTTGAAGCTGTTGAGAGATGCGGATATTCCGGTATTGTGGCGCCCATTCCATGAGGCAGCCGGTGGCTGGTTCTGGTGGGGTAAGGATGCTGCCAGCTTTAAATCTCTGTGGATTGCTATGTTCAACTACTTCAAGACTGAAGGATTGGATAATCTTATCTGGGTTTGGACTACCGAGGGCAATGATTCCGATTGGTATCCGGGAGACCAATATGTAGACATCGTGGGACGTGATGTTTATAATAAGGAAACTGCAGATTGTGTTTCAGAATATACTTCCATTGCCGGAAATTATGGAAACAAGATTGTTTCGCTGAGTGAATGTGGCACAGTCGGACTTATTTCCGAACAATGGGCATCTGGTGCACGTTGGAGTTGGTTCATGCCGTGGTATGATGGCACAAATGAGGATGGTAGTCCGGCAGTCCATGCTGATGAGGCGTGGTGGAAGGATGCTATGAGCCAGGAATTTGTTGTTTCCCGTGAAGAGCTTCCTTCTATGGAATAGCAATTTTTAATAATAAAATAGAAAGGGTTGTCTCTGGTTAGTATCGGGGCAACCCTTTCTGTCTTTTATAGCTTTTAGTTGTTGGTTATAGAATTCATGCTTTATACTTTTTAGGAAAAATAGTAATGGATGTTAAATGAGTGTCGTTATTTGATAAAATAGTATTATAAGGTTTGCTGCTAAAAGTCTACTTTTGTCAAGCCTAATTAAAATTTGATAATAATCATATAATGTTTAACCGCTAATGAAATGAAAAATGCCTATGAGAAAGGAGTGATATGTATACCAACCACTTTATAGAATAAGGTATATTTAATTTTTCCTCAAAAAGAGAAGTTTAACCTTATATTAAACGGTAGATGCCGCCAGGCAATACCAATTCATTAATCTAAGAAAAATACAAGTATGAATTTAAATTTCAGAAGAACCGCGCTGCTCGTGGGTATCTGTTCGGCTGTCAGCCTGACTTATACTCCGCAACTTTTCGCCGCATCGGTCGATGCAATAGATGCTGTGCAGCAAGCAAAAAAAATCACAGGTACTGTAACAGATGCAATGGGACCGGTCATCGGTGCCAATGTATTGGAGAAAGGAACCACAAATGGTGTCATTACCGACATTGACGGTAATTTCACATTGAATGTTCAGCCGGGAGCAACGATTGTTGTGTCTTTTATAGGTTATCAGCCGCAAGAAATAGTGGTAGGTAACCAGACTAGTTTCAAGATTCAGCTAAAGGAAGATACGGAATTGTTGGATGAAGTAGTCGTAGTGGGTTACGGTGTACAGAAGAAGAAACTGGTGACAGGTGCTACGGTTGAGGTAAAAGGCGAAGACATCGCAAAATTAAATACTACGCAGGCATTGGGCGCTTTACAAAGCCAGTCTCCGGGTGTAAATATTCAGGCCGTTTCCGGTCAGCCGGGTGATGGGTTTAAAATTAATATTCGTGGTGCTGGTACTAACGGAAATACAGCTCCAGTTTACGTTATTGATGGTGTAGCCGGTGGCGATATTAACGCCTTGAATCCTGCCGATATTGAACGTATTGACGTGTTGAAAGATGCTGCATCTTGTGCAATTTACGGTTCGAGCGGTGCCAACGGCGTTATCCTTATTACTACAAAGCAGGGTAAGGTAGGAAAGGTTTCTGTATCTTATGATGGAAACATAGGTTGGGCAAATATATATAAGATGCCTGATATGCTGAATGCCAAAGAATATATGGCGGTAATGGATCAAGTAGCCTATAATAATGGAGGCCAACCGTATGATTGGTCAAAATTCGTAGATGCTGATTTGCTGACTGCTTATCAGAATGGTACCAATCCTGGTACAGATTGGGTAAAAGAATTCCGGAATAAAAATGCTGTGGTTACTAATCATGCGTTGAATGTAACAGGTGGTTCTGAATTCTCCAAATTTTCGACAGGTATAGGCTATCAGTATCAGGATGGTGCATTCGGTGGTCCGGTGAAGACTGACTATCGTCGTTTTACTTTCCGCATTAATTCTGAGCATGTGATATATCGTAAGGGAGATATGGATGTGATAAAGTTTGGTGAGAATATATATTATCAGCACAAACAGAATCAAGGTGTGCAGTTAGGTAATCAATATTCGAATGACCTTTCTAATGCTTTGCGTGCTATTCCTCTGATTCCTGTATATAATGAAAATGGTGATTTCTTCATGTATGATGATTTGAAGAATTTTGGAACGAGTGCTAATGGTATACTTGATTATACTGCATATGCTTCTAATCCGATGGCTCACATGGTATATAATCAGGCTGGGAATAATAAGAATAAGAATTTTAATCTGAACACAGCGGCATATCTGGAAGTACAACCACTTAAGAATCTTATTTATAAAGGTCAGGTTAGTTACAAACAATGGTCAAGTTCATGGCGTTCATATCTTCCCGTTTACCAAATTAATAATCAGGGAGATAGCCGTGATAAAGACCAAACGATAAATAACGTGTCTTTGGGTTGGAACTGGAGTTTGACTAATACGTTGAGTTATCGGTTTGATATTACAGACTTACATCATTTTGATGTTTTGGCTGGTACAGAGTATTCTAAATCAAGACCAACTTATGGCGAATCAGTAGAGGCAACCGGTTATAATAGTGCTTTTGGTGACTTTACACATGCTTATTTGCATAATACAGAACGTAAAGCTACTGCTACAGTAAATGGTTATCCCTCGGATTATGGTTCTAAGATGTCTTATTTTGGACGTTTGAATTATGACTTTAAGGAAACTTATATGTTTTCTGCTATCATTCGTGCCGATGGCTCGTCTAAGTTTGCGAAAGGCAATCAATGGGGATATTTCCCATCATTCTCTGCCGGTTGGGTTATTTCAAACGAGGCTTTTATGAAGAATACTGCTTCTTGGCTTGGTTTCTTGAAAGTCCGTGCTGGTTGGGGACAGAATGGTAATGACAATATCCCTAATTCAAATTGGCGTGCCGGTTACGAGTTTGGCGATTATGGTCTTTATACATTTGGCTCGGATAAGAATGGAGGTACAACCGGAGCTTACCCGAATCGTTTGGCTAACCCCGATTTGACATGGGAAACTTCAGAACAGACCAATATCGGTATTGATGCCCGTTTCTTGGATAACCGTCTGAGTTTTACCATGGACTGGTATAGCAAGCAGACGAAAGACTTGTTAGTGGAAGTGGGTACCAATGCGGCTTCCGGTTTCGCTACTCAATATCAAAATGCTGGTACGGTAAAGAATACTGGCCTTGAACTTTCAATGGGCTGGAGAGATCAGATTGGTAAGGAGTTCAAGTATGGGGTGAATGTCAATATGGCCTATAATAAAAATGAAGTAACGGAGGTTAATAACGCCAATCATTTTATTGAAGGCGGTAATGATTTGTTGGCTCAGAGTACGGGTCGGTTTGTCCGTATGGAAGAAGGACATCCTATTGGCTATTTTTATGGTTATAAGACGGATGGTGTCATTCAGAACCAGAATGACTTGCAGGCATATCTTGACCAGAATTGTAAAGGAAATGCGGCAAACTCTAAGCAAGGTGCAAGTATTAAACCGGGCGATTTGAAGTTTGTGGATGTTGATGGAAATGGGGTGATTAATGATGACGATAAGACTGATTTGGGTAATCCTCATCCTGACGTGACAATGGGTCTTACGCTAAGTGCGGAATATAAAGGATTTGATTTCTCTGTAACAACCTATGGCGCTTTTGGTGCACAGGTAGCTCGCTCTTGGCGAAAGTTCTCAGACGGACAGTATGAAAACTATACGACGGAAGTTTACGATTACTGGCATGGCGAAGGAACCTCAAACAGATATCCGCTGCTTGCGCCGGGAAATAGTGGACAGAATTTCCAGGCCATTTCAGATATTTATATTGATGATGCCGACTATGTTCGCATTCAAAATCTGACTATAGGATACGATTTCAAGAGAATTTGGAAGAACTGTCCGTTCCAGCAACTTCGTGTGTATGCTGCTGCACAGAATCTATTTACTTTTACCGGTTATAAAGGGATGGATCCGGAGAATGGTAGAGCCCTCAATGACAAAGAACCGTGGGTAACCGGTGTTGATGTAGGTAACTATCCTCAACCTCGTACTTATATGGTAGGTGTTAATGTTAAATTCTAAAATTGATACACGATGAAAAAAATAGCATATTTAATAGGTGCAGCTTTGATGATAGCAGGAATGTTTGCTTCTTGTAGCTTGGACTCGATGAGTCTGACGGAAAAAGATACGACCAATTTTCCTAAAACGGCTGAAGATGCCAATCAGGCTTTAGCTGCCATATATCAGAACCTGAATAATGTCAATGCTTTTCCACAGCAGTCTTTCTTGTATAATTCTCTGCTGGCTTGCGATGATATGTTGGGTGGTGGTGGTCCCAATGATAAGTTGATGCAATCTTTGGACCTTATTTGTAATACGGGTACAAATGCTACGCAGGATTACTGGGTGGCTCGCTATCAAGGAATCAACCGTGCCAATACGTTGTTGGAGGCTCTTGCTGGTATTGAAATGGATCCGGAAGTAAGAGCGCAGGCTGAGGGCGAAGCCAAGTTCCTTCGTGCTTTTTATTACTACGAGTTGGCTTCCATGTATGGGCGCGTACCTTTGGTGATTACTGCTTTGTTGCCCGAAGATACTACCCCTCCGACTGCCGCTGTTATCTGGGGGCAGATTCTGCAGGATCTTCGCGATGCGGCTGCAAATATGCCGGCTGTTCGCAAGTCGGATGGGCATGTTGATAAATATACGGCTGAAGCTATGTTAGGACGTGCTTGGTTGTATTATACTGGTATGTATGGCAATGGTGAAACTCTGAACGATTTGGTTAGTACGAACTATAGTCCGTTGACTTCAGTTGATTTGCCTGATGGGACAACTTTGACCAAGCAGGATGTGGTTGGGTATATTGATGATTGTGTGAATAATTCTGGTTATAGTCTTGTTCCTGAGTTTCGTAATTTGTGGGCATATACCAATAAATGTACGGTAGAAGATTTTCCGTTTACTGCCGGTCAGGGATTGAAGTGGGTAGAAGATGATGCAGCGGTAAATCCCGAATCCATGTTTGCCATTAAATATAATAAACTTGCATCTTGGAGCACTACTATCGGTTATGGTAACGGTTATGCTCTGCATTTTGGTGTACGTGGCAATGATCAGGCCAATTCTTTCCCCTTCGGACAAGGATGGGGTGCCGGTCCTGTAGCTCCCAATCTTTATAATGATTGGAGTGTGGCAGAACAAGATGATGCCCGTCGTCCGGCCTCCGTATTCAAGACGGAGGATATGCCGAGTTATAATAAAGGTGGTGGTGACGGCTTTATCCAAGAAACGGATTATTATCAGATGAAAATAGGTTCTATCATGGCTTATAGTACGGATGCGGCTGGAAATAAAACGATTGAACCGGTATTTGAGAAGATAATGTATGGTGCCGACGGCTGGATTAATGATAATCTGATGCAAACCGGTTCTATTCATGATTTGGTTTTGATTCGTTTTGCGGATGTATTGTTGATGCAGTCTGAATTGAAGGAAGATGTTTCCGGTATAAACAGAGTGCGTAGTCGTGCCGGACTTGAACCTATTGGTACATATTCGTTGGCTGCATTGCAGAATGAACGCCGTTGGGAACTATGTTTTGAAGGTACTCGCTGGAACGATATTCGCCGTTGGCATATTGCTGCCGATGCCCTTGAAAGACAGACGGGAGCAAAGGTTTATACAAATGGGGCTGAAAGCCGTAATGTGGCGCAGAACGGTGGTTATGCCGCACGTTATAAGGCTACGGCAGGTTTCCAGAAGATTCCCGAAAACCAAGTCCTCTTGAATGAAGGAAAGGTAGAACAAAATGAAGGTTATACGGATGCAAGTGCTGAGTATAATGGTTGGCAAGAATAGAATATGAATTTAAAATGAAAAAAGATATGAAAAAGATATTATTCGCAATACCTTTGTTTGCAATGCTGCTGGTGGCTTGCGATCCGATAGTGGATGAAATCAGTCCGGATCCCAATGTCACACCGGAAAATCTTACTTTTGAACTTGTGGCCAAGAACCAGGGAAACAACAACATTCAGATTGTTCCTACTCCGTCACGTTATGTGAAGGTTTATGATGCTACGTCTGATATCAAGTTGGCAGAAGGTACGGCTCCGTCGGTTCAAGTAGCTCCTCCTAATAAAGAATTGCAAGTATATGTAACAACCATTAATTCGGACGGCTCCATAACAAAATCGGCTTCCAAATCAATAGCAGTAACGGAGTATACAGATCTTCCCGCTATTTATGCTGATGTATTCGGCACAACTCCGGACGGTGGTTATGGAACAACCACTTGGGTCTGGAATACAGAAGCTGCAGACGGTTGTTGGGGTAATGGAGGTTATCTCGGCAATACCGGCCCCGGTTGGTGGATTTGTGATGCTGTGGGAGATGTCGGAAACGGTAGAGGGCAAATTGATGAACAAGCTGTAGGAAAAGGATTGCCTGATGATGGATTAAACGGTTGGTTCTCACTTAGTTTGACTGGTGTTCAGACAAGTCGTGGTGAAAGTGGTTCTGTCAAGGTGTCAGAAGATGTGGTGCAATCCGGTTGGGATGTAGGTACTATGGAGTTCTCTGGTACTATTCCATTGTTAGGTATACAGCCGAATCAAGGAAATGCACGTCAGTATGAGTATCATATTTTGAAGATTACAGAAGATGAACTTCGTCTTTGTGCTCCTGAACCCGGTGCTGGCGCTTGGGGTACGGCATGGTTCTGGAACTTCAAGAAAAAATAGTTAATATTGAAAGGTACGGGTGGGTAACGACCACTCGTATACTTTTATTACTAATTAAAAAAATGCAACAATGAAACGAACTTTCTTTTTGATATTACTGTTCTTCTGTGCTCTTTTTGTTAAAGCGGATGTTTTGGGACCGTATACAATGGATAGTAATGTACCTCCCACACCAACCGGATATGCTCGGGTTGTACTTCCGATAGGAGGTGCTGACGCTTCGGTAGCCGTAAGCATAACTGTTTGTGACGAAAGTGGTCAACAGTATGTTTTGAGAACTACTACCCCAAATGCTGCTCCATATTGTTATTTCTTGGCTTATGGCGTTTACCGCGTGGTCGCTTTAGAGGATTGTACAGCACAATCTAATTGGGGCGCACTTACGGTTGGTACAATTTTCGAAGTGACAGGAGGTGGCTATATTTCTTTAAATTATATAGGAACAATCTCTACTCCAAGTATTGTTCAAGCATCGGGTACTGATGATAATGTTCCTCCTTCCAAAGTAGGTTACAATATAATGAAAGTGTATGGAATAGAGACAAACGGCGGTGGGGTGTTGGTTGATTCTGACAAAAAAGAATATGGTATCTTTAATTATACCGGACATATAGGCGGTGCTCATTACTTTTACATTAAGCCAGGCACATACACTATAAAATCTTTGAGTGCTACCAATGGAAATTATATTTATTTGGAGTATGGAAATGTTAGACAACCGCTTTCTGCTGGTAGGACTTTCACAGTTCCTGCGTCATTCTTCTCCATTGTGTTTTCTAAAAAGGCACTTTAAGAATAATCTATAAATGAATTATTCAACTCAAAGCAGTTGTCGTTACCCCCCCGACTTTATTAGTCGCCCGTAACATCGGATAATTGTAAATGCATTAACCGAATAGTACAATTGTTTAATGGTTAAATCAGGAAAAGGCGAGTCGTGAGATTCGCCTTTTCGCATTCATTCTCTATTGCCTTTCCGGATGCAATTCACATTCCTTTTTGTATTACCCCTGATTTCAGGGCGCAGAATGTTTCTTTTTATCCCTGCATCTCCTTCACCTCCTTCTCCCATCCTCCTGTTCATTGGCTTTCCCGGTGAAACCGCTTTCCACCCTCATCGCCCCGCCTTTGCATCGCGCGACACGCCGTAGTATCCCGGCATGGCCCGGTAGATGGGTTGCGTGGGCTTCCCCACATTCTTCAGCTTGCCCTCTTGCTGCAACCGTTTCAGGTGGACGTTCGCGGTGGTGCGCGCCATGCCGCAGAGCGCTTGGAAGTCACTGCGAATCAGCACGTCGTGGTCGGCAAAGTATTCTTTCAGCTTCATGTCTATCTCCACTTCCGAAAGCTTCAGGGAGTGGCGGGTGTATTTACTGCGGATGGCACTGACTCCCGTCATCGCTTGTTTCAGCCTGACGTCGGGACGGAAGCTGATGCTTTTCAGCCGGAGTTTCAGGTGCTTGTTCGGGGTGCTGCGGGTCACTTTCTGTGTGGCTTCCAGGGTGGGGGCGAAGTAGCCCAGCCCTTCGATGTGCACCTCGTGGCCGTCGCGCAGTTCTTCGCCGCAAATTTGCGCCAGGCAGTCTATCGCGTTCATCACGTCGCCCACCGTGAGCGAGCTGCGGGCATGCACGCGGTTGTAGAGCTGCCGCATGGTTACTTTCCCGTTGAGCAACGGGCGGGGATGGAGGCCTCTCTCTTCAGGGGCTTCCTCATTAGTGCCCGGATTCTCGTACCAGTCATATAGTATTGCCATATCAATAGGTTTTAGTGCGTTCAACATACTTGTTTCTTCCCTCGGAAGTGTCTTCCTGTAAGTGAACGACTCCGGTCGGCCGAACGAATAACCCGGGTCGTTCGATTGAACGACCTAAGTCAGTCGATTGGACGACCCGGGGCGTTCACTTATAAAGAACCGTGCAAAGGTACTGAAAATAAAGGGTTCCGAAGCATAAATAAGTATGTTTGTCGGCAGGAATGATTTTTGAAGAATAAGCGGAGAATGGTTTGCAAAACGCCCTCGGCAGGCAGTAACTTTGGCGAAGAGGCGAGAGGAAAGAAAGGATGATTCCCTTCCTCGAAACCTCCCAATAATCATTTTAATAAAAAATATTTATGAAGAAAAAACTGATGACTTTGCAGCAACACCGGCTCTTGAAGGAAGCGGGACAACTGATAGCCTTTTCCGAAAGGCTGAAACACGCACAAAAAGAAACGACCGACCGAAACTGGAAGGAGCGGGAAGAGCAGCGCCGCCGGAGCGCGAAAGCCGCAAGCACCGTGACTGCACTGAGCGGCGACATCGAGGAGTTCCTCACTTCGCGCTACGACTTTCGCTATAATCTGCTGACGGATGAAACCGAGTTCCGCCCCGCCGGACAACGCTCTGCCGCCTTCATCCCCGTGGGCAAGCGCGAGTTGAACACTTTCTGCATCGAAGCCCATGCCGAAGGTATTCCTTGCTGGGACAAGGACTTGAACCGATACGTCTATTCCACTTACATCCCTGCCTACCATCCCTTCCTGCTCTACATGGACGAACTGCCCGATTGGGACGGCAAGGACCGGCTGACTGCGCTTGCCTGCCGCGTCTCTTCTCGGCCTCACTGGGTGCGGGGATTCCATACCTGGATGCTGGGACTTGCCTCGCAATGGATGGGCGTGTCCGGACTGCATGCCAACAGCGTGGCTCCCGTTCTCGTCAGCCGCGAGCAGGGACGACGGAAATCCAGCTTTTGTCGCGCCTTGATGCCTGACGTGCTGACGCGTTACTACGCCGACAACCTGAAACTGACCTCGCAGGGACAAGCTGAGAGAATGCTGGCGGAAATGGGGCTGCTCAATATGGACGAGTTCGACAAGTATGCCGACAACAAAATGCCCTTACTGAAAAATCTGATGCAGATGTCGGTGCTCAACATCCGCAAGGCCTATCAGCAGAACTTCAGGCAACTGCCCCGTATCGCCTCGTTCATCGGCACCAGCAACCGGTTCGACCTGCTGACCGACCCCACCGGGAGCCGGCGCTTCCTCTGCATCGAGGTGAAGCACAATATTGACTGCATAGGCATAGAGCACGACCAGATTTTTGCCCAACTGAAAGCGGAACTCATTGCCGGGCGGCGCAACTGGTTCACCAAGCCGGAGGAGGAACTGCAATGGCATAACGAGGCTTTCTATCGTGTCAGCCTTGTGGAGGAGGCGGTTCACAGCTTGTTTCGTACCCCGCTTCCGGCAGAGAAGAGCTTCGACCTGACTGCCGCCGACATCTTTGATGAGTTACAAAAAACGCATCCCGCCTTGATGCGTGGCAGCAATCCCATGCAGTTCGGTTCGGTGCTGCTGCGGGTGGGACTGAAACGCCGGCATACGAAGTACGGCAATGTATATGAGGTGGTGAGAAGGAAGAAAGAAGTTTCACCGGAAAGGGTTGAACGATAGGGAAATAATGCGAAAGGTGAAGGGGTGAAGGAAGAGAAAGCCGGTTTATAGTCTCATTACGGATTGACATAGATTCCTATTAATTCAGGTTGTAGATGCCGATGGGATAAATATTTTCGCTCATAATAACTGTATATTTTATAGATTTCTATAAAAGTAACTTTTTTATAAGAACAAAACAAGCGAAAGTTGCGATTTTCACTACTCCTTGTCGGATAAAAAACTTATCTTTGCGATTGAAACAATCTCTTGTTAATGATATGAAATACACATCATACTCTTATCCTTCAGGCAGGGCGGAAGTGGCTGCATTTGTTGTGACCGGCGGAGTGACGGAATACCATGTGATGATACATGCCACTGACCCGAAACAGACCTATCGTGAACAGATGAATGTCGTGTTGGATGCGTATGCCGCTTTACTGAAAAAAGAACTGTCCGGAGCCGTGGCGGTTTTTAAAAGATACTTCCTGAGTGATGCCGCCAACCAAGCGGAACTGTTGCTTGCCGCTACGGCAGAAAGCTCCGATTGCGCGCTGTCTGTGGTGGAACAGCCTCCGCTGGATGGCACCAAGATTGCTTTGTGGGCCTATCTGCAGACCGATGTGCAGACACGAGTGCTGCCGAACGGACTGTATGAAGTGAAACACGGTGCTTACCGCCAGCTCTGGATGGGAGGCAGCTTCAATCGTGCCGCCAATTCGGAATACCAGATGCGTCTTTTGCTCAACGACTATGCCATGCAACTGATGGAGGAAGGGTGTACTCTGGCCGACAATTGCCTGCGTACCTGGATATTTGTGCAGAATGTGGATTGCAATTATGCCGGTGTAGTCAAGGCACGCAATGAGATGTTCGTCACCCAGAACCTGACGGAGAACACGCACTATATTGCCAGTACCGGTATCGGTGGGCGTCATGCCGATCCGAAAGCATTGGTGATGCTTGACGCTTTTGCTGTAGCGGGATTAAAGCCCGGACAAATCAAATATCTCTATGCCCGCACACACCTGAACCCCACTTATGAGTATGGAGTCAGTTTCGAACGGGGAACGGCGGTGGATTACGACGACCGTCGGCAAGTACTCATTTCCGGTACGGCGAGTATCAACAACCGTGGGGAAGTGATGTATGCCGGAGATGTACGCCATCAGACAGAACGGATGTGGGAGAATGTGGAGGCTCTGCTGAAGGAAGCTGACTGCGGCTTTGGAGATGTAGGGCATATCATTGTCTATCTGCGTGATATTGCGGATTATGCTGTAGTGAAAAAGATGTTTGACAAGCGTTTTCCCGATACGCCGAGAGTGATTACGCTGGCTCCCGTCTGTCGCCCGGGGTGGCTGGTGGAAATGGAGTGTATGGCGGTGAAGAAAATCTCTGATTAAAAATATTATCTTTGGTTAATTGAATATTAGGCTGACAGTTGGTAAACGCCTACCTTTGTTGAAATTCTAATGTATAAGGATGAAAACACGTATCTTGCTTTTCTGTATCAGTTGCCTTCTTTGGGCAAGTTGTGGAAATTCCGGACAGAATTATGTGATTGAAGGAACGTTGCCGTCGGTGAAATACGACGGGGAATGGATATACCTCGTGCCGATGGAGAATGCGCCGGGGCGGGTGGATTCTGTAAAGATAACCAATGCCTCTTTTTCTTTTTCCGGACAAGGGGAGGAGATGAGGGTGTTGCGTCTGCGCCATCTGCTGCGTATCTACATCCAGGAACTGCTGGTGGTGACGGAGCCGGGAACCATACATGTGAAGGCCGACTCTGTCGGTTCGGTAACGGGCACTCCACAAAATGATGCCCTTCAGAAATGGAAAGAGGGGAGGGAAAAGATGCAAGAGGCTTACCATTTCATCCGGACGGGACTACGGAATGCCACCGGAAAAGATTCACTGCATCTGATACGGATACGTGACAGTCTGAGGATGCAGGAGCAGGAAACGAACTTTCTTTTCCTGAAAGAGCAGGGAAACAATACGTTGGGAACATTCATGCGGAAGATGGTGCGTGGCTCCTTGACGGAAGAACAACAAAAACTGTTGGATGAAAGCTTGCAGAAGGAAATACATTGAATGGGGAGCGGCAGGAATCGGCGCTTTGGCGTTGTTCCTTTTTTTCTTCCGGATATTGCCCTATCATCTGTTCCATCGGGAGCAGACACAGCTCTTTTTGCTTGCCACCGAACCATTGGCCGGGTATCTGCGGCATCCGGCGGCTCTGGCACGTCTGTCAGGAGATTTCCTCACTCAATTCTTTTATTACGAAGGGGGTGGTCCGGCCATAATGGCTGTCGTGCTGTTGCTTTGGGGAGTGGTGGTGTTTCGTTTGTTGGTTCCGTACATGGGACGTTGGGCGTGGGTTCCTACGGTGTTGGCGGTGGCTTGGGAGGCAGGAAGGCAATGCGGATTGAGTTATCCGCTTTCCGGCACAATCGCTTTAACCGGTATCGGAGGTGTTTTGTTGTTGTGTCGTAGCTGCATGCGACGTTCGTGGAAGTCGGGCTTACCGGTAAGCATATTGGCGGTATTGTCCGGCTATTGGCTGTTTGGCTGTGGCGATTGGTCGTCACGATGGTACAATATGCCCGATTTAGGGCGAGAATATCTTTTGGAGTTGGATTCGGAAATGTATTTCGGCCGTTCGGAAAAAGTACGGAAACTGTTGGCGGAGGGTGAATACCGCTCTCCGTTCACTGCCTATTATTATAATTTGCTGAATGCACAGCAGGACCGACTTCCCGACCGGCTGATGGATGGTTATCAACCGGCTTCGCAAGGGCTGTTTCTGCCCGTGGCTCCCCATTCTACCTACCTCACTATTTATGCAGCCAATGAAGTCTGGTTTGCGTTGGGAGATATGACGATGGCTGAACATGCTGCCATTCTGGGAATGATTTTTTCTCCGCATCATACCGGAGCAAGAGCTGTCAAGCGTTTGGCGGAAATCAACCTGGTGAACGGTGATGAGGCGGCGGCTATGAAATATCTTCGTCTCCTGCAAAAGACAATGTGTTACCGTGATTGGGCAGAACGGCGTATTCCCGGAAAACAGACGGCCGAAGTCTGCCAATGGCTGGAACGGAAGCGGTTGTTGTTGCCTGCAACGGATACTTTGCGCTCTTCTGCCGACATTCCGCTTTCACTTCGTCATCTGTTGCGTAACAAACCTGATAATACGTTGGCATGCGATTACCTTCTCTGCTTTGATTTGCTGAATAAGGATATTGGGGCTTTCGCCGGAGATTATCGGGAGTTTGCTGCAAAGAAGTTTCCTTCCAGATTGTATGCCGAAGGTTTACTTATCTATCTTGCCGGGAAAAAGGCTTCGTTGGATGAAGTGGAAAAATGGAATATACCGCCTCAAGTATTGGATGAATTCAGTGAATATACCCGGCTGTACGAGGCAAACGATGGTAATGGTGCCCCTTTGCAAGCCAAATACGGAAAAACATATTGGTTTTATTTCCACTATGCTACGATGAAAAAGGGGAAGTGATTTATGATGAACATAGATATGAAATATATACAAGTTGTTGTGGGGCTGTTACTGTGCTACTGCCTATATGCTTGCAGTCCCCGTCCGGAGTCTGTACAGCCTGCAGACCGGTTATTGGTGCTCTATCCGGAATATCAGGATGTAACCATTCCCTACAATGTGGCTCCTTTGAATTTCCTTGTGCGAAATGAAGGGGTGGATGCGGTGTGCGTGAGTGTAAAGGGAGCATCGGACAGCTTGGAGATAAATGCGCGCGGGAACAAGGCGATATTCCCCTTGAAAGCTTGGCGTGCATTGCTGGAAGCGGAGAAGGAACATACTTTGGAAGTAGTTGTTACTGCCCGTACCGACGGCCGCTGGCTGCGCTATCCTTCCTTTGCATGGCAGGTAGTGGCGGACAAGCTTGACGCCTATGTCAGTTACCGTCTGATAGAGCCCGGTTATGAGGTATGGAATGCCTTGCAGATACGTGAACGTTGTATTGAGAATTTCGAAGAGCGTATTTTGGCGGATAACAGTCAGACAGACGGCAAGTGCATGAACTGTCATGTGCACGGAGGAAATAGTGGCAACCTTTCGATGTTCCATCTTCGGGGTGAGGGAGGGGGGACTGTCCTGAACCGTGACGGCAAGCTCCGTAAGCTTGCCTTGAAGAATGAACAGATGATATCTGCGGCTGTCTACGGGGATTTCCATCCTGACGGGCGGTATGGTGTGTTCTCGTCTAATGTGATTATTCCCATGTTCCATACGGAAAGTAACCGCCGTCTGGAAGTTTACGATACCGTCTCCGATTTGGCTGTCGCCGATTTTGACGGAAACCGGATGATTCTATCTCCGCTTACGGCGGATTCCACCGTATTGGAAACTTTTCCCACATTCTCTGCCGATGGGAAATGGATATATTACTGCTCAGCTCCGACTGTGCCATTGCCGGACAGCGTACAGCAATTACGCTATTCGCTTTGCCGCATTGCGTTCGATGCCAATCACGGCGCATGGGGTGACCGCGTGGATACCCTTTGGAATGCCCGGCTGGAGAAAGGCTCCGTGTGTCATCCGAAAGCCTCACCGGACGGACGCTACCTGCTTTATACCGTTGCTGATTATGGAACATTCCCCATTTGGCACCGGGAGACGGAATTGCAGCTGATGGATTTGCAGACGGGCGCCATCGACTCCCTGCCAATGGTCAACTCCAGCCGTTCGGACACTTATCACAGTTGGTCGTCAGGCAGCCGTTGGTTTGCCTTTGCCAGCAAGCGGGGTGACGGGCAGTACGGGCGGGTTTATTTTGCCTATCTGGATGCTGAAGGGAAGGCGCATAAGCCTTTTGTGCTACCCCAGTCGGACCCTGAAAAAGACGATTTGACATTGAAATCCTACAATATTCCCGATTTGTCGGCTACTCCCGTTCCTTTTGATGCTTCTTCCATCAAGCGGATAAACCGGCAACTGAAGGCTGAGGAATTCAAATGACAAGACATACAGAGAGTACCAAATTGTAAATAATAAATTGTAAATAGTAAATGTTCTTATTTCTGAAAAAGACTTGGAAGATAGGGTTGTCGATACTTTTTGGCGTAGCGGTGCTTCTCTTTTGGGGAAGCGTATATCCGGCCCATATTTCCTATCAGGAGCAGTTCCAGCTTTTCTTGTTCGATGCCGACTACTGGTGGGAACGGATAGTGGTTCCCGGTGGGTTGGCCGATTATATCGCTGAGTATCTGACGCAGTTCTATTATCACGTGTGGGCGGGAGCTTGTATTCTGGCTTTTTTGTACGTGTTGTTGCAACGGTTGGTTTGGAAACTGGCGAAGGAGCAGGGTGCGGCTGATGTGTATTATCCGCTGAGTTTTCTGCCCATCATTGTCTTGTGGCATTTCATGGGTGATGAAAATGCGATGCTGTCATTGGTGGTGGCTCTGCTGTTAGCATTGTCTGCATCCTGCTGGTATGCGGATTTGAAAGGGAAGTGGCAGCGTGTGGCATACATTCTGATAGTCCTTCCGCTGCTTTACTGGACAGCGGGTGCGGCACACTTCATCTTTATGGGCTGGGTGATTGTACGCGAGTTCCGGTTGAATCTTAAAGGTAAGAATTTCTGGGGTGGTGTCGGAGTGTTCTGGGGTGTAGGATTGTGGGGTATCGGTTGTCCGCTATTGGCAAGCATGTGGGTACAATTCCCCATTTACCGTCTGATGGGCGGTATAGGATATTACCGTTTCCCGGCAGTGATTCCCTGGATAGAGATAGGGCTTGCCGTATTACTGGTTGTTCTCCCCTTCCTGCTGTCCGCTTTGCCCGCTTTGAAGAAGAAGCCGGTATTTTATGGAGTTCTGCAAGTGGTGGCGGTAACATTGTTCGGCTATTACTACGTGGTGGCCGGTTGCGATATGGATAAAGAGGAAGCGATGGAGTATGACCAGCTGGTACGTAATAAACAATGGCAGGAGATTATAGAAAAGGCAGAAGAGAAGTCACCGGTTTCACCTTTCGGCGTGACCTGCCTGAATCTTGCTTTGGGAAAGACGGGACAGATGGGCGACCGTATGTTCGAGTTTTATCAGAACGGGACGGAAGGGCTGCTGCCGGAGTTTCAGCGTGATTTTACTTCTCCGTTGCCCACCAGTGAGGCATATTATCATTTGGGTATGGTCAATACGGCACAGCGTTTCACTTTTGAGGCGATGGAGGCCATACCTAACTTCAACAAGAGTGGCCGTTGCTTCAAGCGTCTGGCGGAGACGAACTTGATAAACGGGCAATACGAAGTGGCAGCCAAGTACCTGCGTTTGTTGAGGAAGACAATCTTCTACAAGGATTGGGCAGAGGATGCCATGACCTATCTGTATAATGAGGAAAAAATCAATGCCCACAAGGAGTGGGGTTGGTTGAGGCAGATACGCTATACGGAAGACTTCTTGTTCAGCAGCCAGGAAACGGACATCATGCTGGGGTTGCTTTACCAGCACAACCACCGGAACCGGATGGCATTTGAGTATATGCTGGCCTATGTCCTGCAGCAACGTGATTTGGAACGTTTCATGAAGTACTATCCGCTGGGTAAGCATGCCGGCTACGACCATATTCCCCGCAGCTATCAAGAGGCGTTGATATATGTATGGACACAGACGCACAAGAACTTCCAGGGTATGCCGTGGAGCATTTCGCCCCAAGTGGTGCGGGATGTAACGGAATTTGCGCGGATATATACCTCGCAGCAGAATGCCCGGCAGATGTTGGAGGCGCGTTTCGGCAGTACATACTGGAATTATTTGCTACTAAGAAAGTAAAATGAAAAAGATGAAGAATATAGCTGTTTGCATAATGGCTGCATGGTGGTTTGCCGCTTGCGGCAATCCGGTGACTTCCCCGGAAAGGGTGGATGAATGGCCGGATATCTATCCCGACTATATCGGTGTGACTATTCCTGCAACCATTGCTCCTATGAATTTCAATTGTATTGGTGGAGCGTACGAACGTGTGGATGTGACCGTGACCGGAGGAAAGTCCGGAGAGATGCACGTAAATGATAAAATAGTATCATTTCCGCAAGATGCATGGCAAGAGCTTTTGGAGGAGAATAAGGGTGATAGCCTTCTGTTTACGGTATGTATCCGGAAAGACGGCGAGTGGAAACAGTACCGCTCTTTTCCCATGTATGTCAGTCCGTATCCTATAGATTATGGGGTGGTATACCGCAAGCTGGCTCCCGGATATGAAGTTTATAGCAAGATGGGCATTTATGAGCGTGACCTTGCTTCGTTCGAGGAGCGTCCCTTGCTGGAGAATACCATGGTGCCGGGCATGTGCCTGAATTGTCATGCTTTCAACAAAACAAATCCGGACCATCTGAGCCTGCATATCCGTGGAAAGAACGGAGGGACCTTGATGCAGATAGACGGGAAGCGCGAAATGCTGGATACGAAAACGGATTCCACTCTCTCTGCGGGGGTGTACCCTTATTGGCATCCAAACGGCAAATATATTGCCTATTCTGTCAACAATACGCGCCAGTCTTTCCATGCGGTGAAGGATGAGCGTGTGGAAGTGCTCGACTTGGAATCGGATGTACTGGTCTATCATCCCGAGACACATGAATTACTGCTCTCTCCCTTGCTTCAGAAGAAGGAAGTCTTCGAAACCTTTCCAGTATTTTCACCGGACGGACGCAAACTGTATTTCTGTACTGCGGAGGCCAAGCCGATACCGGCGGAATATAAGGAAATACGTTATAGCTTGTGTAGTATAGATTTCAATCCGGAAGACGGGACATTTGGCGAAAAGATAGATACGCTGGTCAATGCGGCAGCTATGAAGAAAAGCATCTCCTTCCCGAGACCCTCGTACGATGGCGAGTATATCATGTTTACTTTGTCGGATTACGGGAATTTCTCAATTTGGCATAAAGAAGCCGATTTATGGCTGTTGGATTTGAAGGATGGCGGTATGCGTCCCATAAAGGAGGTGAACAGCGATGATACGGAAAGTTTCCATAACTGGAGCAGTAACTCCCGATGGTTTGTGTTCAGTAGCCGCAGGGGAGATGGGCTTTATACCCGTCTGTATCTGGCAAGTATGGATGAGAATGGGGTGGTGGGCAAGCCTTTCCTGCTTCCTCAGGAAAATCCTTGGGAGTATTACGACCGTCTGGTCTACTCGTACAATGTTCCCGATTTTACAAGCGAACCGGTGAAGCTGGAACGCCGGAAAGTGGAACGGGGAATTGTCTCGCGGAAGCGCGTTCCGGTGAAAGTTAGATGATACGTTTTTTATATTCTGCTTTTTAATACAGTAAAGGGATAAAATTGTATCATTTTCTCTTGGTGCAATCCGCTATCTTTGTGCCAGGAATTAGTGTTACCAATAACAATACCAGATTGAAAAACATGGATATGAGAAAAGTAAAATTTGCTATGATGATTCTGGCGGCAAGTCTGTTGACCGCCTGCGGTTCTTCCAAGAAAGAACAGAGTGTGAATGAAGAGACGGCTGCTGCGCGTACGCAGGAAACGGAGAACTTACTGGCTAACTTGAAAAAAATCCCTTCCAAAGGTATCATGCTCGGCCATCATGACGATACGGTATATGGTATCGGCTGGGAAGGTGAGGAAGGCCGTTCGGATGTGAAAAGCGTGTGTGGCGACTATCCGGCTGTCATCAGCTTTGATTTGGGAGAGCTGGAACTAGGGAATGCCGCCAATCTGGATAAGGTGCCCTTCGATAAAATCAGGAAAGAGATAATCAATCAGTATCAGCGGGGCGGCATGGTTTCGCTCAGTTGGCATGCGCGCAATCCCAAGACGGGCGGTGATGCCTGGGATGTATCGGATACGACGGTGGTGAAGTCCATCCTGCCCGGTGGCGAGAATCATCAGAAGTTTGCCGGCTGGTTGGGAGGAGTGGCCGATTTCCTTCATTCGCTGAAGACGGCAGACGGCGTGAAGATACCCGTACTTTTCCGTCCCTGGCACGAACACAGCGGCAGCTGGTTCTGGTGGGGCGAAAAACTGTGTACCCCTGAAGAGTATAAGACATTGTGGCACATGACAGTGGATACTCTGCAGGCCAGGGGAGTGGATAATGCACTCTATGCTTACTCTCCGGGCACGGAACCCAAGGACACGACGGAATACTTGAAGAAGTATCCGGGCGACGAGTTGATAGACGTTATCGGCTTCGATACTTATCAGTTCGACCGGGATACCTATCTTGCCGGGATGGATAGGGCACTTTCCATTATCGACAGTATAGGGAAAGCACATAATAAGGTGATTGCTGTGACCGAAACCGGTTACGAAGGAATTCCCGATGCCAAATGGTGGACTGGTACTCTGCTGCCTGCGTTGGAGAAATATCCGCTTGCCTATGTGCTGGTGTGGCGCAATGCCCGTGAAAAGGTGACCCATTACTATGCCCCCTATCCGGGACAGACATCTGCGGAGGATTTTGTGGAGTTCTATAACAATCCCAAGACGCTGTTTGCAGCTGATGTAAATCTGTATCAATAAACAAACAATCAATATAACAGACATGGAAGCTTTTAAAGAAAAGGTAGAGAGGCTCTTTCAGAGACACGAAGAGTTGATTACGAGAAAGAATGTGGCCGTGGAAGACGGCAATGGCATATTCACCCGCTATAAATATCCGGTAGTGACGGCTGCTCATACACCTGTATTCTGGCGGTATGATTTGGATGAGAAGTCCAACCCGTACCTGATGGAACGTATCGGTATGAATGCGACCATGAATTCGGGGGCCATTAAGTGGAATGGCAAGTATCTGATGGTGGTACGTGTAGAGGGCGCTGACCGCAAGTCGTTCTTTGCCGTAGCCGAGAGTCCCAACGGCATTGATAATTTCCGGTTTTGGGATTACCCCATCACCATGCCCGAAGACGCGATTCCGGCAACGAATGTATACGACATGCGCCTCACGGCTCATGAGGACGGCTGGATTTACGGTATCTTCTGCGCCGAACGCCACGACGACAATGCGCCCGCCGGTGACTTGTCCTCGGCTACGGCTACAGCTGCCATTGCTCGCACCAAGGATTTGAAGAATTGGGAACGCCTGCCCGACCTGAAGACCAAGAGTCAGCAGCGCAACGTGGTGCTGCACCCGGAGTTTGTAGATGGCAAATATGCCCTCTATACCCGTCCGCAGGATGGCTTTATTGATGCCGGTAGCGGTGGTGGTATCGGCTGGGCGCTGGTGGACGACATAACCCATGCCGAGGTGAAGGAAGAGAAGATTATCGACCAGCGCTACTATCACACCATCAAGGAGGTGAAGAATGGTGAAGGTCCGCATCCCATCAAGACTCCGAAAGGCTGGTTGCATCTGGCTCATGGTGTCCGCGGTTGTGCCGCCGGATTGCGTTATGTGCTTTATATGTACATGACTTCTTTGGAAGATCCGACGAAACTGATTGCCACTCCCGGTGGGGCCTTTATGGTACCCGAGGGTGAGGAGCGTATAGGTGACGTAAGCAATGTGCTTTTCACCAACGGCTGGATTGCCGATGAAGACGGAGCTGTATTTATTTACTACGCTTCTTCCGACACGCGGATGCATGTAGCCACTTCTACCATTGACAAGCTGGTGGACTATTGCATGAATACGCCTGCTGACGGCTTGTCTTCATCAGCTTCGGTAGAAACGTTGAAGAAGCTGATAGACAAGAATTTGCAGATAATGAAATAATAAAAATACAACATACTATGGCAACACTAAAAGAGAAAATCGGTTATGGTTTTGGGGATATGTCTTCCTCTATGTTCTGGAAAATATTCTCCTATTACTTACCGTTCTTCTATTCGAATATTTTTGGCTTGAGCTTGGCTGATGCAGGATTGCTGATGCTGGTGACACGTATTTGGGATGCAGTGTCCGATCCGATGATGGGAGTCATTGCAGACCGTACTCATACGCGTTGGGGCAAATACCGTCCTTATTTGTTGTGGATTGCAGCTCCTTTTGCCATTGCCGGGATTTTACTTTTTACAACGCCCGACATGGGGACAACGGGTAAGCTGGTATGGGCTTATGTCACTTACATCCTGATGATGACGGTATATACGGCAATCAATGTACCATACGGGGCTATGCTGGGAGTAATGACTGATGATTCGAATACAAAAACGGTTTTCTCTTCTTACCGTATGTTTTTTGCATACGGAGGTAGTTTTATCGCTTTGGGAGCATGGGAGCCATTGTGTAATTGGTTTAAATCAATGGACTATAGCAATGCTTCCAGTTGGCAATATGCCATGGTATGCATTGCCACGCTCTGCTTTTTGGGTTTTCTGTTTTGCTTTAGCATGACGCGCGAGCATGTCAAGAGTGTGGCGTCCGAATCCATCGGTAAGGATGTGAAGTCACTGGTGCGCAATTCGCCTTGGTGGATATTGAATGGTGCGGCGTTGTTGTCGAATTTCTTCAATACGGTACGCGGAGCTACTGCCGCCTACTTCTTCAAGGACTATATCAGTGCCAATGCATTCCTCGATTTCGGGGTGTTCAATCTGGTATTGTATGCCGGCTTGTTCCTGATGGTGGGTGAAGTGTGTAATATGATTGGTGTGGCGCTGGCTGTGCCTCTGTCCATGAAGTTTGGAAAGAAGTCCACTTATATCATTTCGCTCGTGTGCCTGGTAGTGCTCAGCGTGCTCTTCTTCTTTGTGCCGAATGACGGGCTGGGATGGTGGCTGATGATGATTTTCCAGGTGCTTATCTCCATCTGCACCGGTATCGTATCTCCGTTGATTTGGAGCATGTATGCGGATGTGGCGGACTATGCCGAGCAAAAGGATGGCACATCCTCTACGGGGCTGATATTCTCTTCCGGTTCTATGGCGCAGAAGTTTGGCGGTGCATTTGCAGGCTGGGCAGTAATGGCACTGTTGGCATTCTTCGGTTACAATACCGCAGAGAATGCCGTGCAGACTCCCGAGGCGCTGGATGGCTTGAAGTATCTGATGAGCTTTATTCCTGCTGCGATAGCCGCACTTTCCATCGTTGTCGTATTCATCTATCCATTGAATAAGACGCGTATGGCAGCCATCAATGCAGACCTGAAAGAGCGCCGTGAGAACCTTTAGCAGAATAACTCATAACTTATAACTCATAACTCAAAAACTTGTGGATATCAAGAAGATGAAACAGGAGATGGAGGAGGAGCTGGTTTCCAATATCCTCCCCTTCTGGATAAATAGAATGACGGATGAAGTGAACGGCGGTTTCTACGGCCGTATCACGGGCCGGGAGGAGGTGAAGCCCGAAGCAGAAAAGGGGGCAATCCTGAACGCCCGCATCTTGTGGACCTTCTCGGCTGCATACCGCTTGCTGAAGAGGCCGGAGTATCTGGAAACGGCTACGCGTGCCAAACGTACTCTTATCGACCGTTTCTATGACAATGAATTTGGTGGAGTTTACTGGTCTCTCGACTATAAAGGCAATCCGCTCGATACCAAGAAGCAGATTTATGCTTTGGGGTTCGCCATCTACGGGCTGAGTGAATATGCTCGTGCCACGGGCGATGATGAAGCGCTGGCATATGCCATCCGCTTGTTCGAGACCATCGAAGAGCATAGCTTCGACCCCGTGAAAAACGGTTATTGCGAAGCCTTGACCCGCGAATGGGGAGAAATAGCCGACATGCGCCTCAGCGCCAAGGATGAGAACGAGCGCAAGACGATGAATACCCATCTGCATATTCTGGAACCTTATACCAATCTTTTCCGCGTGTGGAAGGATACCCGTCTGGAGAGGCAACTGCGCAATTTGATAGGCCTTTTCACGGAACGGATTCTGAATATCAAGACCGGTCATCTGGAATTGTTCTTCAATGATGATTGGGTTAGTAAATACCGCATTGTCTCCTATGGGCACGACATCGAAGCCTCCTGGTTGATACACGAGGCTGCCCTTGTTCTGGGCGATAAGGACCTCCTGGAGAAAGTGGAACCACTTGTAGAATACATCGCTGCCGCTGCCGATGAAGGATTGACGCCCGACGGCAGCATGATATACGAGACTTTTCTGGATAAAGGAAAGACCGATACTGACCGCCACTGGTGGGTGCAGGCCGAGAACGTAGTGGGACATGCCAACCTCTACCAGCACTTTGATGACGAAGTGGCCATGCAGAAGGCTCTCCGATGTTGGGACTTCATCAAGCAGCATCTGGTAGACTACAAGTACGGAGAATGGCATTGGAGCGTGCGTGCCGACGGCACGGTGAACACCGATGATGACAAGGCGGGATTCTGGAAATGTCCGTATCACAACGGACGTATGTGCATGGAAATTATTGAACGTTTTTCATAGGTTTTCTATCATAAGAAGATGAATAGATTGATGGTTTTGGGGATTCTTGTCTGGATGGGGATTGCGCTGCATGCGCAATCTCTTTATCCGGACTTCAGCAAGCTGAACTTCGGGTGCGATGGAAACAGCATTACCGCAGGCGAACAATGGTCTAAGACTGTAGTGGATAAACTCGGATTCGCTACACATCACAACGTGGCGGTCGGTTCTGCCACATGGGCATGCCATCCCGATACTCAGGATTATGGCAGCGAAGCTTTTGCCGGCATCTCCGGCGGTTGGCAGGTTACGGAGGATAAGCATGAGTTACAGATGCGGCACAACAACGTGTCAAAGGTGCATATCCAGAAGTTCATAGCCGAAGTGGAAAGTGGCGCTTACCCTGCGCCCGATGTCTTTGTGTTCTCTATGGGAACGAATGACCGTAACTTGGGTAGTGCCGAAGAGGCCCTTAAAGGGAAGACGCTCGATGAAGTAGATGTCAACACCATGGCGGGCGGTGCCCGTTGGTCCATTCAGACCATTCTGGAGCATTATCCCCAATGCCGCGTATTCGTGTGCACGCCGATTCAGACCGGCAACCCCGAACACAATGCACTGAATCTGCAGAAGATTGCCATCTTGCGTGAGTTGTGCCGGGCGCTTTCCGTTCAGCTGATAGACTGTTACTCCAACTGTGGTATCACCGAAAAGTTTGAGCAGCCTTCCGGTAGCGGGCGCTATCTGCGCGACGGGTTGCATCCCGACAAACCGGGGCAGGAGCTGATGGGCCGTTACATCGCGAAGGAGATACGGAACCATTTCTTTTAGTTCCGTTCTGCATATTCCGGTTGGAATAACTTATCATTTAGGGCTTGTAAAGCCCTTTTTTTGTCTGTATTCTTAATGACGAATGCCACGTCATTATTGCTGCTGCCATATGAAATCATCCGTAGGGGGATGTCCTTTAGCGCCTCCATAATCTTTGCCTCAAACCCGGCATATTCCCATTGCATGTTGCCCACCACGGAGACGATGGTCATGCGGTCTTCTACCAATACATGGGCATATTGGCGTAGTTCGGAGATGATATTCGATAAACGAGTGCAGTCGTCTATAGCCACAGATACGTCCAGATTGGAGGATACCAGCAGGCAGAGGGGGGTACGGTACTTGGCAAAAATGTCGAAAATCTTGCTGATGAACAGATAGGGACACAGATTATGGTTCGATTCGAACTTTATGTATATGATGTGGTCCTTGGCGGCTATGGCCTTGATGATATTGTCGTCCTGCAGGTTGGAAATCAACGTGCCTTCTGCCGACGGTTCCATAGAGTTAAGCAGCCGGACGGGAATATTCCTTAGGCGTGCCGGGGCGATACAGAAGGGATGCAGTATCTTGGCACCATAGAAGGCCAGTTGTTCGGCTTCGTTGAAGCTGAGGCGTTTCACGGGGCGGGTACCTGACACCTCGCGCGGATCATTGTTGTGCATGCCATCTATGTCCGTCCATATTTGTATCTCGTCTGCTTGGAGGGCGGTGCCAATGAGGGAAGCGGTGTAATCACTGCCGCCGCGTTTCAGGTTGTCTGTTTCGTTATAGGCATTCTTGCAGATGAAACCCTGAGTGATGAAGAGATTGATGCCGGGATGGCAGGCAAGCTGCTCTCGGAGTTTCTGTTCTATATATTCCAAGTCGGGTTCGTTGTCGGGGCCGATACGCATGAAGTCGAATGCACAAAGCAGTACATTGGGAACTTTCAGCTCGCGCAGGTAGAAGTGCATTAGGGCGGTACTGATAAGTTCGCCTTGTGCCAGCACTTCCTTCTCTTCGACAGAGGTGAAGGAATCTTTGGTAAATTTCCATAGTTGCTGGAAGCGGTCGAGGATATAATCTATTGCTTCCCGTTTCAGTTTCTCGTCGGTCAGCAACCCATTGGCAAATTCGATGAATTGGAATTCCAGCCGGGTGATACGGTCGTGAGCTTGTTCTATTTCACGGTTGAACAAGTTGGCGGCAATCTCCTCCAGATGGTTGGTGGTGCCTGCAGTGGCAGACAGTACCACAATCTTGGGTGTTGCATCTTTAATGAGTGTTGCTACATGTTTCATTCTCTCTACGGTGCCGACGGAAGTTCCGCCGAATTTACAAACTTTCATTTCTTGTTTCTTTTTTAACAGTTTCATAATTGCATTCATCCGGATGTTCTTCCTTCCGACTTTTCATTTCAGGTGGCCTCTTTCCAAAATGGAAGGGGGAGGCATGAGGGGCTTTCACTGGGACTAGGCCTGCATAATGCCGCTGTGGCATTGCTGTGGTGAGATATTCATATCCCGGTTGGTGGCAGGCTCTTGCCCCTTCACCTATAAAAGTTCAAAAGATATGCCGTTGGTATTTGGGAAAAGCTTATATTTGCACACCCTGTTTTTTACCGTTATCAGTTTAAAAACTTATCGAATAGATATGAGTAAGATTCTAATCATTGATGATGAGGTACAAATCCGTACCCTTCTGACACGGATGATGGAGTTGGAGGGATATGACGTCTGTCAGGCTGGTGATTGCAGGGCTGCCCTGAAGCAACTGGAACTCCAAAATCCCGATGTAGTTTTGTGTGATGTGTTTCTGCCCGATGGAAATGGGGTAGACCTGGTGTTGGCTATCAAGAAGGCGGCACCCAATGTGGAAGTTATTCTGCTGACAGCGCACGGCAATATTCCCGATGGGGTGCAGGCCATCAAGAACGGTGCTTTCGACTACATCACCAAGGGAGACGATAATAACAAGATTATTCCTCTGATAAGCCGTGCTGTAGAGAAAGCGCGTATGAATGTGCGGTTGGAAAAACTGGAGAAGAAGGTGGGACAGACGTACTCTTTTGATTCTATCCTGGGAGAATCCAAAGTCCTGAAGGATGCTGTTTCATTAGCTCAGAAGGTGTCAGGGACTGATGTTCCTGTACTGTTGACTGGAGAAACGGGCACGGGTAAGGAGGTATTTGCCCAGGCCATCCATTACAGTAGTAAGCGTGCACGGCAGAATTTTGTAGCGGTTAACTGTTCTTCGTTCAGCAAGGAGTTGCTGGAAAGTGAAATGTTCGGTCATAAAGCCGGTTCGTTTACCGGCGCATTGAAGGATAAGAAGGGACTGTTCGAGGAAGCGAATAATGGGACTATTTTTTTGGATGAAATCGGTGAGATGGCGTTTGAACTGCAAGCCAAGTTGCTGCGTATTCTTGAAACCGGTGAGTATATTAAGATAGGTGATACGAAACCTACCCGTGTCAATGTCCGCATCATTGCCGCTACGAACCGCAACTTGTCCCAGGAGATTGTTGCCGGACGTTTCCGCGAGGATTTGTTTTATAGATTAAGCGTATTTCAGATACATCTGCCGCCATTGCGCGAACGTGCAGGTGATATCCGGCTGTTGGCGAAGGCTTTTATAAAGAGTTTTGCGGAACAGCTGGCGCGTCCGGTGGTTGAAATAGCTCCCGCATTTCTTGAAGCATTGGACTCCCAACCGTGGAAGGGAAATATTCGTGAATTACGTAACGTGATAGAACGCAGTATGATTGTTTGCGAGAGCGGATATCTGGACATTGCTGATTTGCCGTTTGATATTCAGAATGCCCATTATGAACACTCCAATGATTCAAGTCCCGGCAGTTTTGAACTTTCAGCTATGGAACGCCGGCACATTGCCCGTGTACTGGAGTATACAAAGGGGAATAAGACAGAAGCAGCCCGGTTATTGAAAATAGGTTTGACGACGTTGTATCGGAAGATTGAGGAATACAAGATCTCAGATCTATAATAGGGGGCTCAGTATACGACTGAGGTACCTTCGATATAGGACCGTGGCAAGATTATTCTTGAAACAGGCTTAGAAGCAGAAAGTGCCTATGGGCTAAAACATATCAAAACAGGTTGCACCTTTTCATTTTGAAAGGGTGCAACCTGTTTCTTTTTATACTTGTTTAGTATGTATTTTGTTGATAATTAATGGTGTATGGTATATGCGCTCTTTTTGGCACATATTTGGCACATTCCTGGCAGACAAAAATATGTAGTAACATTTTAAAAGGTAAAAACATGGGAATAACAGTATCATTTATTTTTTGCCTATTGAGCGGTTTGTTCGCCTTTTGGCTTTTCTGGAAATGCGTAGATTGGTTTGAGAAGATTTAAAAGAGAGAATTATGTACACAGCTTTATTTGTATTAGGTATTGTAATGTTCGGGTATCTGACTTATGTGCTGATAAGACCCGAAAAGTTTTAATGAATGGAGAGTGGAGAAATGAACACTGAAATTTTAGGTGTAGCCTTGCAGATTGTTCTGCTGATTGTGATATCCTATCCTCTGGGAAAGTATATTGCCAAGGTTTACAAAGGCGAAAAGACATGGTCGGATTTCATGAAGCCGGTCGAGAGATTGATTTATAAAGTGGCCGGAGTCAATCCGGAGGAAGAGATGAACTGGAAACAGTTCTTGAAAGCCCTGCTGATTCTGAATGCCTTTTGGTTTGTATGGGGCATGGTGCTACTCTGTACACAGCAGTGGTTGCCGTTAAATCCGGATGGAAACGCTAACCAGACACCGGACCTGGCATTCAATACATGTATCAGTTTTATGGTGAACTGTAATTTGCAGCATTATTCCGGTGAAAGCGGACTGACATATTTTACACAGTTGTTCGTCATTATGTTGTTCCAATTCATTACCGCCGCTACCGGTATGGCAGCTATGGCAGGTATCATGAAGGGTATGGCTGCTAAATCGACGAAGACTATCGGTAACTTCTGGAAGTTCTTGGTTTTGAGCTGTACACGTGTATTATTACCGCTTTCGTTGATTGTGGGCTTCATCCTCATTCTACAAGGTACTCCGATGGGATTTGATGGTAAGCTGGAAGTTCAGACGATGGAAGGACAAACCCAGTTGGTTTCACAAGGTCCTACGGCAGCGATTGTTCCTATCAAGCAATTGGGTACGAACGGTGGCGGTTACTTTGGATGTAACTCTTCACATCCGTTGGAAAATCCTACTTACTTGACAGATATTGCAGAATGTTGGTCTATCCTAATTATACCAATGTCTATGGTGATTGCACTCGGCTTTTACATCAAACGTAAGAAGATGGCTTACTCTATCTATAGCGTAATGCTTTTTGCTTTTCTTGTCGGTGTTTGCATCAATGTTTCGCAGGAGATGGGAGGTAATCCGCGCATTGATGAGATGGGAATTGCTCAAGACAATGGAGCAATGGAAGGTAAAGAAGTCCGTTTAGGGTCTGCTGCTACTGCTCTTTGGAGTATTGTGACTACAGTTACTTCCAATGGCTCTGTGAATGGTATGCATGATTCAACGATGCCTCTTTCCGGTATGATGGAAATGCTGAACATGCAGATTAATACGTGGTTTGGAGGTGTGGGTGTAGGTTTCATGAACTATTATACATTCATCATTATCGCCGTATTCATCAGTGGACTGATGGTGGGACGTACTCCGGAATTTCTCGGTAAGAAGGTAGAGGCGCGTGAAATGAAGATTGCTACCATTGTGGCACTGCTTCATCCGCTTATCATCTTGGGCGGTGTGGCACTTTCTTGCTTTTTGTTCGCTCATTATCCTGAATTTGTGGCAGGTGAAGGCGGCTGGTTGAATAATCCCAGTTTCCACGGACTGAGTGAGCAGCTTTATGAATATACTTCGGCTGCGGCCAATAATGGTTCTGGCTTCGAAGGATTGGGCGACAATACTTACTTCTGGAACTATACTACCGGCTGGACGCTGATTTTAGGACGTTTCCTGCCTATCGTAGGTCAGGTAGCCATTGCTGGTCTGTTGGCCGGAAAGAAATATGTTCCGGAGAGTGCCGGTACGCTGAAGACAGATACAGTAACTTTCGGTGTGATGACTTTTGCCGTTATCTTTATTGTGGCTGCCTTGTCATTCTTCCCGGCACATGCATTGAGTACGATTGCTGAACATTTCAGTTTGTAATAGTAGTTTGTAAAAAGTAATTTCATAGGTATGAAAGATAATAAATCAGCTTCTCTGTTTCAGAAGGAGCAAGTAATGGAAAGTTTGAAGCAATCATTCGTGAAGCTAAATCCACGGGTGATGATAAAGAATCCAATTATGTTTACGGTGGAAGTCGTAACGGTTGTCATGCTGATTGTCTGTTTCCTTTCATTGGGTACTTCGGAATATGGAGCATTCGGATATAATTTATTGGTATTCATCATCTTGTTTGTGACGTTACTGTTTGCTAATTTTGCTGAAGCCATCGCTGAAGCTCGTGGTAAGGCCCAAGCTGACAGTTTGCGTAAAACCCGTGAAGAGACTCCTGCTAAAGTGTTGGTTGACGGTAAAATCCATACCGTTAGCAGTTCACGTTTGAAGAAAGGTGACTATTTTATTTGTGAAGCAGGAGATACGATTCCTGCCGACGGTGAGATTGTGGAAGGTTTGGCCTCCATTGACGAAAGTGCCATTACCGGTGAATCTGCTCCGGTTATCCGTGAGGCCGGTGGTGACAAGAGTTCCGTAACTGGTGGTACAAAAGTTCTTTCTGATAAAATCAAGGTATTGGTGACGCAGCAACCGGGTGAGAGCTTTCTTGACAAGATGATTGCTTTGGTAGAAGGCGCTACTCGTCAGAAGACTCCGAACGAAATAGCATTGACTATTCTTCTGGCTGGTTTCACCTTGGTATTCGTTATTGTATGTGTAACGTTGATTCCTATGGCTGACTATACGAATATTGACCATCCGGGAACTTATATCTCCATTGCAGCCATCATTTCTTTGTTTGTCTGCTTGATACCGACTACTATCGGCGGACTGCTTTCTGCCATCGGCATTGCTGGGATGGACCGTGCTTTGCGCGCTAATGTAATTACAAAATCCGGTAAGGCGGTAGAAACAGCCGGTGACATTGATACCTTGTTGCTAGACAAGACTGGCACCATTACAATCGGTAACCGTAAAGCTACTAAGTTTCATTCGGCTTCGGGTGTTGACGAGAATTTGTTCGTAGAGGCTTGCTTGTTGTCCTCACTTTCTGACGAGACTCCGGAGGGTAAGTCTATCATTGAACTGGGACGTGAAAACGGTCATCGTATGCGTGATTTGAATACTACCGGTGCTCATATGATTAAGTTTACAGCCGAAACAAAATGTTCGGGTGTGGATTTGCAGGATGGTACTCAGATACGTAAAGGCGCATTCGACGCTATTCGCAAGATTGTGGAAAATGCCGGAAATAAGTTCCCGAAAGAGATTGAAGAGGTGATTGCTGTAATTACCAGCAACGGTGGAACTCCGCTGGTGGTATGTGTCAATCAGAAAGTTACTGGGGTAATTGAGTTGCAGGATATTATCAAACCGGGCATTCAGGAACGTTTTGAGCGTCTTCGCAGGATGGGTGTGAAAACTGTGATGGTGACCGGTGACAACCCTTTGACAGCCAAATATATTGCAGAGAAAGCTGGAGTAGATGATTTCATTGCTGAAGCCAAGCCGGAAGACAAGATGGAATATATCAAAAAAGAACAGCAGGCCGGTAAGCTGGTGGCTATGATGGGTGACGGTACAAACGACGCTCCCGCCCTTGCACAAGCTAATGTGGGTGTGGCAATGAACAGCGGTACGCAGGCAGCCAAAGAAGCTGGTAACATGGTGGACCTTGACAACGATCCGACGAAGCTGATTGAAATTGTGGAGATTGGCAAACAGTTGTTAATGACGCGCGGTACGTTGACTACCTTCTCCATTGCGAACGACGTTGCCAAGTACTTTGCTATTATCCCTGCTTTGTTTATGGTAGCCATCCCTCAGTTGGCTCCTCTGAACATTATGGGACTGCATAGCCCTGAAACGGCCATTCTTTCGGCTGTCATATTCAACGCTATCATTATTCCTATCTTGATTCCGTTGGCTTTGAAAGGTGTTCAGTATAAGCCGATCGGTGCCAGTGCGCTACTTCGTCGCAATCTGTTGATTTATGGTGTGGGTGGCGTCATTGCTCCGTTTGTCGGTATCAAACTGATAGATATGATAGTTAGTCTGTTTTTTTAAAACTTGGATAAAATGAAAACTCTTTGGAAATCATTTAAAATAACAATTGCATTTTGCATATTTTTCTCTCTGTTCTATATCCTTGTCTTGTGGATATTTGCACAGTTCGCCGGTCCCAACAAGGGAAATGCAGAGGTGGCAACACTCAATGGTAAAGTGGTAGGTGCAGCCAATGTAGGCCAGATGTTTACGCAAGATATTTATTTCTGGGGACGCCCATCTGCGGGTAATTATACAGCCGATGCTTCGGGTGGTAGTAACAAGGGACCTACGAACGATGAATACCTGGCAGAAGTGGAAGCCCGTATCGATACTTTTCTGGTACATCATCCTTATCTGAGCCGCAAGGATGTGCCTGCTGAAATGGTAACCGCCAGTGGTTCCGGTCTAGACCCACATATCACACCTGCTTGTGCTTATGTGCAAGTGAAGCGTGTGGCTCAGGCACGTGGCATGAACGAGGCTGAAGTGAAAGCCATTGTAGACAAGAACATCAGCAAACCCTTTTTGGGGGTGTTTGGTACGGAAACTGTCAATGTGCTGGAACTGAACATTGCATTAGAAGAAGCCGATCAGAATAAATAATTTTTTAGTTGTGTTTGTCATGTGTTATGGGCAGGAGCGGAAGTATTTCTGTTCAGGCAGCGAAAGACTGTCATTTTACAGGGGGAGCCGAAACTTCCTTCCTGCCTTTCAACGATTGATTAGTAATGGTAAATAAATAGTTGGATATGAAAAGTTTAAAAATATCAATTCTAGTTCTTGCGAGTATGGTGGCTGCTTGTTTTATGGGAACCGGCAAAGTGCAAGCTCAGGAATTTACAATACAAGGTGATTTAGTCAGTTCTTATGTTTGGCGCGGCTTTTACCAGACGGGAGTCAGTTTTCAGCCCACTTTGGGTTTTGGGGTCGGTGATTTTTCTTTGACGGCATGGGGCTCTACCGATTTTGACGGAGTTTCTTCAGGAGAAGGGGCTGCGGCTAAGGAGATTGATTTGACGGCTGCCTATGCTTTGGGAGAATCAGGTCTAACTTTTTCTGTTGCCAGCTTGTGGTGGGGCGGACAAGGAGCAAGAAAGTATTTTAATTTTAAGAGCCACGAAACAGCTCATCACTTTGAAGCGGGATTAGCCTATACATTGCCGGTTGAAAAGTTTCCTTTGTCAATCGCTTGGTACACTATGTTTGCCGGAGCTGACAAAGATGACAAAGGCAGGCAGAATTATTCTTCGTATGTTGAACTCAACTATCCGTTCAGTGTTAAGTCTGTAGATTTGAACCTGACTTGCGGATTTCTGCCTTATGAAGCTGGGGTAGGAGTATATGGCGTTCCTAACAGCGGGTTTGCCGTAACCAATGTGGCACTGAAAGGTATTACGGGAATCAAGATTACTGACAGTTTCTCAATACCTGTATTTGCACAAGCCATTTGGAACCCTCGTATGGAAGATGCACATCTGGTATTCGGCTTTACTTTAAGGCCATGATTTATTTAGATATAACTTTAGAACTCATGAATTAGTGTTGGATGCCCGTGGCGGTCGTGATGATCGTTACGGGTTATATGGCATATATAAGACAAGTAAAAAAACAGAAGAAATGAGTAGGGAAGAAAGCGTACAGCATTTTCTTGATTTGATTAAAAAGTCGCGGCGTGGCAAGTTCAAAGTCTACATCGGCATGATTGCTGGTGTAGGTAAATCTTATCGTATGCTTCAGGAAGCACACGAGTTACTTGACAACGGAGTAGATGTGAAGATAGGCTATATAGAGACACACGGGCGTGCCGGTACGGATGCTATGTTGGAAGGATTGCCCGTTGTTCCTCGTCGTAAGATATTCTATAAAGGGAAAGAGCTGGAAGAAATGGATTTGGATGCCATTATCCAGATACACCCTGAGATAGTAGTGGTGGATGAACTGGCACATACCAATGTGGAAGGTAGCCGGAATGAGAAACGCTGGCAGGATGTGATGGATTTGCTTGATGAGGGTATCAATGTGATTTCTGCCGTTAACATCCAGCACATTGAGAGTGTCAATGAAGAAGTACAAGGCATCTCGGGTATTGAGGTGAAGGAACGTATTCCCGATAGCGTTTTGCAAGAGGCAGATGAGGTGGTGAATATTGACTTGACTGCGGAAGAATTGATAGCCCGTCTGAAAGCTGGAAAAATTTACAAGCCGGAAAAGGTCTCTACTGCCTTGAACAATTTCTTTAAAACGGAAAATATTCTCCAATTACGTGAACTGGCTTTAAAAGAGGTGGCTTTACGGGTGGAAAAGAAAGTGGAGAATGAAGTGGTTACCAGTGTGGGAGTCCGTCATGAGAGATTTCTGGCATGTATCAGCAGCAACGAGAAAACACCACGACGCATCATTCGTAAAGCTGCACGTCTGGCAACCCGCTACAATACTTCGTTTGTTGCCCTTTATGTGCAGACTCCCAGAGAAAGTACTGACCGCATCGGTCTGGCAAATCAAAGGTATTTATTGAACCACTTCAAATTGGTGACCGAACTGGGAGGGGAGGTCGTTCAGGTGCAATCGCCGGATGTGCTGGGAAGCATTGTTGATACTTGTAGGGAGAAACAGATAACAACTGTCTGCATGGGAAGTCCGTCACTTTCTTTTCCGAAATCATTGTTCATGATATTGAAATACCGAAAATTTGTGCGTGATTTGGCACAAGTAAACATAGATTTGATTATACTTGCATAATATTAATTCTTAGGAACATTATGAATATTCGTACAAAATTGATACTCAGCGTAGGGGTATTGGCTGGAATGATTATTTTGCTGGTTGCTCTTTCTGTGGTGAATCTACAGATACTGACGGCTACAGAGCCGGATAGTCCTGCTGCTGTACCGGGATTGCAACGTGCATTGCTCTGGATTTCTGTGATAGGTGGGGTATGTATTTTTGCCAGTATCATATTGTTGGTATGGCTTCCCCGTTCCATCAGCAAACCTATTCAAGAACTGACGCGTGGGATTCTTGAAATAGCGAACCATAATTATGAGAAACGTCTGGATATGAGTGGACACGAGGAATTTCGTGAAGTGGCTGATAGTTTTAATCGGATGGCAGAACGACTGACGGAGTATCGCGCCAGTACGCTGAACGACATACTTTCTGCTAAGAAATTTCTTGAGGCTATTGTGAATAGTATTGATGAACCTATTATTGGTTTGAACCGTAATAGGGAAATTCTCTTTATCAATAATGAGGCTTTAACTGTGCTGAATTTAAAACGGGAAGAGGTAATTCGCCGTTCGGCTGAGGAGCTTTCTTTGAAGAATGATTTGCTCCGCCGTTTAGTTCGTGAATTGGTAAATCCGGGTGAAAAGAAAGAACCGTTGAAGATTTATGCAGACAATAAGGAGAGTTACTTTAAAGCTTCTTACATTACCATTATAAATGCAGAGGCTGATGATGACGAACCTCATAATCTTGGCGATGTGATTTTACTGAAAAATATTACAGAATTCAAAGAATTGGATAGTGCCAAGACTACTTTTATCTCGACTATTTCTCATGAACTGAAAACGCCTATATCCGCTATTCTGATGAGTCTGCAGTTGTTGGAGGACAAACGGGTAGGGGTGTTGAACGACGAGCAGGAGCAATTATCGAACAGCATTAAGGAAAATGCTGATCGCCTTCTTGGGATTACCGGAGAACTACTGAACATGACGCAGGTAGAAGCCGGTAAACTGCAGATGATGCCTAAAATAACAAAGCCCATTGAACTGATAGAGTATGCCATCAAGGCTAATCAGGTACAGGCTGATAAATTCGGCATTCAGATAGAAGTGGAGTATCCGGAAGAAAAAATGCCTAAATTGTTTGTCGATAGCGAAAAGATTGCTTGGGTACTCACCAATTTGTTGAGTAATGCTATCCGCTATTCCAAAGAGAACGGGAGGGTGGTTATCGGCGCCAAGCATGACGAGGATTTTGTGGAAATGTATGTGCAGGATTTTGGAAAAGGTATCGACCCGCGTTATCACCAGAGCATTTTTGACCGTTATTTCCGAGTGCCGGGCACTAAAGTGCAAGGTAGTGGCTTAGGACTTTCCATTTCGAAAGACTTTGTAGAAGCGCATGGCGGTACACTGACTGTTCAGAGTGAGCTGGGTAAGGGGAGCCGCTTCGTTATCCGGTTGAAAGCGTAACGTTTTCTATTTTTTGCGGTACTGTTGCGGAGACATGCCTGTTTGTTTCTTGAAAAATGTACCAAAATAAGAAGCATTGGGAAAATTGAAGAAATCGGCGATTTCCTGGATATTTTTCTGGGTGTTCTTGAGTAGTGAGATGCTTTTGCGGATGATGGATTTGAATATCAGTTCCTGTACGGTGAATCCGCAGACGGACTTGGATAGTGCAGAGAGGTATTTGGGTGATAAGCAGAGTTTGTCTGCATAAAACTCTACACCGCGTTCTTCCGTGTAGTGTGCATCTATCAACTGAATCAGCCGGATAAAAATTTCATGTTTGTGGCCAACCGTTGTTTTAAGGTTCATCAGTTTACGGTTGTAAATGGAACAGATGCGGTATGTGAGTCCCAGCAGAAGCAGCCTTTGTTCGTTGTCGTTGAAGGTGTTGTTGTCTAAGTGCAGGGTATTGTCCAGTAAGGACATGTATTTCAGGACTTCTTCTTCGTCTCCGGTGTTCCATACGTAGCATGGTTCGGTCCGGAGCTGCATGTATAGGTACATGGTTGCCACTGAATTGCCTATGATGTCCCTTATCGGTTCTATCTGGTAAATGAATATGAATAGTTGCAGGTCTTCCGATTCGCTCAGCACTTGGAAGAGGGAATCTTCCGGAATGAAAACTGTTTCGCCAGCCTGGGCCGAGAATACTTTCATATTGAGCGAAAAGGTGAAGTTACCCTGGCGGCAAACTATCAGTCCTGCTCCATTAATCATAAAAGGTTTCTTCAGGGAGGTGGGAAAGGAGCAGAGCATACCTTCTGAACTACAAATGTTTTCTCCGTTTGACAATGCGTGGTCCAAGTGGGATAAACGTTCTTGTTGGGTATCCATAACAGACAAAATTACAGGTTGTACTGAAAATTGTCCGCTAAGTTAGTAATTTTCGTTTAGGATACCGCACGACAAGCACAAATATCATGCAAATCAGGCAGGCATAGAGTGTCCATCCTGCCATTTCCTTTATAGCAGAGAGAGTGGCTTGTACTTGGATGCGTCCTTTGGTGGATATGGCAGCCATGTTGATTGCTTCTTGTTTGCTCTTTCCCTGATATTGCATACCTTGTACAGTTTGGGTAAACGAGGCGGACGCTTCGGGGTGCAGCATGTCTACATTCTGTGCATAGCGGGTGATGTAGTGCTGCTGGCGTTCTTGCAGTACATTCGTATAGAGTGCGGCTCCGATGCTGGGAGCCAATACCATGCGTACGGTAAGCATGGTGCATATCCAGGAAGAAAGATATTTGTAAGGCATACGTTGGGTGGCGTAGGTTGGAATCAGCGAATAGAGGAACATCATACCAGTGGAACGGATGATGACCGGATACTTCATCCGTTCGTACAGTCCTGCACCTTGTACCTCGAAATACATGAACATGGTGGAAAGCCCCAATAGAAGGAAACCGGCGGCAAAGAGATATTTGAAGTGTACGCCTTTCGCACTGAGCCAGATGGTGGCTATACCGCCGATGAGGTAGCCCAGCATGGACCAGTTGCCTAGGGTGGCGTTCTGAAAGTTGTCCAGTTTCATGCCTATGCCTGTGAATACGTTGACAAACATGGCGCTGGAATTCAGTACCATTAACAGAAAATAGAATAGGAAACCCATACGGATGGTGCGCAGTTTGAATACATCGAGTTGATAGTAAGGATTGCGTTGGGTAGACTCGATGTAGAGGAATATACCACCAGCAATGATGGCGCAGACTGTGGCCCATCGTATGGTTGGGTCGTCGTACCAGTCGAGCACTTTGCCATAAGTAAGCACGTAGGTAATGCAGGCCAGTGTGATGCAGAAGATGGAGGCATTGCCAAACTGCTTGAGGTTGATGGGGAAGCGGCGGGTGGTATATTTATGATAAGGCATAGTGATGAATGTGATGAGGATGCAAAGTAATAGTAGCCCCATCATAAAGTAGTGTATGTACTGCCATTCGTACTCAAAGGCGAGCCAGGCGGTGAGCGAGGTTCCCAATTGTCCCAGTACCATGAAGAATAGGTAGATGGCAGGTTGTGCCGCACTCCGTTCGATGTCCAGCTTGTCCCAGCCTTCGCCGGTTACAGGCTCGTTGCCGGGTGTAATCTTATCGTACGCTTCGATATGCCCTGCATACTTTATGAGGGTGAAGAGGTTGACCATCATCAGTACCATTCGTAGGAATCCCATAAAGATGCTGCATAGTGCCAGCAGGAAAACACTGTCTGTCTTGGCACAGATATAACTGAAGATGTACATCAGGGAGAATCCTGCCAGACACATCATTTTCTGCCGGCGTATGACTACCAGCCTATATAGAAAGGGGCAGAATGCCGCCATACCGATGGAAGTGGCGAAGTTGGCAAACTGGATATGCTCGGAAATGATGCCGAGCCCGCTCATCATTTCGGTGCTTGCCACCGAGTAGGTACCGCCTACAGTCAGTATCGGCAAAAAGAATACGAATAGGATGATGATACCTACCGGCTTAGGTACCCAGTTGTAGAAGGGATAGTTCTTGGGGGATGAGGGCATGGATAATTAAAAATTAATCATTAAACACTAATCATTATTCCATCTTCGCTTTGACTATTACCATCATACCGGCGGCAAGGCTGCTGTTGTCTTCTTTGGACAAATCGGTAAAGTCGATGCGGACTGGGATGCGTTGCTGTATCTTCACGAAGTTGCCGGCAGAATTATCCGTGGGCACTAGGGAATATTTGGAGCCGGTGGCTCCGGAGATGGCAGTGATTTTTCCTTTGAATTCTTTGTCGCTGATGGCATCGACGGTAATGACTACTTCTTGTCCCAAGTGCAGATTCTCAATCTGGGTTTCCTTGTAGTTGGCTATAATCCACTTTTGTGTGTCAGGCAGAATGTAGGTGATGGTTTGTCCGGCAGTGATGAATTGTCCTTCTTCAAGAGTACGCCGCCCCAATTTCCCATCACAAGGAGCTACTACTACGGTGTAGGAGAGATTCAGTCGTGCCATTTCGAGTGCGGCTGTTGCCCGTTGTATGGCAGCTTCGGTATTTTCACGGCGATGTGACACTTCGTTCACACCCGACAAGGCAGCTTTCTGTTGTCGTTTCACGGCTTCCAACTTCTTGTGGGTAGCTGCATATTCGGTTTCTATCTGTTCCAATTGAATGGGGGTGGCAGCGTTTCTCTTCACCAGATTCTGGTATCGTTGGCGGTCTTTCTCCAGCTTGGTAAGGCGGATTTCTATCTCTGCTATGGAGGCGTCGTAGACAGAGGCTGTAGTTTGCGTGGTTTGTAGTGTGGCACCAATGACTGTGGCACCGGCTTGTGCATCCTTGAGTGCAGCTTCAGCTTCCATGACTCTGATTTTATATTCCCGGTCGTCCAATATAAGTAAGGTATCTCCTTTGTGTACTTCTTGGTGTTCTGTGAAACAAATTTTCTTGATATATCCTGATGCGCGCAGATTGACGGGAGATATGTATTGTTCAATCTGTGCATCATTACTGGTTTCCGTCCGTTTGTAGTTCAAAAAGAGGCAGACCACTTGAATAATTCCCCAGATAAGGATAGCTATTCCTAATAGGCTGACAACGATTTGCCAACGGCGAAGCTTCTTCAATTTCCGTGCTTTTTCTTGGTGGGTACTTGCGGTGTTATTGTTCTCTTTTGTTTCCATATTTTCTATATTATATTGTTTACTTATTATTATATATACATCCGTCCTTGAATACGGGCTCTATTCATCTTCCTCTTTAATGAATTGAGGGGCTCAACGTCTCCAGCTGTCCCGTCAGCTTCAGCAAAGTCAGATTGGTTATCCGGTAATTGTAGTGGGCACTGATATAGTTGTTTTGGGCTTCGCTCATCCGCATTTCGTCCTGCAACACTTCGGTCATTGAGGCGATTCCTTCCCGATAACGGTCCATGGTAACGGTATATACATCTTCAGCAAGCAGATAATTGTCCTTCTGCTTCTTAAAGTTACGCTGGCTGTTCATCAGGTCATTGGTAGCATTCAGATATTGTGTCTGAAGATTTTTTCGGGTATTCTCTTGAGCGAGTTTGATGTTCTCTATGTCAATGGTTGCCTTACGCATCTTGTAGCGTTTGTCCAGTCCGTCGAAAATGGGAATGCGCAAGGAGAGTCCCACTCCATAGGAGCGATACCAATGGTTGGAAGGGCCGGAATGGAACCAATGGTAAGCTTTGTCCGTATAGGCAGAGAACATCCAGCTTCCCGTCAAGCTCAAGGAGGGGATGTAACCGTTGCTGACTATTGTTTTTTGTTGCTCTGCGAGTTGTTTCTGTGATTGCAGCAGCTGTAGTTCATATAGTGTTTCAGATAGCCCGGTGAGTGCTGCGGGCGTAATCATTTCTGTATTCACCGGTACCAGTGCTATATTTTCTTCTGCCGGATAGTCGATGATGTATTTCAGTAGGTTCAGTTGCTGTTCCATCATGGCTTGTGCGTTGTCGTGTTGCACCTTGAGGTTCTCCAGGTTGATGTTGACGCGTTTCACATCTACTTCCATAGCCATACCGTTGTCATAGAAGGCCTGAGTGATATCTCTCAACTCTTCTAGGCGAGTGATGTTGGCTTTTATCAAAATAATCTGTTCAGCTGTAACCTGTCCTAGGTAGTACATTTGACTAATTTGAAGGATGAGGTCTTCTCTTGCCTTTTCATAAGAAAGGCGATTCATCTCATCCATGGTTTTAGCTATGGACAGAGTGGTGTAGAGTGTTTGGTTATAAAGTGGTATCTGCAGCTGTAATCCGAAGTTGGCGTTGTATTGCAAAGTTTGGGTTACATTATAGGGATTGCCATACGCTGAACCATCGGTAACGGATACGGGTGGATCGATATTGTCGTTATAGTTGGCAAAACCATTGATTTGGGGCAGTAGTTTGGCTCGATTCTCAGAGATGCCGTATTTCCCTTTTTGTATTTCCTTCCGTTTGCTTTGTAAGGACAAATTGTTTTCGATACCTATTTTGAGGCAGTCCTCCAAGGTTAGGGTATCTTGTGCTCTTGTACCTAGTGCAAGCAGACACAGAAAGGAAAATGTGAACAGTTGTCTTTTCATAATAGTCACTTGATATTTGCACACAAAGTTAGTGGCTTAAAATGCAAGAGGACTATCCATATATCAACTGTTTGTATTCATATTTTCCTTTTTACTATAATTTGAAAACAAACCATAGTAAAAAACGAGTATTAAAAACAAAAAAGACCGCCAAGAGTGGAAGCCTCCTAACAGTCTAAATCTTCTTTGTAGCGGGACCCGGGATTGAACCGGGGACCTCATGATTATGAATCATGCGCTCTAACCAGCTGAGCTATCCCGCCATCATTTCTCGATTGCGGGTGCAAAGATATAGCTTTTATTTAAATTGCCAAAACTTTTATGGATATTTTCTGCTTTTTCTTTTGCTGATAGGGTGCTGAAGTGGTTTGCAGTACTTTTTATTAAAAGTCTTTGTATAACATTATCAATGAATTAGGGGCGTATGGAAAGGGAGGTATAAATAAATTTGATGATTTATTTTCTGTAATTAGAAAAAAGTATTTATCTTGGCTGGCGCAATAAAAAGCAGAATAGACTATGGAAAGAAAGAAAATACATTTGGAATATCTCTTGAATGCGACTTCTAAAAGTATTCTTTGGGCAGCGATAAGTACCCCTACTGGTTTGGAGGGCTGGTTTGCTGATAGGGTTCAGTCAGACGATAAAACAGTAACCTTTTTTTGGGGAAAAACAGAAAAACGTGATGCCGAGATTATTGCCGTGCGGGCGTATTCATTCATCCGCTTCCGCTGGCTGGACGATGAGAACGAGCGAGAATACTTTGAACTGAAGATGACAAACAATGAGTTGACCAATGATTTCGTATTGGAGATAACAGACTTTGCCGATATAGACGAGGTGGGTGATTCGCGTGAATTATGGGAATCGCAAGTGGATACTTTGCGAAGAACTTGTGGTTTTTAGTTAACTTTAGATTAAAAATTTCCCGTACTCCCTTTTTTGTACTACTTTTGTGCTCTCATTGCATGAAACGAGTAAAATGCTGCGCATAAAAAAGTTAGATATATTTGTTTTGAAGAGCTTTTGCATGCTCTTTATGGGTACTTTCTTCATCTGCCTCTTCATCTTTATGATGCAGTTTTTATGGAGGTATGTGGACGAAATGGTAGGAAAAGGATTGGAGATGACTGTCCTTGCACAGTTTTTCTTTTATTCTGCGCTTTCGTTGGTACCTGCGTCGTTGCCGCTGGCTATTCTGCTGGCTGCCCTTATCACCTTTGGAAATTTCGGAGAACGTTTTGAATTACTTGCCATGAAGGCAGCCGGTATTTCTTTATTGAAAATCATGCGGCCCCTGATTATCTTTATTTGTTTCATCTGTTGTGTCTCTTTCTATTTCCAAAATGTCATAGGACCAAAAGCCCAAACAAAATTATGGACTTTGCTTATTTCCATGAAGCAGAAATCTCCCGAAGTGGATATTCCTGAAGGTGTGTTCTACGATGAAATAGATGGTTATAATCTGTATGTGAAGCATAAGAACCGCAAAACTGGTATGCTGTATGACGTACTGATATATAATTTTGAGAAAGGTTTTGAGAATGCTCAAATTATCAAGTCTGATTCGGGACGTCTGGAGATGACGGCTGACAAACAGCATTTATATTTGCATTTATACAGTGGTGAGCAGTTTGAGAATTTGAAATCGCAGAACATGAACCAAAGGAATGTGCCTTACCGGCGTGAGACATTCCGCGAAAAGCATGCAATCATTGAGTTCAATTCGGATTTTAATATGGTGGATGCAGGTATCATGAGTAATCAGTCCAACAGTAAGGATATGAGAATGCTGCAGGCGGATATTGATTCCATGAAATTGCAGAATGACAGTGTGGGACGTGGTTATTATAAAGAAGCTATGGCAGGAACTTATAAGGTGACAGCCAGCTTGTCTAAAGAGGATACATTGAAGATTGAAAAGGCCTATTTAGGTGAGTACAATGTAGACAGCCTCTACAATGTGGCTACACTGATGCAGAAACAGAAGGTTATATCCACGGCCGTCAGCCGTGCAGAGAGTGCGGGGAGTGACTGGAGTTTTAAGAGCTTTAATATATCGCAGACTGAAAGCAGCCTTCGACGGCACATGACTTCCTGGCATGAGAAACTGACTCTTTCTCTGGCATGTCTCATCTTCTTCTTTATTGGTGCGCCACTCGGAGGAATTATCCGTAAAGGAGGCTTGGGAATGCCGGTGGTGGTTTCTGTATTGATTTTTATTATCTATTACATCATCAACAATACGGGGTATAAGATGGCCCGTGACGGACAGTGGGTTGTCTGGATGGGTATGTGGACCAGTACTGCTGTCTTGGCTCCATTGGGTGCGTTCTTGACATATAAATCCAACAATGATTCAGTGGTATTGAATGCTGATGCTTATATAAATTGGTTCAAGAAGGTTGTGGGTATTCGCAGTGTACGCCATCTGTTCCGTAAGGAAGTAATCATCCATGATCCTGATTATACACGTATTCCGGAAGAGCTGAAGGCTTTGTCCGTAGACTGTCGTGAATATGCTGATAGAAAGGGGTTGAAACGTGCTCCCAATTACTTTAAATTGTGGATGACTGATAGCCAGGATGAGGCAGTGGAAGATATTAACGAACGTTTGGAGAGTCTGATAGATGAGATGTCGAATACAAGATCCGTTACTTTGTTGACAGCGCTGAACACCTATCCGGTCATCCCCATCCATGCGCATGTCCGTCCGTTCCGCAATTATTGGTTAAACTTGCTCTGCGGTATTGTTTTCCCGATAGGCTTGTTCTTTTATTTCCGTATCTGGGCATTCCGTATCCGTCTGAATAAGGATATGGAGCGGATTATCAAGACAAATGAAGATGTGATTGGAATTATAGAAAGGGATCAGAATAAATAAAAACAAAATAGATTATGGAAAATGTAAAGTTGAATACGATAGAAGAGGCCATTGAAGACTTCAAAGCCGGTAACTTTGTGATTGTTGTGGATGATGAGGACCGTGAGAATGAGGGTGATTTGATAATTGCAGCTGAAAAGATTACACCGGAGAAAGTAAACTTTATGTTGAAGCATGCCCGTGGTGTGCTTTGTGCTCCAATTACAGTTTCGCGTTGCAAGGAACTGGATTTGCCGCATCAGGTATCGGATAATACTTCTGTATTGGGTACTCCCTTCACTGTTACTATTGATAAATTGGAAGGCTGTAGTACCGGGGTTTCTGCGGCAGACCGCGCTGCTACTATCCAGGCGTTGGCCGATCCGGCTTCTACTCCGGCCACTTTCGGGCGTCCTGGCCACATTAATCCATTGTATGCTCAGGAGAAAGGTGTGTTGCGCCGTGCCGGACATACGGAGGCTACTATTGATATGGCACGTTTGGCTGGACTTTATCCGGCGGGAGCCCTTATGGAAATAATGAATGAGGATGGTACAATGGCCCGTTTGCCCGAATTGCGCAGAATGGCAGATGAATTTGGCTTGAAATTGATTTCTATCCGTGACTTGATTGCCTACCGTTTGAAGCAGGAGTCTATTGTAGAAAAAGGAGTGGAAGTGGATATGCCTACAGACCACGGTCATTTCCGTTTGATTCCTTTCCGCCAGAAGTCGAACGGTTTGGAACATGTAGCTTTGTTCAAGGGTACTTGGGAATTGGATGAACCGATTCTGGTGCGTGTACATTCTTCTTGTGCCACTGGTGATATATTCAATTCCAAACGCTGTGATTGTGGCGAGCAGCTGCATAAGGCAATGGAGATGATAGAGAAAGCCGGTAAGGGGGTAGTTGTATATCTGAATCAGGAAGGTCGCGGCATTGGCCTGATGGAAAAAATGAAAGCATATAAATTGCAGGAAGAAGGCATGGATACTGTGGATGCTAATATTTGCCTGGGACATCTGGCAGACGAGCGTGATTATGGTGTGGGTGCCCAGATTCTTCGTGAGATAGGAGTGCACAAAATGCGGCTGATGACCAATAATCCCGTGAAACGTGTGGGCTTGGAGGCTTACGGTTTGGAAATAACGGAGAACGTAGCTATTGAGACTACTCCGAATCCATACAACGAGCGTTATCTCCGTACCAAGAAAGAACGTATGGGACATACACTTCATTTCAATAAGTAACTGTCTTTTTGTTTTCTTATATCAAAGAAAATCGCTTATTTTGCAACCGGATTTGCGTAACAATCATTAAATAGTAACAAAATGAACCAATTATCAGATCGTTTAAACAGTTTGTCGCCTTCTGCGACACTGGCTATGTCTCAAAAGAGCGCAGAGCTGAAGGCTCAAGGCGTAGACGTAATTAACCTGAGTGTGGGAGAACCGGACTTCAATACTCCCGACCACATTAAAGAGGCTGCGAAAAAGGCGATAGACGATAACTTTTCTCGCTATTCTCCAGTGCCGGGTTATCCTGCCTTACGTAATGCAATTGTAGAGAAGTTGAAGAAGGAAAACGGTCTGGAATATACCGCCGCACAAATTTCTTGCGCCAATGGTGCCAAGCAGTCGGTTTGCAATGCAATCCTGGTATTGGTAAATCCGGGTGACGAAGTAATTGTACCTGCTCCCTATTGGGTCAGTTATCCGGAAATGGTAAAGTTGGCTGAGGGTACGCCGGTTATCGTACCTGCCGGTATCGACCAGGACTTTAAGATAACACCTGCACAGCTGGAGGCTGCCATCACCCCGAAGACAAAGGCGCTGATTCTTTGCTCTCCCTCTAACCCTACGGGTTCGGTGTACAGCAAGGAGGAGTTGGCAGGCCTGGCCGCAGTATTGGCAAAGTATCCGCAGGTTGTTGTGATTGCCGATGAGATTTACGAACATATCAACTATATCGGCAAGCATCAGAGCATAGCACAATTCCCCGAAATGAAAGAGCGTACGGTCATTGTGAATGGTGTTTCCAAAGCATATGCAATGACTGGTTGGCGTATCGGTTTCATTGCAGGTCCGGAATGGCTTGTGAAGGCTTGCAATAAATTGCAGGGACAGTATACTTCCGGTCCTTGTTCTGTATCTCAGAAGGCTGCTGAGGCTGCTTATACGGGTACACAAGTTCCGGTGGAGGAAATGCGCAAGGCTTTCGAGCGTCGTCGTGATTTGATTGTAAAGTTGGCCAAGGAAGTTCCGGGTTTCGAGGTGAATGTACCGGAAGGTGCTTTCTATCTGTTCCCTAAATGCGATTCATTCTTCGGTAAATCTGCCGGAGAACGTAAAATCAATGATTCAGATGATTTGGCCATGTATCTGTTGGAAGTGGCTCATGTGGCTTGCGTAGGTGGTGCTTCTTTCGGAGCTCCCGAATGCATTCGTATGAGTTATGCAACCAGCGATGAAAATATAGTTGAAGCTATCCGTCGTATAAAAGAAGCACTGGCTAATCTGAAGTGATTCTAACTTCTTCTACAAACTTATTTTAGCAAGACATCTGTCATGCTGTCACGAACAGTTCGTTTCATCAAAGCGGACTGTTCGTTTTGTTATGACGAACACTTTGTTTTGTTATGACGAACACTTTGTTTTGTTATGACGAACACTTTGTTTTGTTATGACGAACACTTTGTTTCATTATAGCGAACACTCTGTTCCATACAGTATAAACACTTTGTTTTATATTATACGAACATTTTGTTTTCTACTATATGAACACTTTGTTTTATACTTATGGAACAAAGTGTTCATGTCTGTGAACTAACGTATTATCCGTATATAGAAAATAACAATGAGGGGGGTGAAGGTACTGAATCTCACGTGGGGGATATAAAAAAGCGCAGGCAGTTTATCTACCCACGCTTTTGTTTTTGATACTGGGATTGTATTATTCTCCCGGATGAATTGCTTCAGAAGGACAAACATCTGCACAAGTACCACACTCTGTGCAAGTCTCAGGGTCGATATGATAGATATCACCTTCAGAGATAGCGCCAACCGGACACTCGTCGATACAAGTTCCGCAAGCAATACAATCGTCACTAATTACGTAAGCCATTTTCTTTTAGATTTAAATTATTATTAGTACTAATTCGTTTGGCAAAAATAGTGGTTTTCTTTATTACTTGCTATCAATCTTGATTAAAAACGTATAATTTGTATGTCGTCTAAATAAGGAGTCGAGAAAGCGACACAGCATACCGCAGAGACTGAAAAATGTTCGTTTTTGAATTTCGTAAACGAATTGCTCTGATACTATTGGCTTTAGCTGGAGCTTAAGCCGATTTTCAACTTTTAAGAAAGAGTCGGATAGGTAAAAGTAATCACTGCGATTTCTCCTTCTTCGACATTCTCGGTTTGATAGGTACCTTTGAAATGTTCAAAGAACAACTGGTTGATTTTCTGTTGCACTGATACTTTTTGAGAGGCAAACCTGGAATCGGCTATAGGACTGTTCTCTATCCGGCATGCGATGATGTGTTTGTCCGGATGGTTGACCAAGAACATGCTGACTTTGCGTGTTTCTTTGCAGTCGTTCGGATAAAGCAGCATACTTGTCACTATTTGTGTAAGGCGGTTGACGTCGGTATGGATACGTACATCTCCTACCTCCACTTGTAGTTCCAGGAGGATACGGCCTTCACTACGCATTTGTATTAGACAACCTAGTTCGTTGCACCATTCTTTTACATTACAATCCTGCAATTGAAATTTCATCATATTCGCTTCCAGGCGTGAGAGGTCCAATACGTCGTTTACCAGTTGGATAAGCTCACCCGAATTGGCTTGGATAATACAGGAATACTCTTTTCGCTCTTCTTCATCCAGCTCGTTGTCGGTGGAAAGCAGTTGGGAGAAACCGACTACATTGTTCAGTGGGATACGGATATTATAACTCATATTGGCAAGGAAACGGCTTTTTATTTCGTTGGCTTCTTCGGCAATAATTGCCAATTTACGCATTTCCTTCTCATCTTGTTGCAGCCGCTTCCTGCTTCTATACATATGTAGGTTGAAAAGTAACAAGGCTATAATGATGATGATGGAGGTAACGAGACAGATACGGTGAAAAGTGGCTTGCCGCTGTTCTTTTTGGAAAAGCAGTTGGTCCATATTATATAGGCTTTGTATCTGTTCTATCTGTGAGGTGGAGAATACTGTATATAACGAATCTTTTGCCTTGGTTATTTGTTTATAGACAGGAAGTGCGTCGTCCGGAAACCCCATCTTTACTAATATATCCGCTTTCTGAAGTCCATAAATCATGGCATCATCCAGTGAAATAGGGGTTACAAGTTCAATGGCGTCTTCTAAATAAACCAAAGCTTTGTCGTATTCTTTTGTCAGTTGGTAATATTCGGCATATGCTGCCAAACGTATCAACCGATAAGGAAGAAATGAAGATGTACTGAGATGCCGCTCTGCTTTCTGCAAATATTCCCATGCTTCCGCAGGACGTTGAAGGCGGGTATAGTAAAGGGCGTATTGTAAATCTATGAGCAGATACAAATTGGTATAGCCGTTTGTCAGTACGGTGGTGCCTTCTTCCTGCAATCTGTTTTTTGCATTGTTGAGTTCCTCCAGATACCGGAACATGTTGTCATTGTCATGCAGATATGAGTAAGCCAGTACCGCTTTTGTCAATAAATCAATCTGAGTGGCAAGGGAGGAATCCGGACTTGTCAGTTCAAAAGCCTTGTTTAGGTAGGTGATTCCTTCTTTGTAACGTAAGGTATTGAAATATCCAGTCATCAGGCATAGGCATGCTTCGCGCATACCGTCATGGTTGCCAAGACTTTGAGCCTTGTCGTACATGTCTTGTGCTTGTTTGAGGGCTAATTCAATCTTCTGGCTGATGACATAGAATTCTATCATCATCTTTTTGCCTCTGAAGTAATGACGGTAGTAGTTGTGCTCTTCAGACAACTGTTCGAGCCTCTTCAGCCATTGTTCTGCATGTTTTTGGTCCAATAGGTTGTAGTAATAAATAATGTGCGCATATATGGCCGCACTCTGGTAAAGTATATTTTTCTGGGCGATGGCCTCTTCCAGTAATTTGTTCTCGTAATAGATGAATGTCGGTGACAGTTGGTCAAGCAGTGCTATCTGATATAGGGTTTCCAATCTGGTGGTATCGGCTGGGGAGGCAAGATATATACGTAGCAGGCTATCCTTGGCTTCTGTCCGTCGCACATCTGCGTGTGCGGACGGTAACAGCCAGCATAAGGCAATGAGCAATGTAAATATCTGTTTCATTTCTTATTCTCCTTTCTGCCTGTCTGGCTTATGGGGTGGGTGAAGCAGAAGCGTGAGCCTTCGGCATACTCTGAATCAATCCATATTTGTCCGCCGATATGCTCTATGATAAGTTGGCATATGGAGAGCCCCAACCCACTGCCTTGAGCATTCTCATTCAGCTTTTCAAAACGTTGGAAAATGTTGGCTTGCTTGTCTTTGGGAATGCCGCAACCGGTATCTGTTACGGTGAATAGTACGGTGTCGTCCGTTTCTTTTTCCAGCTTTAGGACAATGCTGCCTTGTGGGGTAAATTTGGTAGCATTTATCAGTAGGTTAATCAGGACTTGCTGCAGGCGTGAGTCGTCAGTCTCGATGGGCATTTCTTCCAGCTCGGTGGTGAATGTAAGTTCAGCTTGTGTCTGTTTCACTTTGTTCACGGTATCTATCACGTTTCTGCAGATGCTTACGGCATCATGTTGTGCAATACAGAATTGCAGTTTGCCGAATTCAAGACTCGATAGATCTATCACGTCGTTAATAAGCTTCAGCAATAGTTCTGAGTTCTGTTGGATAACTTCATTGCACTGACGGCGTGTCTCATCGTCCAGTCCCTCTTCCGTCAATAGGGATGAAAAGCCCGATAATGCATTGAGTGGGGTACGGATTTCATGGCTCATGTTCGAGAGGAACACGCTTTTTGCACGCATGGCATTTTCGGCATTTATCCGTGATGTTGCCAGTTTTTGGGTGGAGAGTTTCACCTTTTCCCGTTGCCTTTTGAGTAGGATGGCAAGTAGAACAAATAACGTTACTAATGCCATCGTTCCTACCAATATGCTGGTTATGATTTTATTGTATTCGTTATTGCTGGCCGTCTCTGCCTTATCTACCTGGTATTTTGCCTTTATCGTATTGATTTGCCGGATATAGCTTTGTGAAGCGAGTGTATCTATAGGAGGATACAATTCCTGGTAGATTCGGCAGGCTTCCATGGCCATGCCTTGTATTTTACAGAGATAGATTTTTTCCAGCGAAGTCCAGCGGTAATACGTGGAGCGCTTATTACCGGAGTATTCTGCTTGCAATTTGGAGTAGATGTCCAGAGCTTGTTTCCAGTATTGTTTGTCCCAATTTCCCATGGCTCTATAGTAGGCGGCAGTGGTATAATCCAAGTGAAACCGATAGAACTTCTCTGGGTGCAGTTGGTAAATGGAGTCCATTTTGTGGAGCCAGATGTTTGCTTCATCAAGATAGTCTTGTGAGAGGTGTCCATGGGAAATGGCAAAATTCGTCTTTTCGATGCAGAAAAAGAAGTCTGTCGGGTAGTCAGGCTCCTGATATAATATTTTCTCCAGCTCTTCCAGGATTTTTTCCGCTTCTTCCAGACGTCCTTTCCGTTGCAGAACGTTGGACATTTTTAAAAGAAGCTGTGCCCTATATGGATGCTGGTCTGAAATGTTGGATAGTTCAGTCAAAGCATCCTGGTATGATTCCAGGGCTTTATCCCCCATGTTGGCTATTGTATTATAGGCGTCTCCGATGGCTTGGTTGGCCACTACCATACCAAATTGGTAGTCTGTTGCTTTAGCTTCTTCGTACATAAGTTGTGCCCGGTTCGTCGCTAAGCTGATATCGCCGCGCAATGTATAGGCATTGGCCAATTGAAGTTGTAATAGAAAATACGTTGTTCTATCTTCATTTGATTGTTGGGTGGGAAGAAGTTGCTCGCTCCACGCAATGACACTGTCTATGGATATGGAGTCATCATAGAGAACTTGTCTTTTGACCAATGATTGCAGAATACTCTGCTTTTCTTGATTGGCTATTGTATGTGCTGATAAGACAGAAGTATACAGTATCTGCCCCAATAGCATCCATATAATCATTTTTGTTCTCAAATGTTTGTTTGCCTCTTTTGTTTATTATTGGCAAAAATAAATATAAATGAATAAATAAAAAATTAAATAGATGCTTTTTTTTATCCTTTATACTCAATTTGTTAGCAACTTTATGCAGGCGATTGGAAGGGATTAATAGAGTTCCAAACCAAACTCTTCTTTTAGTTGTAATAGTGCACTGTTCTTTTGTGCCATCATTTGGAATTTTTCAACGCGTCCATAGGCACGTACCTTTTCAGTAGGAGCACTAATCCGGACAGTCATGGTGACTTTGCGGTTCTTTAGCCGGGTACGTAGGTAATTTTGCAGAGTGGGTATCATGCCGGTAAATTCCTTGGCAACGATTTCATTGTCTACCACAGCCTCAAAAGTTGTGTCATTTATTAAAGTGATGCGCATGTTCTGCATGCGCTTGGCAATGGCTACTTGCTCCTTGGGCATACGTCCGGCATACTCCTGCCAGTAATAGTTCAAATCCCTTTCATTGAAGATGTAGTCTTCTTCCGGTTGTGCTGCTTGGTGGGCGGCAGTAGGGTTAGATGAAGGGTTTCTTTGTTCCTCTTCTATATGGGGGCGTTTGATGGAGACCCCTAATCCGGACATTTTCATGACCGGAATTTTTTTCTCTTCTCTCCCTTGCGCCATTAATACGGCAGCAGGTGTGGCATGTGGAGTTGTTGCATTACTATGCTGCGTGGCAGCAGGTTGGGGAGTGCTGTTTGTCTGTACTGCCGGCTGTACGGTTTGTTGGGGCATGGCAGCAGTGGCCTGTGGCTGCTGAGCGGCGGCAGGCTGCGTGAATATGGGTTTTATAGCTTGTTTAGGGCTGCGCCCATTGGCACCGTCGTCCTCCTCGGCGGTCAGTTGTGCCACTTGTATCAGAGTGAGCTCTACCAGTAGCCGTTTGTTTTTACTGGCACGGTAGTTCAGGTCACAATCGTTGCAGAGCTTCATGGCACGGTAAAGAAAAGGGAGGGGGCATTGCTGTGCTTGTGCTTGGTAACGTTCGCGGATGCTTGCGCCCACTTCAAGCAACGGCAGTGTCGCCGGGTCTTTGCTGACAAGCAAGTCGCGCAGGTGGGATGAAAGTCCGGTGATGAAGTGGCTGCCGTCGAAGCCTTTGTTGAGCACATCATTCAGTAATAGCAACGCGTCACTGATTTTGTTCTCAAGAAAGAATCCGGTTAGTTTGAAGTAGTATTCATAGTCCAGCACATTGAGGTTTTCAATCACGCTCTTATAGGTGATGTGTCCTCCGGTGAAGCTTACCACCTGGTCGAAGATGGATAGTGCGTCGCGCATACCGCCGTCTGCTTTGAGGGCAATGACATTCAACGCTTCCGGTTCAGCAGTGATACCTTCTTTGGAGGCGACATATGCGAGGTGTGCTACGGTATCTTCCACACCAATCCGGCTGAAATCATATATTTGGCAGCGTGAAAGGATGGTGGGCAATATCTTGTGCTTCTCGGTAGTGGCAAGGATGAATATGGCATGGCGTGGAGGCTCTTCCAGTGTTTTCAGGAAAGCATTGAAAGCCGAGGCGGACAGCATATGTACCTCGTCAATGATATATACTTTGTATTTGCCTATCTGAGGTGGAATGCGTACCTGCTCCACCAATTGGCGGATGTCATCCACAGAGTTGTTTGAGGCGGCATCCAGCTCATGGATATTGTAGGAGCGCTGCTCATTGAAGGAAGTACAGGATTCACACTGGTTACATGCTTCACCGTCTGCTGTGGGGCTCATGCAATTGATTGTTTTAGCAAAGATACGGGCACAAGTTGTTTTTCCCACGCCTCTTGGACCGCAAAAAAGATAGGCATGCGCCAGTTTTCCGGTGGCAATGGCATTCTTCAAGGTAGTGGTCAGTGCACGTTGGCCTACTACGGACTCAAAGGTCGAGGGACGATATTTCCGTGCAGATACGATATAGTTTTCCATATTTGGGATATTCTTTGCTTTTTGTGCAAATGTACACAAAAAAAAGAAATCTTTCGGTTATTCCTCTTATCTTTGTGACGTGAAGTTATATGATGGACAAGCTCCATCATGAATGATAAATTGCTAAATAGTAGATAACGAGATGGATAAACTTGCTTCTCTTTGGTCTTTTGTCCGCAAGCATAAATATCTGATTACGCTTGCGTTGTTTGCTGTAATTATCGGGTTCCTGGATGAGAACAGTGTTGTACGCCGTTTGGGTTACGCCCGGGAAGAAAGCCGTCTGCGCGATGAAATAGAAAAGTACCGCAAGGAATACGAGGAGAATACCGAACGGCTCAATGAGCTTGCCGTCGACTCCGGTGCCATCGAACGGATTGCCCGTGAGAAGTATCTGATGAAAAAGCCCAATGAGGATATTTATGTATTTGAAGAAGATATAGAAGAATGAAACAACTGATACCCGCCCTTTTCGCAGTAGGGGCCGTGATGCTCTTGGCAGGAGCTGCCGTTTATATCACGGGCTGGCCTCTTTCACCTTATATATATACTATCGGCGCTACGATGGTTGCTTTGGCCCAAATTAATTCTCCGTCCAAATGTAAAAGTCCCACTGTCAAACGCCTGCGCCGACAGCAAATATTCGGTGCGCTTTTGCTGGTGCTTACGGGGGCATTCATGCTCTTTACAAGGGGCAATGAATGGATTGTGTCTCTGACGATAGCCGCCATTCTTGAGCTTTACACTTCGATACGTATTCCACAAGAAGAGGCGAAAGAAGGTTTAAGCTAAATCCGGAACATATATTCTGCATAAACAAGAGGGGCTGAACTCTTTTATAGAGCCAGCCCCTTTCTCATTTAGTTAATCTTCTGCGTTATCCGTCTATCTTTCTACCTTTTCTACTGTCAGAACTGCCGAAGAGACACCTGCCGTTACGTCAACTGTGAACCGGTAAGCGACACCGTTTTCCAGGCTTTTGCCTTCTACGAGGCCCAAGTTGCCGGCATCACGTCCGTTGGTACCGTCACCTATAAATACTAAGTCACTGGTGGTAGACAAGGCATCGTTTTTATATTCACCTCCCCAACCTTGCTGGTGGAAGAACTTGAAGTTGATGTCATCAGATTTGATTTGCTCTCCCGCTACTACTGTTACCTGATACTTCTTCGCTTCAATCTGTGACATGCAGAGACCTTTTTCTGTAGTCCAACCTACGGCATTGGTCGCTACGGAAGGTTTACCGATACCGTCACCGATAATCCAAAGGGCGCCGGTTCCGTCATCGTTCAGAGTGGCGGTGCTTGTTCCGTTCATTTTCAATACTTCCAGATAATTCAGGGCCAGGTTGGCAATGACGCGATAAGTTCCATCGATGGGCAGGAACTTCAGCGAACCGTCTTCATTCTTTTCGAAGAAGTCGGGGTCTATCCAATATTGGTCGAAGTTGGGAATGTCTGCAGTGATGTTGTCCCCTTGCTTCAGATTGAGGTCGATGCTGTAATGGTCATCATCCACCATCTCCATTTCAGAACCGTTCAGCAGTAGTTTCACGAAAGGAGCGGCTGCATAAGTCAACGTATTGAAGGAGATGGAATATTCTCCAGCTGACAGATTGGAGAAGGTAATTTCACTGGAGGTACCTTGTGTAATGGCACCGTTGCTCCATCCGAAGTTGATTTCATTCCCGTTGGCGCCTACTTTAGGAGCTTTGATGTAACCTTTCACTTTTTGTGCAAATTCACCGGTCACGCTATACTGATTGGCTGCGACTTTTTCCATGCGGTATTCTTGGTCTCCGGAAATCAGAGTTAGGTAGGGGAAGTCCGGACGACTCAGCGCCACGTCATAGCTTTTCTCTGTAATTGTGAAATTGATGTTCTGCAGAATGAACTTCAATGTAGCTGTTCCGTTGGGAATATTTGCCAGATAGGGAACATATATTTTCCCGGTATAGTCTTGACCGTTTACTTTTGTACGGATTATAGTCTCTGACACCATTTCGTCGCTGAAGTATAACCGCGCTTTTAACGTGGAAAGGGGTACATCTGCGTCCGATGCCTTGATTGTAAAAGGCAGACTGTCTCCGAACAAGGCTGAAGAAGGTTCTGCCTGAAAGTCCATTGTCGGGTTGCCGGGAACCGGATCGTCATCGCTGCAAGCATTCAGCATGGCTATGCCTGCCAATGCCATTAGATAGTATTTTAAGCTTTTCATTATAATCTTCTGTTTAAATTATTAGTTTTATTTTTTCCAACGGTAAGAAACGACTGCTTTGGCCGGAACTTCGTAGGAAAAGTAGTGTGTGCCGTCGCTTACGGTGATTCGCTTGGCATCTGCATTGTTGTTTGCCAATACGAATGCATAGGTACCGTCCGTATTCTCGAAGGCGGAGTAGGTGATTCCGTTGGCTGTGTAACCGGTCGTTCCGATACGTACAGCTCCCGGTTTCACGACTGAAGACATGTGCCCGATAAGGTAATAATGGGAATTACGGACAATTTTAGAATAGTTTGTATTGTCAATATCCACTGCACCGTAGCAGGTCTTGCAAGAACCATCTGAGGGGCTTACCGGTCCCAGGTCACTGTCTAACATCAGATTCCACACAATGGTGCCGCGGCACCAGTTGTTGGCTGTTCCCAATGCTATTTCTTCCATATCGTTAAGCAGGCGTGCTTCCAAATCGCGACCGGAGTTCCAAGTACCGATGGAGGTTTCCGTAAAAAGCAGTTCCTTGTTGGGATAGAGTTTGTGGATATTCAGCAACTCAGAACGGTTACCGCCATAATTATGGTAGGCAGCGCCCGCAATGTATTGTGAGGCTTCCGCATCATCATAAATCTTGGTAGGGTAACTTTTTTGGTCGGCCAGATTGTCGTAGTTGTAGTTATGGTCGAAAACATAAATCTTTGTAGTAACTCCGGCTTCTTTGAAGGCAGGGCCCAGGCCGGTCTTGATGAAGTCACGGGCTTCTTCCCATCCCATGAACAAGGATGCTGAGTTACCGTGGTTCAGCGGTTCGTTCTGCGGAGTCACAGCGTGGATTTTGATGCCTTCCTTTTCGAAAGCTTGTATCCATTTTACGAAATAGTCGCCATACGTTCTGTAATATTCGGGGTTCAAGTGTCCGCTGGTCCATGAGTCAAAGGGTACACGTTCCTCCAGGCTTTTCACTTTCATCCACTTCGGACATGTCCAGGGAGCGGCAATTATTTTGACGGCAGGATTGATTGCCAGAATTTCCTTCAATATAGGAATCACATATTTGGTGTCTTCCATCGGAAGGGCAAAGTGCTCAAGCCCCTTTTCGTCACAGCAAGTGAATTCACTGAATGAGAAGTCGGAACAACCGATGGCAATACGTACATAGCTGAAGCCATAGCCTTCTTTGTCCGAGAATGTTTCAGTCAGAAACTTCGTGCGGTTCTCTTGTGTCATCTGCATCAGGTTGTAACCGGTAGAGCCGGTGATGGCTGCACCGAAACCGTCCATTTCCTGATAGCGGGTGGCAGGGTCAAGTGTCACGGTAGAAGGTGACATGTTGCTTCCGGTGCCGAAGGCCAGCCCGGACTTTGTCAAATCATAAGTACGACTGGTGTTCGTTACATAGAGGGTAACATCCTTTGCCTCTTCCGTGGGTTGGTCTGGCTTGGGTTCCGGTGTAGGGGTGATGTTACTGTCATTGTCATTGCCGCAGGCTGCCAGTATGGTGAAGTAGCCTAATGCGGTAGTGAATATATTTCTTAAATTCATATTCAATTGATTTTTATATTACTCATTAGTATTAATAGCCCGGGTTCTGTATCAGATTTTCGTTCTGGTCGATGGCTCCTTGGGGAATAGCCAGCAGATAGGAGTTCTCATTGAACAGATTTTCTTGTGCATGGCGGCCGCTGTCTTTGGCGTAAACGGCGTTCATCACTTCTTCTACCTTATTGAGGCGGCAAAGGTCGTACCAGCGCTGTCCTTCAAAGGCAAGCTCCATGCGGCGTTCGTCCATATAAGCTTGGAGCAATGCTTCTTTACTGCTGCGGGTGCTTTGTGGAAGTTTGCCCAGTCCGGCGCGGTTGCGGATGCGGTCGATGATGTCGGCTGCACCGTTCAGGTCGGGAGCCTCTCCCATAATTTTTGCTTCGGCTTTGAGGAGCAGGATATCGGCATATCGCAGATAGATAATGCTGTTGAACGCAGAGCGGCATTTGTACATGAAGGCATAATGGTCTGCCGGATAATAGTTGCTCCATCCGCAGTCATACCATACAACAGATTCATTGTAACGTTTCGTGTCTCCTTGCTCTTCATAGAGGCGGATAAGGTCACGGGAAGGGGTAATCCATTTGGCCCAGGTGAAACTTTCATCCCAGTTGCTCAAGTTACGGCCGAACATCCAAGTACACCAGTTGCCGGAGCCGGGAGGAAAGTGGGCTTCGAGAATTGCCTCCTTGGTATTGCGTACCCGGCAGTCTTTTTTTTCCGTATCATACGCCCAAAGGTCGCTGAAGTCTTCCACGAGGTCGAAGCCGTCGGCAGCAAGTTCATCGGCATATTTGATAACCTTTGCATAATCGCGCAGAGGTTTTTCTGCATAGACCTTGGCAAGCATGGCACGTGCCACCGATTTGGTAAGTATGCTCTTGTCTGATGTGTCGTTTGTCGGTGTGTTGGGGTTTTCCACTGCTTCAGTCAGGTCTTTCTCTATTTGGGCGTAAGCCTCTTCAGCCGTATTCTGTGGAGGAAAATAGGTCGGGTACATTTCTTCTACGTTGTCTTCGGTAATGTCACCGCCCACGGTAGTGATGACCGGGAAGTTACCCCATAAGCGTACCATATCGAACATGACCATGGCACGGAATATCTTGGCTTGTGACTGATACTTGCCGCGTTCACTTTCACTGAGTGCCTTGAGCTGGTCACAGCCCACGATGATGCGGTTGGCAACGGCAATGTCGCCTAAGAAACGGTCCCAGTCACGTTTTAGTACAGAATTAGAGCCTTCAATGGAGTTGGTTTCGTAAGGCACCACTTCGGCCCCCGTTGTTCCGGCGTAGGCATTATCGGAATGAGCGTCACCGATAAGCAGTTTGTCGACATACCAGTGCTCCTGCCGGTCACGAAATTTTTTGTGAAGGGTTACCATTGAAGTTTCCACGTCTTGCACACTGTTGAAAATAGGCTTTTCATCAGTTTTGTTCACTCCTTCCGTTACATCCGAGTAGGTGTCTACCGGATTATAGTCCAAGTCACATGAGGTTGCGGTCATTGCCAACAATACACCGCAAGCTATACTTTTATATATATGGTTTAGTTTCATAAGTTATTTCTTCCTTTTTTAGAATTCAACATTGATACCGAAAACGAATGATTTGCTCTGCGGGTAAGTTCCATAGTCGATGCCCTGTACAGAACCGCTGTTGCCATATTGGTTCACTTCGGGGTCCATACCTGAATAGCTGGTCCAGGTCAGCAAGTTGCTGGCGGTAAAGTAAGGCTGTACGCGGCTGATACCCCATTTCTTGAACTGGCGGCAACGGATGTTGTAAGAGAGTGAAATGTCTTTGACACGCAGGTAGCTGCCGTCTTCTACAAAATAAGTGGAGTTCTTGATGTTGAAGTTGGCTTTCGGGACATTCGTAATCTGTCCGGGAATTCTCCAGCGTTTCAATACTTCCGTTGACTGGTTTTTACCGTCATACATACCTTCGGTTTCCATACGGGACACATTGAAGATGTCGTTTCCGTAGCTTCCTTGGATGAAGATGCTCAGGCTGAGGTCTTTCCATGTAAAGGTGTTTGTCAATCCGTAGATGAAGTCGGGATTCGGGTCGCCGATATAGGTACGGTCAGAAGTGGAAATCTTGCCGTCTTCGTTAAGGTCGCGATAAATCAGGTTACCGGTTTCGGGGTCTACACCGTCGCTGATGTAGCCGTAGAAACCACCCAAAGGACGTCCGGGCTCATTGCGTACGATATTTTCTTTCACCACCTCGGCACTGCTTGCTGCTGTATAGATTTTCTGCAATGACAGCTTGGTCAGCTTGTTCTTATTGAAAGAAATGTTGAAGTCTGTATCCCAAGAAAACTCGCCGGTCAGGTTATGGGAGTTGATGGCGAACTCGAATCCCTTGTTGGTCATCTCGCCTTCGTTACGGGTGATGCTGGTGGTTGCTGCCGCACCAGCAGGCAGACTTACATTCATCAACATGTCTGTAGTTTTCTTGTAATAGTAGTCCATGCTGAAGGTTAGTCTGTTGTTCAGTACAGTCAGGTCAAGACCGATGTTCGTCTGGTTGGTAGTTTCCCATTTCAGGTCACTTGTTCTCAGGTTGGCCTGGCTGATACCGGGAACTGCATGGTCGTTACCTTCTTCAAACCAGGGTATGCGGTTGATGTTGTAACGTTGCAGATACGAGTAATCGCCTATACCGCTTTGGTTACCGGTCTGTCCCCAGCCACCGCGGAGCTTCAAGTCATCAATCCAAGCGATGTCTTTCATGAACTTTTCCGACGAAATGCGCCATGCAGCCGAGAAGGAGGGGAAAATACCCCAGCGATGGTCGGGATGCAGCTTGGATGAACCGTCGGCACGCATGTTCATGGTAAGCATGTACTTGCTGTCATAGTTGTAGGACACACGGGCGAAATAGGAAGAGATGGCCCACTGTGAAGCTCCTGTTCCGGTACCGTCCCATGAAATTTTATTGGCAGCGTTCAGGGTCTGTATTTTATCGTCCCGGAAATGTGAGCCGTTTATCCAGCTGTTGGTATAGTCCGATTTGGTATAGGAAGAACCTGCCATTACGTCGATGCCGTGCTTCTTGATATTGGTATTGTAAGTCAATATATTATCGAAAACCAACACGGTATTCATATTCCGGTTGTCAGAGGCTGTACCGAAGCTGTTGCGTCCGTCGGTGGTCGATATTGGATCGAGGAATGTGGTGCTTACACCGTTACGGCGGTCCAGGGCTACGGATGATTTCAACTTCAGGTTGGGCAGAAAGCTGATGGTAGCGGCTCCGGATGCGATGAGGCGGTTCTCCTTGTTCTTGTTGTTTTTCTGGCGGGCCAGGTTTTCCATCGGGTTCATGATATTTACCCCGTAGAAGTTCTTATTGTATTGATTCGGCTTTTCAGGGTCCCAAATAGGAGCATAGGTCGGTGTGTTGATAACCGAGAGGACTACACCGCCACGGTTGGCACCCGTACCGGAAATGATGCCGGTGTTTCCGATATTGTCGGAGTAGGAGATATTGGCACTTACGTTCAGCCAACTGCGTATCTGGTTGTCAATGTTGGCACGGAAGCTATATCGTTTGAAGTACGTGCCTTCCAAAATGCCTTTTTCATTCAGATAACCGGCAGAGAGGAAGTATTTCATCTTTTCGTTTCCGTTAGATACGGACACCTGGTAGTTTTGGGTCTGTCCGGTTTTGTAAACTTCATCAAACCAGTCTGTCTGGTCTGTTAGACCTTCAAGGGCAGCGGGGTTGACAGCCCCGATTTCTTCCTGTAACTCACGGTATTGTTCTGTATTCAGGGCATCCATGCTCTTGGCTACTTTCGTCATACCATATTGTACGTTCAGTGCCACTTTGGCATTGCCTTCTGCTCCGGCTTTGGTCGTAATCAGTACCACACCGTTGGCTGCACGCGAACCATAGATGGCTGCCGATGAGGCATCCTTTAGGATAGAGAGACTTTCAATGTCGTTGGGAGAGAGAAAGTTGATGTTGTCCACGGGCACACCGTCCACTACGTAGAGCGGGTCGTTGCTGCCGTTGAATGAGGTGGTACCACGTACGCGGATGCTCATGCCTCCGCCCGGTTCACCGCTGGGTTGCATAACCGACACGCCGGCTGCTTTGCCTTGCAGGGCTTGGGCTGCCGATACAATGGGGCGTTGGTCCAAATCCTTTGTAGAAACCGTGGATACGGCTGTGGTTACGTCTTTACGCTTCACACTTCCATAACCGATAACTACCACTTCGTCCAGCAGTTCGTTATCTTCCTGCAATGTGATATTCATGTTGGTGGTTGCTTTTACCTCTATCGTTTTGTAGCCGATGAAGGATATTACCAGTGTGGCATTCTGTCCTACACTCAGGGAAAACTCCCCGTCCAGATTGGTAACAACACCGTTGGCGGTACCCTTTTCCAATACGGATGCGCCAATGACCTCCAGGCCTGCAGCATCTGTTACTTTACCCGTAGCTGTCAATCGTTGGGCAAATGCATTTGTTGACATTAGCAGTACGAGTAATGTCAAAAGGAGCTTGTAACTCCGCGTAAGAAGATTTCTTGTAATCATTCTCATAGTACTTTAATTGAAAGATTTAATTTATTATTAGAAAAGTATGTCCTAATAGAGATTGGTGGTTTTCCATAGTACACTTTTCTTTCTGTGCTGCAAAGATAGCGGACAACCCTATTCGTCCGATAGGCAGGTAATATGGAGAAGTAAGTCTGTGTGAAATGTAAATATCAGATATATAATAAGTTGTATTCTTGCTGATTACTGTGTAAAGTAAAGGTCGGCCACTATGGAAGGAGGTCTGTATATACTGTTTTGTCGCTTTGAGCGGTCGAAATATCTCTTAAATTTCATGTACTTTTTAGGGTGGAGGTAGTTTATGTTTAGATAGATTAATTTATCTTTGTGCTCTCAGCCTTATATAGATAATAGAAATGAAAAGAAAAATCATAGCTTTACTATTTTTGCTGATGGGGTGTACCTTTCTGAATGCGGCACCTTACAGTGAAAAGATAAAAGAACTGCTGGTGCGTCTTGATTCTCTGATTGCGCAAAAAAACACGTTTGCTATGCTTAAAGAGGCGAAGATTGCCCAGTTGCACAAGTTGCGAAAGGATGTGCGTACTTTGGAGGAGAGATATTGGCTGAATAAAAATCTTTATGATGAGTATTGTGTCTATAATGCCGATTCTGCAATGAATTATGTGGCAGGCAATTTGGACATAGTTTATAAGCAGAATGATAAATACCGGCAGATGGAGTGGAAGATAAAAAAGTCTTTTCTGTTGGCTGCCACCGGTCTGTTGAAAGAAGCCCAGGATGAGTTGGACGGAGTCTCGGGCGGTTCGCTCCCCAAAGAATTGTTAGTGGACTATTACGGACAAATGTTGTATCTGTATTCGCATTTCAATCAGTATACCGGTAGTGAAATGGGTACTTTGCATGAACATTATGCACAGTTGGAGCGTGTTTACAAGGACTCTTTGAATATGGTTCTTACCCCTGAAGACCCCTTGTTCTTGTGGTATAAAGGGCAGGTAGTACAAGGTACGGACAGTATGTATGTTTTTAAAGAACGTTTGCAGAAGGGAATTCTTAATTCTGCATTCGACACTCGGCGCGATGCCATGAATGCTTACGTGCTGGCCTGCTTTTATCGCGAGTCCGATGAGCAGGAAAATTATCTGACTTACCTGATATATTCTGCTATGGCCGATGTACGTATCTCCAATAAAGATATTGCTTCGTTGGAAGAGCTGGCGGGGGTACTTTTTAGTTTGGGTGATATTGACCATGCTTATGTCTACATGAGTTACTGCTTGCAGAATGCCTTGGCATATCGGAACCGGGTGAGGGTAGTGGGCATCTCTGCGGTGCAGGACACCATTCGTCAGATCTATCAGGAACGTAATCAGAGGCAAGAAGCGCGGTTACGTATGTATTTGGTACTGGTCAGTGTCTTGTCTTTGATATCCTTGTTTGCCTTCCTATATATATACAAGCAGATGAAGCGGTTGAAGCAGTCGCGCCAACAGCTGAATGAGGCAAACAACCGCTTGAATAAGCATGTGGAAGAGCTTTCGAAAATGCACGGACAAGTGGCAGAAACGAATGTACAGCTTACTTCTTTGAATGAACAGTTGAGGGATACCAATAATCAGCTTCGTGAATCCAACTATGTGAAGGAGGAATACATAGGTTATGTCTTTTCCATTTGTTCCAATTATATCAGTAAGCTGGATGAGTATCGGAAAAATATCAATCGTAAGCTTAAGGCAAACCAGTTGGAGGATGTGAAAGCATTAACCGATACTCATTCTATGGCACAGAATGAGTTGAAAGAGTTCTATCATAACTTTGATGCTATCTTCTTGCACATTTATCCGGATTTTGTAAGTGACTTCAATGCCTTGCTCCATCCTGACGAGCAGATTGTGCTAAAAGATGGTGAGTTACTGAATACGGAATTGCGCATTTATGCTTTGGTGCGTTTAGGTATCACTGATAGTGTGAAGATTGCCGAATTCTTGCATTATTCACCTCAGACCGTTTATAATAATCGTTTGAAAACACGTAATAAGGCTATCATTCCTCGGGAAGAGTTTGCTGCCGTTGTGCGTTCTTTGGGTAGGGCACAGAAGTGGATTTGATAAAGGCTTCTACTGATTGTCGCAGTATGGTGCGTAGATGACACCTAAGAGTTAGGAAAAAAACTGCGATGTACTACCTTGTTTTTCTCTAAAAACTAATCTTTCCACAGCAATGTTCTTTTCTTACCACAGCTGTGGAAAGAAAGAAACGCGGGTGTGGTAAGAAAGAAACATATCTGTGGTGAGAAAAGTTGTTCAGTAGTTCTCGTTTAGTATCCGGGCTTTCCGGATGTAGCCTTTCGCAGGTTTATTGTCAGTTCTCTTTGGGCTCCTCAAGCGTGGTGCCGGCCGTTCTGTGGTCTATGTCAAGGGGCGAACTTAGTATATTCCGATGCGCGCGCGTATATATATAATGTGTCCCCTTCCTTCCTTCCTTTCTTTCCCTTTAAAAAACATGCTTTAAAACATATCTATCAATCAGCTAGTTATGAAAAAGTTCACGTAAACCCTCAAAAAAAGCTTGTATATATTTTGCAGATGTCCGTAAAAGCGCTACTTTTGCATCCGCTTTCGGGAACGAAGGCGGCGATGTTTTGACATTCTGACAGTAAAACGGAGCGGTAAGCTTCCATTTTTCTCTTCTTTGCCATAGGTTTCTTTCGGAACTTCGGTTTTGGAAAA